>NZ_LT907975.1:3507928-3838416 GCF_900217235.1 Pseudodesulfovibrio profundus | reverse complement strand
CAAGCGTCTGACCGCAATCGGGTCGCGTAAATGTCGGGCTGAATTTGTCAAGGTGTTGGAAATTGTCGGCTCAGACGGCGAACCTAAAAAGCAATGCGGAGGGTGGATGGACGGGTCATTTATCTACACCGTTGGAGAAACTGTTTACCCCGACTTGTACAATGACGACCCGCGTATTGAATGCACCAACGGCATCCACTTTTTCATCAGCCGCCAAGAGGCAGTTGACTGGGCTAAATACTAATTTCCCAACAAGACCGGCGCCGTGTCAGCCTCGGTGAAAGCGTGAAAGACCGTGATTAGGAGGGGCAACGAAAAACGGGCGGTATGACGAGAGTGTTTGCTACGAGGCTTTCTGTATCGTCATAGCCATACCTACTCCTCGTGATCCTTGCCGGGAGGCCATAAACCCCGGCTAAATTTCAAACTGGAAATGGAGAACAAAATGGGGCGCACGCCTTATTATGACGGGTCAACTGGCGAGTACTTCATAAACGGGCGTTGGTACAACTCTCTTGATGATTACGAGCGGGAAGCCAACGACCACGCCGACAGGGAAACCATGGAGCGTAAAGACAATGCAGAAAAACGATGAATGTTACCACTGTGCGCACTGCAAGCCGCTTACTCATAGCGCACACAAGAAGTGCGTCAATCCTGACACTGCAATGGAGGGAGTTGCACACGGAGTAGCAAACGGCTGGTTTGATTATCCGTCAAACTTTGACCCGATTTGGAAGGCCAGGGACTGCGCTAACTTCAAAAGGAGCAAGTAGCATGGGTATTTTCGAATTAATCAAGCGCAAATTTTCTGATGATCGCCGCTGCCGTCTCTGCACCACTTGCGGCTTTATCCATCACAGCCAAGGCCAAGCGTGTTTCATATGCGAAAGCAACACCATCAAGACAAACATCAACCGCGCCAAGCGTTGGCGGCGAGAAATGGGAATGAGGGAGGTCTAATGCAAGCGGCAATCACAATGAAAATAGACGGCGTTCAACGCGAGTTGACCTTCAATAAGGAAAACGCCATGGCCATTCTGGTTGGCAATGGCTTCTCTCCTGCACGCGCCAGGGTCAAATGGCTTGAAATAATGAGCGGCATCCCAGTTGTTTTCGGTAACGGACTGGCTTTCACGAGGGCAGAATAATGGCAGCCATGAAAAAGAAAAGGCTTTGCGCCGTATGCAAGAAAGAGTTTTTGCCCAACAGCGGTGTGCAGATAGTTTGCTCCGATATCTGCAAGTCAATCCGCATCCGTGACCAGTACCGCAAGAAACGAGGGACTAAAGTTTACAATCGCGAGTGCATCATCTGTGGCAAACCCTTTGAAACTGCCAGAGAGAAGCAAATTACATGCGGCAGTGAAGATTGCCAAAAAGAGCATCTCAGACACCTCAGTTTGGAAAACAACAGGAAGGCACGGCAGAGGCGGGAAGAGGTCAGGAAGCATAGGAAAAATATCCCTTGGAATATCCCGGCCACCGCCGACCCATTCAAAAACTTTGAACTCCACTGTCAAGGGTTTGTGCCAGACGCGGCGATCTGCCCACTTGGGTAAGCAACAAATTTCGGGGGCTGTCTCCGATGAAAAAAGTTGGGCCGGTCCGCATGGTGCGGGAAGGGATTATTGAGACCCTATTGTCGCCGGCCCTTATCAAATTTCTAGGAGTCAGTAGAGATGCCCCCGTCGAATTTGAATGTGTGGCGTGTGAAAAGACCATTTGGGTGGACGAGCAAGTCGAGCGCACCTGGAAGGCATACGCCGAGAAGCCCGACCCGTACGACTATTGATAGAAGGTAGACCAGAAATGATTGTAGTTTCTTGTTTCGACCACAGCACCAACATGGTGAAGCCTTGGGCAGAAGCCGGGTATACCTGTTACTGCGTGGATATTCAGCACCCCGAAGGCGAACACCGGGAAGGCAATATCATCAAAGTCGGTGCTGACATGCTGGATTGGATGCTTCCCCGCGAGGAGATCGCCTTTGCCGCGTTCTTTCCGCCCTGCACTAACGTAGCCGTTTCCGGTGCGCGTTGGTTCAGGGACAAGGGTATCGGCGCACTGTGGCGCGCCCTCCGTCTCTTCGACGTATCGGTGAAGCTGGCCGAACTGTCTGGCGCACCTGATATGCTGAATGTTTTGGAGCGGTGCCTTGAGCGCGAATACAACCCCTTTGAACACGACAACCAGAGCAGCCTTTATCACGACCTTAGTGCGGTCGTTGCCAAGGCAAAAGGCCAAAACGCTTGATAGGCAGTTTAGATTTATGAAGCCTTATTTTGAAACTAAACTTGGACAGCTTTTTCATGCTGACTGTGCTGATGTACTGCGCGACATGGAAGACAAGTTCGTTGATCTTGTTCTTACCGATCCCCCGTATGGGATTGGTGGCAAGTGGGTTGGTGGTTCAGGCCAGAAAAGCGGATGGTCAAAAACACACGCTGAGAAAGAAGTGCGTAACGATTGGGACGCTGCCGCTCCCAGACAGGAAGTCTTTGAAGACATTCAACGGGTCTCCAAGGGGCAAATTATTTGGGGAGGAAACTACTTCGCACTCCCCGCATCGCGTTGCTGGCTGATCTGGAACAAACCAGAAAGGGGATTCACACTAGCAGAGGCCGAACTTGCATGGACAAGTGCAGACAACATTGTCCGCGTCTTCGATCACAACCGCCATGTACCTGGACGAGAACACCCCACACAGAAGCCTCTTGAATTGTTTGCGTGGTGCCTTGGCCTTTCGTGGGCTGAGAAGCTGCCTGTAGTCCTCGACCCGTTCATGGGGAGCGGCACAACAGCCGTTGCATGCGAGCAGCTTGGCCGTAAATGGATAGGCATTGAGCGCAATGAGCAATACTGCGAACTAGCAGCCAAAAGACTTTCACGTCCAATGCAAAAGTCGCTCTTTTCAGCGGCATAAACGTATTCAAAAGCAGGTGACTAGAATGGATAAGTTGACCCCGTTCCCAAGGTCTCACGAAGAGGAAGCAATCAATACCGACTTCGGCATTGTGAAGTGTACGCGGTGCGGTTGGTGCAACTACGAAGAAAAGGGAATTCACCATGACGACGGCGAACCAAATCACGGTGAGGGGTGTCCTGAATTCCCCGATTGTGGCCGTATGTGTCCTGATTGCGGATGTTGGGTGGAATATATCGGCAACGCAGCTTGGGACTTCTATGACCCGTTCTGGCGGGAAGACTGTCCATTTTAACCGTACTATCAGCAGTAGCAAGACTATGAAGAAAACAAGACCTGTACTTCGATATCATGGCGGCAAGTGGAAGCTGGCACCCTGGATTATCAAGCACCTTCCGCCCCACAAGGTTTACGTTGAGCCATACGGGGGAGCTGCAAGCGTATTGCTGCAAAAGCCCCGCGTGTATGCCGAAGTCTACAACGACCTTGGCGACGAGGTTGTGAACGTCTTTCAGGTAATGCGGGAGCCCCTCCAAATGGAAGAGTTGAAAAAGCAACTCACCCTCACACCGTTTTCCGAGGTCGAATTTTTCGGCGCATACGAAGCGGCAGAGGATCCCATTGAAAAGGCCCGTCGAACAATCGTGAGGTCTTTCATGGGGTTTGGTTCGGCCTCTTCAAATGCGAAGTACACCACTGGCTTTCGTGGCAAGTCATTTAGATCCGGCACCAGCCCGGCCAATGATTGGCGCAACTACCCCAACGCCCTTGATTGGTTTTGTGAAAGGCTCCAGGGCGTGACCATCCGAAACAAGCCAGCCCTAGACCTCATCCCGACATTGGACCGCGAAGACGTTCTTTTCTACGTGGATCCCCCTTATGTCCGGTCTACCCGGTGCAAGGACTCCAACGGCGATGTGTACGCCCACGAAATGGACGATGCACAGCACGAGGACCTAGCCGCCGCGCTGCACGACCTCAAGGGCAAGGTGGTCCTGTCCGGTTATCGTTGCGACCTCTACGAGGACCTATACGGCGATTGGAAGTCCCTCGATAAAGATTGGTTCGCAGACGGTGCGCGAGAGCGCGTCGAAACACTTTGGTTTAACCCGGCAGCGGCAAACAAGGACCTCCATCTTTTGGGTATGGCCAGCGACCTTGCCGAAGCCGTCAACTAATCCGCAATCATCACAATTTTTCGTAGGCACGAACGCAAGTACGCAAGGAGATACGCAATGATTGCAAAGTTTGAAACTGAACAAGGCTGGAGCTTCATGGAGTGCGTCAAGCTGGATACTCAAAACGAAAGGATAGCCCCCGCCATGGCGGAGGAAGAATGCTCCTACACCTTCGGCGTGGAAGACAAGGCTAAAGACTGCAAGCGGTTGGTCTTGGCTCGATATGACGGAGATTTGGTGGCCGTCTACTACGACAAGAAAGCGTACCTGATGAACGATCAGGGCGACACCGTCTGCGCACTGTAGCGGAACCAAGGCAGCCCCTGGAGCCTACGCCAGGGGCTGCCACAACAACGAATAGGGAATCATGAGGTGAGAAGAATGGAAAATGGTCAAATTTATTGCGTAAAAAGCAAGCGTCCCTCAGGCGAAATTAACACGGTTCATGTCGTTGCGGCTGATATTCATGACGCCGCCGACTACGCAGATGACGTTGTTATCTCTGTAGAAATGATATGCGACATCGACAAGGTTTCGACAAAAGTTAAAGGCGAATAATTTTATTGTGGGGCGGCTCCCGGTGGTGAGGGCATATCGCTGAACGGTTTGCAAGCCCGAAGGCTTTAGAAAACGCATCTATAAGCCTTGTATTCTAGACATCAAGGACGATGTGCGGTGGTTCAAATCCTCCCCGCTCCCCACTCACTCAGCATAAGGAGACGACCATGAAAGTGATGAAATGCAAAAAGTGCGGATATACCGCGTTCGGGATTACCACCATTCCTTGCTGCTCTGAGTGCCGCGAAAACGGCGCATGGGATAGCGAGAATGAGAAGTGGATATACGACGAGAAAATCATACATGAGCGGGGGCTTCCCCGTGAAGAGGTTCTTGACGGCGGCGAGTGCAACATGGGTACGGCCTACGGTGCTGGATGCCACATCTTTCGTTGTGACAATTGCCAGAGCCTGCAAGACCATCTTCCGATGTCCGATAGCTGCGGATAACCACTTACATGAGACAAGGCGACTATTTTTACCACTTGGGAAAATTGGTCAACACTTTCCAAAAAGGAAACAGTTTATGGTGACACTGGACGAGATTAAAGAAGATATAGCGATTGAGGCCGGAACATATGACGCCGACGAAGCGTACAAGGACGCGGCGGCAAGGATTATCCACGCCCTCATGCAAGAGAACGAGAAAATCATGAGGGCAGCGCGTGAAGCAAAGGCTGACGTTGAACTGCTGGCTGCTCGTTTTGCCTCTGTGTTTTCCGCAACTGATACAACCGAGGTCGATCAATAATGGATTTAAGCAAAATTGAAATTGATGGATATGGCGACCTTGAAACTATTTTGAGGCACTACAGTGCTATACGAATATTGATTGCCCAAGTGAAAGAGGAAAATGCTAATTTTGATTTTTCAAAGTGGGATGAAGAAAGGCAAAGGCCAATTCTTAAACCTCCACGTATCACAATCAACGGAGATTTATAAAAACGGCGAATATTGGAGAACTCACTATTACGGTCAACATAGACGTAACACCCATTAAAGTTTTGCGAGATCGGCTTGCGCTTCAAAAAATGTTTCAGCATTGCCGAGCGATGAAAAACAGAATTACGGAGATGCGCTCTCTCAGTGGCCATGAGCTGATTAAAGCCTTTGACACCTTCGAAAAAGATACGAGTCACATGCTTTTCAAAGGCGGGTATCTGCGAGGCGTAAAAGAAGCCTTCTTCGTTGCCCAAAGAGGCGAGACAATAATTAACAGGTCTCCCCCCCTCTAAACTCTTCCCCTCCCCAGCGGCGGCCTAACCCACCGCCAACAGGACAGAGAGCCGGGCGGTCAACGTCTGGACTACCCGGATCTCACTAATCGCGTTCAACTGGGAACACCCCAGCGAAACAAAAGTATATAGGAATAAGAGATAAAATAAAATGACTCCTCGATGGTTATCCCTCAAACAAGCTGTTTGTTACAGTGGATTGTCTCCCAACACGCTTCGAAAATATGCGGATGAAGGCGTGATTCAAGCATCTCGCACGGTTGGGAACCACCGCCGTTTCGACCGCGAGTCCATCGACGAATTTTATAACCGACATGAGGTAGACTCTCTTGCAATCAGGAAGGCACTCGGATTATAGGGACATGATGTCCCTCTCCCTTTGCACCCGCCCAGATAGGCCGGGATATTTTATCCGCATAGACGGCAAACGCCACAGCCTCAAACGGTATGTGGGGCGCACTGTCACGGACAAAAGGGAGGCAGAGCGTGTCTTCAAAGAGATAAAAAAGCAATACCTTGCGGGAAAACTGGTAGAGCTAAAGGGGGAGACAAGTAAAACTTTTGGCGAGTTTAAAGATGAGTATTTGGAATGGGCCAGAGAAACAAAAACCCATTCATCCTACGATGAGGACCGCGTAGCATTCAAGAAGTTCAGCCAAATGATCGGTGACTCTACTCGAATTGATAGGGTGACCCTTAAACACGTCGACTTATTCGTTGCCCAGTGCCTCAAGTCTGGCAACAAAGCAACCACCATAAACAAAAATATTCGTCACCTTCGGGCTGCTATGGGAAAGGTCAAAGAGTGGGGCTATATGCGCCAAAATCCTATAGCCTCGGCCAAAGAAATACCCACAGAAAAAAAGCCGCCGACCTACATTGATGGCAACCGCATATCAAAATTTTTGGCCGGGATATCTGACATAGACCTCCGAAGAATGACAGCGGCGTATATCTCTACAGGCAGGAGGCGCAACGAACTGTTGAATCTTGACTGGTCGGACGTTGATCTACAGCGTGGCGAGTATCTTGTTCGCAAGGCCAAGGGACACCTTACAAGGTGGTATCCAATCAACGCCGCCTTTCGAGCCGTGTTGGAGTCGATAGGCCCACAAAACAACGGTTGGGTGTTCCATCGTTGGCGATCTCCGCACACAATCAGCAGATACACAAAGCGTGAATTACGAGCAGCTGGCCTTGGACACCTAAAACTCCACTCCCTGCGCCACACATTTGCAACTCAATTCATCGAAAAAGGTGGGAACTTGCGGGTGCTCCAAGACCTAATGGGACACACTGATTACACAACCACAGAGATTTACGCGCATGTCGCAGACAGCCACCTCAAAGAAGAGGCAGACCGTGTGAAGCTCGGCCCGATAGACCTTTTCGCCGCAAAGTAGCCACACAAAAAACGTCCCAAATCCGTCCCAAAAACGAAAAAGCCCCGCAAACACGGGGCTGGTTACCGGATTAGGAATCCTGTGCTCTATCCACCTGAGCTATGGGGGCACACGGATGACCGTACTGGCGATCACCGGGGAAATCTCCTAGCCGACCCAACGGGAAAAGGCAAGTCTTCACACCCATCAATATAAAACATACCACTGATGCCGATAAATGACATCAGGATTCAAACGCTTAAATGGCGTGAGACCTCTGCGCATCCCCTTTTCGCGTCCGTGCCTTGCGCTCCGCACCCAATTTGATGTTCTGACCGCACCCCAGCTTGGGCTCATTCCCGGCCTTTTCCTGCCATTTCTGGCCGAAATGCCGGATTTTGGACGCACCTCTCCCTTCAGGCTCGCGCCAGTCGAACAGCTTTTTTCAAATTGAACGCCATGGCGAGGATGTGGAACTCTCCCTCCACCTTCTCACGACCCACGTATCGGGACCGAAAGAATGCGTAGCCACGTTTGAGTGTGCCGAAGGCCCGCTCGACTATTTGCCGAATGCTGCTGATGTCACGGTTGCGGGTCTTTTCGAAGTCTGTCAGCCTGCCGCCACGAGGCGTCTTGTCCATGGTTCCGTCCTCCAAATCGCGATCAAACAGAATGTCCCGGTTCTTCCCGCTGCAATAGCCCTTGTCCGCATAAACCCGTGCGCCGGGATCAAGGCCGACGCCATTCACGAGCCGCTCGAATTCGCCCGTGTCCGAATGGTTCGCGGGAGTGATGTGACCACAGAGCAGAAACCCGTCTCGACTGTCCGTCGCGGCATGGAGCTTGTAGCCGTAATAGGCCCGATTTCTCTTGCGGAGCCAGGCCGCCTCCTCGTCATCCGAATAGCTGACCCGGCAGTCCACCGGCCCATCCTGTTCTTCGGCGTCCTCGGAACGGTCCTCAGGCATCACGTCGATAACCTTGCGCGGCCGCCGCTGCGACTCGACTACCGAGGCGTCCACCACGGCTCCCTCACGGACAAGAAGCCCTTGTCCTTCAAGCTGGCGGTTAAGCATGTCGAGCAAGGAGTCCAGCACCTTCAGGCGGATCAAACCGTTACGGAAACGGCATATGGTGGTCTCGTCCGGCACGTCGTCCTCGATGGAAAAACCGGTAAATCTGACAAAGGAGAGCCGGTCGAGCAGCGCCTGCTCCACGCCCGGATCACTCAGGTTGTACCAACGCTGCAAGAGCAGAATCTTGAACATCGCCAGAGGCGGATAGGCGGGATTGCCCACGGCGTTGGCCTTGCGCCTGATCTTCTTGCACAGAAAGGCGTTGATGGGCTGCCAGTCGATGAGTTCGTTGATCTCATCCAGAAATGTGGTCTTGGTTCTGCGGTGCCCCAGGAAGTAATCACCCAACCGAGGTCCTTTCTGCCGAATAGCCATGCCTTCCTCCTTTGGATGGAGAAATAATAGCATAATAAATCAAATAGTTAAAGAGTAAAAGTGTGGGATTTGCCGTGCAGAGGTCTCGGCGTTGTTATAATCGACGCAAAACGTTTGTCTATAACGGTCCCGGCGAGGTATAAACTGGGTAGGTAGTTGATAAGCGACATAGAAGCAGAACTCCAACTCATTCTCTTTTGCCCATTACCACCGACAATTCGTTCAGATAATGCCCTTCGACGCCAAATGTCGCACAGGTGTTGTCGTATTTTTTTGGCCTGAAAGGAGGCAAAAATGGACGAAAGAAGAAGGTATCAGCGGTATCAGTTGGATCAGGAAGTTTCGTGTGAAGTATTGTCGGGAGAAGGCACCAGCTACAAAGCCTACCTCTATGACATCAGCTCCAACGGAGCCAGACTGAAGTTTGAGGAGAACCAATATCCTTATGAAATGGCTGTTGGCGATGTGGTCAATGTGTACAACTACAGCCAGGGCGGTGATTACATTGACGAACGCATGACTGCGCAGGCCGTATGGTATTCCGACAGTTACTACGGCATCGAGTACGATGGCTCCATCGTGAAGACCATGGACAAGCTGCTCAAGGCATACCCCACTGCCAAGCCCATCTAACCGACATTTTCAATCCACACTCGCCAGGACGCCTCTCCCCCCGGAGGCGTCTTTTTTGCGCCTTTCCGCACTCTCACACCCAGCCAATCAAAGACCGAAATCAGTGGTGTCATCCACCAATGAAGACACCGGTTGTGCATTTTTTTCGATGCAATCCATTGCACACTGTTTACAACACAAAAAAATGACATATACTCAACAAACTGTGGGAATAATCCACCATCCTGTTTTCCGCATCCTTTTAGGAGGCTATATGATTCGACGCATTGTAAAAATACCTTTTATCCTCACACTGCTCCTGCTTTTGCCGGCGTTTGCACAGGCCAACGGCCTGCCCGTGTTCACGGAGCTGGCAGCCGAAGCCGGTAAGTCTGTTGTCTTCATTTCCACCGAAAAGACGGCTACAGCCACACCGCCAGGCCAGCAGTTTAGACAGCAGATTCCTGATGGACATCCGTTCAAGGATTTCTTTGACCGATTTGATCAGTTCTTCGGCCAGCAACCCGGCCAACCCCGCACCCAACGCGGTCAGGGATCAGGGTTCATCATTTCATCCGACGGCCTGATAGTGACCAATAACCACGTCATCGAAGGCGCGGATCGCGTCACGGTCACCCTGCAGGGGAACGAGGAAGAATATGAAGCCGAAGTGATCGGCAGCGACAAGGAAACCGACCTCGCTGTGATCAAGGTTGATATCAAGCGTGACCTGCCGACGCTCTCTTTTGGCGACTCAGACGCGATTCAGGTCGGAGAATGGGTGCTGGCTATCGGCAACCCTTACGGCCTCGAACATACGGTGACGGCCGGTATCATCTCGGCCAAGTATCGCAACCTGCGAGTTGGTCCTTTTGACAACTTCCTGCAGACCGATGCTTCCATCAACCCGGGCAACTCGGGTGGCCCCCTGCTGAACCTCAAGGGCGAGGTCATCGGAATCAACACCCTGATCAATGCAGCGGGACAGAACCTCGGCTTTGCCGTGCCGTCCAATCAGGCCAAAAAGATTATCGCCGACCTGCGCAAGGGCAAGAGCGTCAAGCGCGGCTGGCTCGGCGTGACCATCCAGCCTGTGAGCGAAAATCAGGCCAAGGCTCTTGGTCTTGATGAGGCCACCGGTGCACTCATTGCCTCGGTCGGCAAGGGACAGCCCGCTGATCAGGCCGGTGTCCGTCAGGGTGATGTCGTGCTCAAGGTCAACGGCAAGGAAGTATCTGACAACAACGAACTGCTCCGACTTGTGGCAAGCCTCAAGCCCGGTGACAAGGCACGCCTGACACTGTGGCGCAACGGCAAGGAAACCACACGAACCGTCATTCTTGGCGAGCGCGGCAAGCAGGTCATGGCATCCATGCAGCCCAAGGCCCCGAGCAAGCCTTCGAGCGTCCTTGGCATGGGCATCAAGCCCGTCAACGAAAAGGAAGCCGCTGCCCTCGGGCTGGAAAAGGTCCAGGGACTGCTGGTAATACAGGTTGCCCCCAACTCTCCGGCAGCCAATGAAGGCATTCGACAAGGTGATGTGATCATCCAGGCCAACCAGCAGGATGTGAACACCTCTGACGAACTCGAAACCGTCATCGAGCGCGACAAGAAGCGCGGTGCGGTCATGCTGCTTCTCAAGCGGCAAGGACAGAACATCTTCGTGGCCCTGCCCATCGACGAATAACAAACAACAAAACGGGGCTCCGACCGGAGCCCCGTTATCCTTTATACATGTCCATTCAAGAACCCATTTCCGAATCCATCCTCGCGTCTCCGGCCAAAATCAATATCTACCTGAAAGTACTCGGCCTGCGTCAGGACGGGTATCATGAACTCGACACGCTCTTCTATCCGATCCACGGACTCTACGACACCATACGCATAGAGCCCGGTCACGACGAGCACATGTTCATGCGTTGCCCTGAAAATCCTGATCTGGAATCAACATCCAACCTTATCTATAAGGCATGGAAGGCATTTGGCGAAGCTACAGGGTATCAACCCGGTATGTTTGTCACACTGAACAAGAACATTCCCATGGGCGGCGGCCTGGGGGGCGGTTCGTCCAATGGCGCAACCATCCTGCGCTGGCTCAACGAGAATGCCGGGACAAAAGCCCTCCCCCATGATGAACTGATTCAGCTCGCAGTCGGACTTGGCGCAGATGTTCCTTTCTTTCTGATGGATGGCCCTGCTCGGGCGCAAGGTGTAGGCGAAAAGCTGGAAGCGAGTGACATCTCCCTGTCCGGCTTCACCCTGCTTCTGGCCATGCCCGATTTGCACGTTGATACGCCGTGGGCCTTCAAGGCGTGGGACGAAAAACAGGAATCCATATCGATCAAGGAATCCTTGACAACGCCCGCGAACCTTACTAAGAACTCTTCTCCCGATTCGACCTTGGTTGTGGAAAACGACCTTGAATCGATAGTTTTTTCGCAGCATCCAGAGCTGCGATCAATCAAGGAAAGGCTTATGCAGTCTGGTGCGATGGCCGCATCAATGAGCGGTTCCGGAGCCACGATTTTCGGATTGTTCAGAGATAGAGCGAACGCTGAAAGTGCTGCTGCCCACCTTGAGAAGAACGGTATTGAAATATTCATGACGGCCTGTTCATGACAGACCGTCGGCCGAAAGGCCGGTCCTGCAAAGCGATGCCGACCACCGTTCCCGTCACGAAACGCTGACGGACGTTGTTGACAAACGCCGAATAATCGGGCAGCAACGCAGCGAACGGCTTGAAGCAATATACATGCTGGGGCGTCGTCAAGTGGTAAGACATCAGGTTTTGGTCCTGACATTCGGGGGTTCAAATCCTCCCGCCCCAGCCACTTTTTCCATAAAACATTGCATTTGCGGGGATTGACATGCACGGAGAGTTGAAGATCATCAGCGGTTCTGCGAGCCCGCAGTTGGCTGAGGCCATCTGCGAACATCTGGGAACCAAACCGTCACCGGTACTTCGTGAGCGCTTTTCCGACGGTGAAATCCGTATCGAAATTGGCGAAAACGTTCGAGGCGATGACGTCTTTGTCATCCAGCCCACCTGCTCTCCCGTCAACTACCACCTCATGGAACTCTGCCTGATGCTGGATGCGCTTAAGCGTGCCAGCGCTTCTCGCGTGACAGCGGTTGTGCCGTACTTCGGCTACGCCCGTCAGGACCGCAAGGTCGTTCCAAGAGCACCCATTTCCGCCAAGCTGGTTGCCGACATGTTGTCCGCAGCAGGCATGCAGCGTCTGGTCACTTGTGACCTGCACGCAGGCCAGATCCAGGGATTCTTTGACTGTCCCGTGGACAACCTGTTCGCCGCTCCCGTTCTGCTTGAGCACCTCCGCGATCGTGATGACGACTTCGTCATTATCTCTCCGGATGCTGGTGGTGTGGAACGCGCCCGTGCCTACGCCAAGCGCCTCGGAGCCTCCCTTGCCATCGTCGACAAACGTCGCGACGCACCCAACCAGGCTAAAGCCATGCACATCATTGGCGATGTCCGCGACAAGGTCGCTGTCGTCGTTGATGACATGATCGACACTGCCGGTACCATGTGTGCAGCCGCCAACGTCATCATGGATAACGGCGCCAAGGAAGTCATGGCCAGCGCCACGCACCCGGTTCTTTCCGGTCCTGCAATGCAGCGCCTTGAGGAATCCGCATTTTCCGAAGTCATCGTTACCGACACCATCCCTCTGAACGGCGAAAATTGCTGTCAGAAGATCAAGGTTCGTTCCGTAGCTTCCCTGTTGGCCAAAGCCATCAACAATGTGCACACGGAATCTTCCGTGTCCGTACTGTTCGTATAAAGAAATATCACGGCGGTTGAACCTCAGCCGCACAACCTTTTAAAGCGCGAGCGTCCGTTCATGGTGAACGGCCAGGGCGTAACAAGGAGAACTATCATGGCAGAACTGCTCAAACTGAATGTTCAAGAGCGTACCAAGCTGGGCAAAGGCCCCAACCGTCGCCTCCGTGCCGCTGGCATGGTCCCAGGCATCTACTACAACGCCAAGGGTGCAAACCTTCCTGTCCAGGTAGAGCTGGTTCCTCTGGAAAAAGCTTACGCACAGGTCGGTAACTCCCAGGTTTTCGAACTGGTCATCGAAAAAGATGGCAAGACCGAAACCATGCCTGCACTGCTGTGGCGCATCCGCAATGAGCCGATCCTCGGATTCCCCGAGCATGTCGACTTCTTCGGCGTAGACTTGGATTCCGAAATCAAGGTTTCCGTACCTTTCGAGCTGGTTGGTTCCGCTCCGGGCGAAAAAGCCGGTGGTACTCTGCAGGTGCTTCGTGACACTGTTGAAGTTGTCTGTAAGCCCATGTCTATTCCTGAGACCATCACCATCGACATTTCCGGTCTCGAGATCATGGACTCCGTCCACCTCGAAGACATCAACTTCCCCGAAGGTGTCGTTCCCACCTTTGAAGAAAACTACGCTGTTATCACCGTTGCTCCGAAGGCTGAAGAGTCCGAAGCTGAAGAGGGTGAAGAAGAAGCTGCGGAAGAAACTGCAGAAGCAACCGAAGAATAACTTCGGACCCAATAATGTTATGATCTCCCGGAGCACGGTTATCCGTGTTCCGGGAGTTTTTGATTCCTGGCAAAGACGCTGCTATACTGCTTTGCACACTCCAAATGTAACCTTGCGGCACCACCATGGAATATAAAAGCGTCATCGTCGGCCTGGGCAATCCCGGCCCCAAGTATGCAGATACCCGCCATAATATAGGGTTCATGCTCATAGATTCTCTGCTCACCATGGGTGAAGCTCGCAAGAACATGCGCCTGGAGCGGATTGAGGAATCTGGAGACTACGAACTCTGGAAGATAAAGTTCGCCGGGGCATACCGACTCCTCGCCAAACCGCAAACCTACATGAATCGAAGCGGAAAGGCTGTCGCCAAAATATGTGGACGGCATGGCCTTACTCCAGATAAGGTGATGGTCATCCACGACGAACTGGATCTGCCAGTCGGTCGCATGAAGCTCAAGAAAGGCGGTGGAAACAATGGTCACAATGGCCTTACTTCCATTCAGGAGTTTCTCAATACCCCTTCTTTTTACCGCTTGCGATTGGGAGTTGGTCGACCGGATGACAAGTACAAACCTATCAGCGATTGGGTTCTGGAACCCTTTCTTCCCGAAAATGCCAGCCATATCCCTGAAGTGATGGCCCACGCCAGCAAAGGGTTAGATATTTTTTATAGACGAGGCGCAGGCTTCGCCACTCAGCACATCAACAGTTTTTCCATCACAGTACCCGAAGAGAAAGAAAAAACAGAAGAGAGAAAAGAAGAGACCCCGGCAAGGACCGACAGCTAGTCGGCTTTCTCCATGGACTCTTTCGTCCGTTTTAGGTATGATCTCTATCTGCGCATGTGAAAAGCCAGAAGCAAGGAGCTTGGTTTCCAGTGTTCAAGGTTAATGAATTAGTTGTGTATCCCTCTCAGGGAGTTGGTCGAGTCGAACGAATCGAATCGCAGGAAATCGGTGGTGTCAAAGCCGACTTCTATATCGTTCGTATTCTTAGCAACAACGTGACATTAATGGTGCCTGTTGCCAATGCCACCAATGTTGGTTTGCGTCCTGTCTGTGACGCTGAGCATGGTCATGCTATTTTCGAGTCCCTCAATGACCGTTCCGAATTCACCGGGTATACCGGGCAGAACTGGAACCGACGGTATCGTGAGTATTCCGAAAAACTGAAAAGCGGCGATCTCGGCGATGTCGCTTATGTTCTCAAAGAACTGTTCCTTATCGGAAAAGACAAGGAACTCTCCTTTGGTGAGCGCCGCTTGTTGGAACAGGCAATGGGACTGGTTTCCATGGAACTTGCTTATTCCGTGGACCGCGATCAGGAATCCATTAAGGAAGACATCAACGAAATGTTTGCAGACGTCATCGCAGCGCAGGAATCCAGCGAATAAACATGTACTGGTACGTTTTTATCGAAAGATAGACGTTAAGGGGTTGTCAAGGCTTCCTGTTTAGGATAACTCGGTTTTGTCGCCGCATCTGCGGCTTGATTCATATACCCCACAATATTGTTTTCCAGCGCACAGCGCTGACAGACCGCAGCACGAGGTAATGACAATTACCCCCTTTGGGCACTTCTATGATTTGCCCCTCTCACCCCGCATTATCAGCAGGTGACTACAATCTGCGACGAAGCCCGAAAGGGCTCATCAATATATCATGCTAAAACCCTTTAAAAACTGAATTTCACACCTATGCCCGAAAAGAAAACCGGCAAAGAAACCACAAAGCCAAAACGCAAGCCCGCCACAAAAAGCAAGAAAAAACCAGTTGTCAGCACGTCTACCAATGGTAACGGCGTCAGCAAACTCAATCTTGCGGAACTCAAACTCAAATCCATGCAGGATCTCACTGACCTGGCTGTACAGCTGGAGGTAGAGAACCCAAGCGGCATGCGCAAGCAGGAGCTGATTTTCGAGCTCCTGCAGCAGTGTGCCTCCCAAAACGGCCAGATATTCGGCGACGGCGTTTTGGAAATCCTGCCCGACGGATTCGGCTTCCTGCGTTCTCCAATGTACTCTTACATGCCGGGCCCAGACGACATCTACGTGTCTCCGTCCCAGATTCGCCGCTTCGGACTGCGTAAAGGTGATGTTGTCTCCGGACAGATTCGCCCACCGAAAGAAGGCGAACGCTATTTCGCACTACTACGGGTCAGCGAAATCGGCTTTGAAAAACCCGAACACTCCAAAAATTTGGTTCTGTTCGACAACCTGACCCCACTGTATCCCGAAGAACAGCTCAAGCTGGAAAACGGCGACAAAAATTACTCCTCCCGCATCATCGATCTTCTGGCTCCTATCGGTAAAGGCCAGCGCGGCGTCATCGTGGCACCGCCCCGCACCGGTAAGACCATCATGCTCCAGACCATAGCCAACTCCATCAATGCCAATCATCCCGAGGTCGATCTGATCGTTCTCCTCATTGATGAACGGCCTGAGGAAGTGACCGACATGCAGCGCACAGTCAAGGCAGAGGTTGTTTCCTCCACCTTCGACGAACCGCCGCAGCGCCACGTTCAGGTTGCCGACATGGTCATTGAAAAAGCCAAGCGACTGGTCGAGCGCAAGCGTGACGTTGTCATTCTTCTCGATTCCATCACCCGACTGGGCCGTGCGTATAACGCTGTCACCCCGTCGTCCGGCCGCGTACTTTCCGGCGGTATCGATGCCAACGCTCTGCAGCGTCCCAAACGATTCTTTGGTGCCGCTCGAAACATCGAGGAAGGCGGCTCCCTGACCATTATCTCTACCGCTCTCATCGACACCGGCTCCCGCATGGATGAAGTCATCTTTGAAGAATTCAAAGGAACCGGCAACATGGAGCTCTACCTGGATCGCCATCTCTCAGAGAAGCGCGTCTACCCTGCCATCGACATCAACCGCTCCGGTACCCGCAAGGAAGAGCTGCTTCTCGGCGAAGATGTCCTCAACCGAGTCTGGATTCTCCGCAAGCTCCTGTCACCCATGAGTTCCATGGATTCGATGGAGTTCCTGAGAGGAAAGATGAAAGGCACCAAAAACAACAAGCAGTTCCTCGACTCAATGTCCAAATAGGAACAACCAAAACGATACAAACGAAGCGGCCTCCGGGCCGCTTCGCTGTTTAGTGCATATCCACGCACAAGGTTGCCTTACCCCCATAAATGATTACAATGAGCGCAATCAACTCAACACAGGATTGCCCGTGAAACGCCTTTCCATCATATTTGCCCCGTTGCTTGCGTTGTTGCTCATTGTAACTCCGGCAGTATCTGCGCATGCGAGCATCTTACCGAAGAAGATCACCATTCGTGACGAAAACGAAATGGGCAGGAACTTTGATCGCCTCATCCGCATGCAGATGGGCATGGTCGGTGATACCTACATCACCGATTATGTGGACACGCTCGTTCAGCGCATCGTTGCGGCCAAGCGCCCTATGCCGTTTACTATCACCAGCGCTGTCGTCGCCAATCCGATACTCAACGCCTTCGCCATCCCCGGCGGATATATCTATATTTTTACAGGGCTGATCCAGGAAGTGGAATCCGAATCACAGCTTGCTGGCGTCATTGCACACGAACTCGCGCACGTTTCCCAGCGCCACATGGCGAGCCGGCTAGAAAAGCAGGGTAAAATCGGGATGCTTTCCGTAGCCGGAATGCTGGCCGGTGTATTTCTCGGCATGGCAGGCGGCGGAGATGCTGCCCAAGCCGTGATGATGGGTACACAGGGGCTGGCGCACACCGCCATGCTCAAATATTCGCAGGACGATGAACGCGAAGCAGATCACGTCGGTCTCAACTCCATGGTCAAGGCCGGATACAACCCTGAAGGCATGCCACAGACCTTTGAGATCATGATGAAGAACCGCTGGTTTGACAGCGGCGCAAATATCCCTTCGTACCTGTCGACTCACCCGGGTCTGACGGAACGTATATCCTATCTGAACGACAGAATAAGCCGCATGCCTCCAGCCTTTGGAGAACGCGAAGACAACGATGCCCTGCTCAAGCGCTTGCAGCCAATGGTCCGCGCCAAAATGTCCCCGGCCAATACCGCCCTCGCCTACTTCAACAACAAGCCCAAGGCCGAGTATTCCGCCATGGACTACATTGGACTCGGCATAGCGCATCAGCGCCTCAAGGATAACAAGAGCGCTCTTGCATCGTTTCAGAAAGCGTTGGAAATGGATGCCAATGACCCGTTGGTCAGTCGTGAAACCGGCATTTTCTTTTTCAAGACCGGACAGCACGACAAGGCATTCCCTTACCTGCAAAAGGCCGTCATCCAGAATTCACGCGATGCTCTGGGACTTTTCTACCTGTCACGCCTTCAGGCCGACGCCGGTCAATCCGACCGAGCCATCGCCAACATGAAAAAAGTGCTCGATCTAGTCCCTGAAGATGCGGAAGTTCACCAGCACCTCGGACGCATGCTCGGCCAGTCAGGCGATGTTTTCAGCGGCAATCTGCATCTTGCCTATGCGGCCATGTATTCCGGCAACATAAAAAAAGCCAACTATCACGCTGTACAGGCTGAAAAAGATGCAAAGTCGGATGAGCAGAAAAAACGACTGGAAGATTTTCAAAATACCCTCAAGGAGCGAACGGCCGACACCTAAGACCCGCGCTTGAAGAGCGGGCGGTTTTAACGTATCCTCCCAACCTCATTTTTACCTAACCCCGGAAGACAAAATTTTATGATCGTCGCCAGGAACCCAGAAGATATCAAGGACATCATTGCCGGATCATGCGTCACCATCGGCAACTTCGACGGTGTTCACAAAGGTCACCAAAAACTCATCAGCCTTGCCTGCGCTCGTGCAGAGGCTCGCGGTTTGGTCAGTGTCGTCGTAACATTCGATCCGCATCCGCTTCGCGTCCTTCGCGATGATCGCAACCCGCCATTCATCACGTTGACCCAGCAAAAGTTGGAGCTCATTTCCCAATACGGCCCGCAAGTATGCCTGCTGCTGCATTTTACCATGGATATGGCCAAGCTCTCTCCTGAAGAATTTGTTCAAAAATACCTGCTGGACACACTCAATATGAAGGAAATGATCATTGGCTATGACTACCACCTGGGCAAAGGACGAGCCGGAAACTTTGAGACATTGAGTGCTCTTGGTCAAAAGAAAGGATTCACAGTCGACAGGCTCGATCCTGTCTCTGTGGATGGCGCAGTGGTCAGCTCAACCCGTATCCGTGATCTGGTCCAGGCTGGTCAGGTCTGGTCTGTCCGCCCTTTGCTCGGCCGCTTCTATCAGGTTCGCGGTGAAGTCGTTCATGGCATGAATCGCGGCGGACGGTTGCTCGGATTTCCAACGGCCAACCTCAAGCTGGTGGACGAACTGTTCCCCAAACCCGGCGTATATGCCATTTGGGTTGAAGTGGACGATGACGTTTACCAGGGCGTAGCCAATATCGGGAAGAACCCCACTTTTGATAATGATGCCCTGTCTGTGGAAGCCCACCTTCTGGATTTCAAAGGTGACCTGTATGGTCGCGAAATACAGGCACACTTCGTACAACGCATCCGTGATGAAAAAAAATTCTCCGGCATCGACGAGCTCAAAGAGCGCATCGGCAAGGACATAGAGTTGGGCAGGCAGATACTCGCCCAGCCCGATGCTGCCATCAAGCTGACCCGCCCCGACCTCGGTAATGCCCGCACACAAAAATAGTCATGAGCCTTTTCACCCAATTCTTCAATTACTGGCGCTCGTTTGCCAAAGCCTATTCAACCGTTGCATCTTTTCGCTGGCTGGTTATCGGCGTCCTCGTCGGCACCATGTCCGGTCTTGTCGCTGTCGCCTTCTTCTGGTTGGTTGAAATAGGCAAGTTCATTCTGCAACACAATCTGGCCGGACTGGTTTATCCGGAACCCGCAGGTGAAGGTATCTTCCATGGACCCCATGGGGAGTTCCGCCCATGGCTGATTCCGGTGTTCACGACAGGAACCGCCCTCCTCACCGGCTGGCTGGTCAACAAGTTCATCCCCGAGACTGTCACAGGCGGTACAGACGGCACCGATGCAACCATCAATGCGTTCCACAATCAGGGTGGCGTCATCAAGGGGCGTGTTGCGCTCATCCGCGGCGCATGCTCTGTTCTGACTATCGCCTCGGGTGGTAGCGCCGGTCGCGAAGGTCCCATCACTCAGATTGGGGCTGGCCTCGGCTCGTGGCTCGCCAACAAGTTCGACTTTTCCGCCAAGGAACGCCGCCTCCTCCTGCTCTCCGGCGCAGCCGGTGGCCTTGGCGCCATATTCCGCGCCCCCCTTGGTGGTGCGTTGACCGCTGTTGAGGTTATCTACCGCGAAGACTTCGAGGCAGAGGCCATTCTGCCTTCGGTCATGAGTTCGGTTGTTTCCTACTCCATCTTCACGTTCTTTTACGGAACCGAACCGATTTTCGGCATCCCCCGCTTTTCGTTCCATGACCCGCGCGAGCTGATTTTCTACGTACTGCTCGCCTTTGTCTGCGCCGCTGTCGGTTGGATGTACATTCGTACATTCACCATCATCAAATACAACATATTCTACCCGCTTCGCGAAAAGCTCGGCATCATCTGGTCCATGGGCATTGGCGGTCTCGCCATGGGACTCATCGGTATCCTTTACCCGCACACCGCGCAGGATGGACTGATCATCGGTGGTGTGCTCTCAGGTGGATATGGCTGGCTTGAGTTAGCTATTCTGGGACAGATTCCGGCCCTTGGCATGTGCTACATCATCGTCGGTAAAACCGTGGCTACCTCGGTCACCATCGGCTCCGGCATGTCAGGCGGCATGTTCGCGCCGGCCCTGTTCGTGGGCGGCATGTCCGGCGGTCTCGTAGGCAAGTTCGGGCACCATTTCTTCCCGGATATTGTCACGCAACCTGGCGCCTACATTCTGGTCGGCATGGCTGCATTCTTCGCCGGTGTCGCCAGTGCTCCCATTGGGCCGCTGATCATGGTCACGGAGCTGACTCAGGGCTATGGCCTGCTTGCTCCGCTGATGCTTGCCTCGGCACTATGTCTGGTGCTTTGCCGCAAGGTATCGCTCTACGAGCATCAGGTTGAGAACAAGTTTGAATCACCGGCACACGCTGAGGACGCTACCATCAACGTCCTTGAGCAGATGCATGTGTCTGACTTCTACAACCCCGGTGAAGTCATTGTTCTGGAAGAATCCACGACACTCAAGGCGTTGACGGACATCATTGCCAACTCGGATCAGCTCTACTTCCCGGTCAGACGATCCGAAGACGGCTGGTTCGTGGGCATGGTTTCCATTCATAACGTCCGCAACTGGATGTTCGAGGAAGACCTGCACGACCTCGTTGTGGTGCGCGACCTCATGTCCAGGCCGGTCTACGTACGACCTGACTATGACTTGTATCAGGCGCTCCTTCGCTTCGTGAACACCGACTACGGTCAGATTCCGGTTGTATCCGAAACCGATACTTCGGAGATTATCGGCCTCATCAACCGTGACGACGTCTTCCAGGCGTATGCCGAAGCCATTGCCGAAGTGAAAGGCGAAGCCGACGAAGTCAAATAAGCTCAATCAAATACAATCAAAAAGGGCGAAGGATCATGATGATCCTTCGCCCTTTTTATTCGTATAAATCACGGTTAATTCTTGAGCATCATTCCTGCGATCTCTCGGGCCAGCTTGGCAGCGACCATGCCGGTAACACCGTTGAGATCGCGCTGAGGATTCAGCTCCACAACATCCGCTCCAATGACCGGAACGTTGATGGAATGAATGATATGCAGAGCCTCCCGAACCGACATGCCGCCGGGTTCATGGTGTGATACTCCCGGTGCAAAGGCCGGATCGAGCGCATCGAGATCAAAGCTGATATACACCGGCTCATCAAACGACAAAGCAGGCCAGGACTGCTGGTCTTTCATCTCCAGCCACTCGATACCAAAGGTATCGCGCTGGTCACGCTGATGCCCATGGGCAGTCCGTATACCAACAGAGACAAGACGCTTGCACAGCCCGTCCTCCATGATCCGCGAAAACGGGCTTGCATGGGAGTACCGGTTGCCCTCGAACGCATGGTAGCAATCCGGGTGAGCATCAAAATGGAGTATGGAGAACTCCCCCACACTCGCCGCCAGTCCCTTGACCAGCGGATACGTTATGGAATGGTCTCCGCCGAGAAACAACGGCTTGCTTCCCGATTTCCCCGCTTCCTTTGCTGCGGCATGAATAGTGTGAATCGCAGCTTCGCCGGATGGCAACACCAGATCACCCTTCTCATGAAGGACATCAGCGAGATCAACCCCTGTTTCCGCCCACATGTTGGCCGAATCGCATCGAAGCGCTTCAACGACCGCAGCAGGTCCGGCTGTCGCACCTCGCATGTATGACGAATTTTCATCGAGCGGAACGCCGATAAGATCAATCCCAGCGTGCATTGTCACTCCTACAGAATGTAACGCGACAGGTCGCGATCCTCGATGACGTCACTCAGTTGTGAGCGGACGTATTCACGATCAATGGTAATGGTCTGCCCGGACTTGTCCGGCGCCTCGAAGGAGAGCTTCGCCAGTATCTTTTCCAGTATGGTGTACAATCGACGAGCGCCGATGTTTTCGGTTTCCTCGTTGATCTTTTCGGCAGTCTCGGCAATCTCTTCCAAGGCTTCCTTGGTGAAGTCGACAGATACGCCTTCGGTTTCGAGCAGCGCCTTGTATTGCACTGTCAGTGCATTCTTGGGCTCCGTAAGGATACGGTAAAACTCTTCCTTGTGCAGGGAATTCAACTCTTCCCTCAGAGGGAAGCGACCCTGCAACTCGGGGATGAGGTCCGACGGCTTGGCAAAGTGAAACGCACCAGCAGCAATGAACAGGATGTGATCGGTCTTGACCATGCCGTACTTGGTGTTGACCACACTTCCTTCCACGATGGGCAACAGGTCACGCTGCACCCCTTCTCTGGAAACATCGGTTCCGCCGCCAGCGTCCTGTCGGGAAGCGATTTTGTCCATCTCGTCCACAAAGAGGATACCCTGCTGCTCCACTCGCTCGCGAGCAAGCTCGTTCACGGCATCAGGATCGATGAGCTTGTCAGCCTCTTCATCAATCAGGACCTGATAGGCATCCTTGATCTTCATCTTCCGGGGCTTTTTCTTGCCGGGGAACATGTTGGAAAAGGCGTTTTGCAGGTTGGAGCCCATCTCTTCCATGCCCGGAATGGCCATTATCTCGACCTGAGCACCGGACTGCATGGTCACTTCCAGTTCCACCTCGCGGTCATCCAGCTGCCCTGCACGGAACATCTGGCGGAATTTCTCCCGCGTGGCATCATCTTTGGGCGGCTCGGGCTTCTCTTCAACCTCGCCATTGGCAGAGCCCATAAAGAATCCGGCAGGCCCCCCACTACTCTTGGGAGTGCTTCGCGGCAGCAACAGGTCAAGAAGCCGCTCTTCAGCATGTTTTTCCGCCTTGATGCGCACCTTCTCGGTTTCCTCTTTGTGGACCATGCTCACACCGATTTCCATCAGGTCACGAATCATGGATTCCACATCCCGACCAACGTAACCGACTTCGGTGAACTTGGTTGCTTCCACCTTGAAGAACGGACAATGGGTCAGCTTGGCAAGTCGGCGGGCAATTTCGGTTTTACCAACGCCGGTAGGTCCCATGAGGATGATGTTTTTGGGGGAAATTTCATCACGAAGATCAGGATCAATCTGCTGACGACGCCAACGGTTACGCATGGCGATGGCTACCATGCGCTTGGCGTCATTTTGTCCGATGATATATCTGTCGAGTTCGGAAACGATTTCTCTGGGTGTCAAATTACTCATAATATGAATAGCCTCCACATCTCGCTTGTGCTTTTACGCTGACCTTCATTGAGAGCAGCAAGCCACGATTGCGATAAGTGTGTTATTTTTCCTGTGCTTCCAGGACAATATTGTCGTTGGTGTAAACGCAGATTTCCGCAGCGATTTCCATGGCCTTTTGAGCGATTTCACTGGCTGGCAGATCGGTAGAGCGTTGGAGAGCCCGAGCGGCTGCAAGAGCGTAGGAGCCCCCCGAACCAATGGCAGCAACGCCGTCGTCCGGCTCGATGACATCACCGGTGCCGGAGATGATCAGGACATGTTCGCCGTCAGCGGCCAGCAGCATTGCTTCCAGTTTGCGCAAGTACTTATCTGTGCGCCAATCTTTCGCCAGCTCCACCGCTGCACGAAGCAGGTTACCGGCATAACTCTCCAGTTTGGCCTCAAACCGCTCGGAAAGGGTGAAGGCATCGGCTGTGGCACCGGCGAATCCGACGGTGACCTTGTCCTTGTAAATCCGACGAACCTTGCGAGCCGTATGTTTCATGACGACAGACTGGCCGAAAGTTACCTGTCCGTCGCCTGCTACCGCGGTACCGTTTTCGTCTTTGACCGCGACAATGGTTGTTCCTCTGAGTTGCATACTATCTCCTTGCCTGATTACAGGCAGTCTTCGGCTGCATTACGCCATACGTCGAAAGCGGTGCGGCCATGCAATACCATGAAAATTTCTGAGACCAGACCGTCTTGCAGCCCGGACTTGAGTTCGCCAAGCGCTATCCCAGCGGCCTGTTCCGCAGGATATCCGTATACGCCACAAGAAATGGCAGGAAAGGCTATGGAGTGGAGTTCATGCTGATGTGCCAGTAGAAGGGAGTTGGCATATGCCTGCCTGAGCAATCGAGGTTCGTCACGATCTCCTCCATGCCAGACTGGACCGACAGTATGGATGATGTGACGCGCACTCAGGCCGAAGCCTGGCGTGATGACGGCTTCACCTACTGGAAGAGTTCCGATTTCAGCGATGATTTTTTTGCAGGCTCGTTGAAGAGAGATGATTCCGGCAGCGTCATGGATGGCACCATCAACTCCGCCACCGCCAGCAAGGCGCGAGTTGGCGGCGTTCACGATAGCGTCCACTTCCAGGGTCGTTATGTCACCCTGCATGACGACAAGATTGCCGGAGCCGATTTTCCAACGTTGCATGTTGGTTGAGAGATAAATCGCCACAGCCGTTTGGCAAGGGGCGAAACAAGAAAAGAAAAAGACTAGTCGAGTAACTCGCCGATGATGAACGTATCGAGTTTCTCGAACATGGCGCGCGTGGTTTCCACCCAGATGGCTTTGGTCAGACAGGTCTGGGCCTGAGGACATGCATCACACTCGCCACCGGCCGTGCAGGTGCAGTCATCATATTTGGGCGGACATTCCATAATGCGGACAATATCGCCCACGGTGATCGAATCGGCAGGACGCGCCAGAAGGTGCCCGCCCTGGGGGCCACGACGACTTTCAATCAGTCCGGCACGTCGTAACTCGCGAATCAGTTTTTCGAGATATTTAAGAGAAATGTTTTGCCGTTCGGCAATATCACGCGACTGCACCGGCCCATTTTCACAATGGAGGGCTATGTCCAGCACCATTCTGGTCGCGTATCTGGATTTGGTTGTTATGCGCATAACGGTATCGCCCACCGATCATTGAACAGCGCAGAAGTTTCCGCACTCCATAACCGGATGGTAATGGGTCTTGTCTCGCACCATCCATGCCCGGCCTGGCGGTCGAAACCACCAGGCCGGTTGGACAGTTATTACATCCGCCTTATCGGCGTAAGGATCGAGAGTACTACTCTTCCTCTTCCTTGGGCTTCAGATGATCAGGCACAATAGCCATTTCGATCAGAAGCGGCTTGAGGAAGGACCATTCGATACCGATTTCGTATTCTTCTTCGAGGTCACGGATGGCATCCCAGCAGTTGTGGCAGGGTGCGATGACCAGTTCGGCCCCGGTTTCGAGGATCTGGTCACGCTTCTTGCGAAGCGCCACGTTACGCTGAGGACGGTATTTACCAACACCGTTGAATCCGCCACCACCGCCGCAGCAGTAGTTGTGTTCGCGGTTCGGAGTCATTTCGATGAAGTACTCCGGCTCAACGATGTAGGTCATGATCTCACGGGTGATGTCGGCCAGGCCGTGGTTACGAACGTAGTTGCAGGAGTCCTGCAAGGTGATCGGGCGCTTGAGCTTCTTGGCCGGATCGATTTTCAGACGTCCGGAACGAAGCACCTCGGCAACCCATTCAACGTAGTGGATGAACGGACGCGGAGGCAGGCCGTCTTCACGACCGACCCAGTACGGTCCCTCGATGGAGGTAGCACGGTGAGCGTGACCACACTCGGTACCGACGACGCGTTTCGGCTTCAGACGCTCAATCGCATCGTACACTGTTTTTACCTGCATGGTGCAGGCTTCCCAGTCACCGGCGAACATGGACAGGGAGGTCTGCTCCCATCCTTCGGAAGGCACGGTCCAATTCTCACCGGTCAGGTGGAACAGGATGGCGGCTTCAGCGATGTCTTCAGGGTAGTGCTTGGGCTCACGAGCGTTACAGGTGTACATCATGTCGGCGCCTTCAACATCCACAGGGATGGTCAGACCCGGCCATTCTTCCTCGGTTTCCTCGGCCATCCACTCGCAAGTTTCGACCCAGTCTTCCGTGGTGACGTTCATCTGTGCGCGATAGACACGGTGCATGCCAGCACCGATTTTCAGTTCCCACGGCACGAAGCCCTGAGAGTTGAGCAGTCCGCGCAGGTAACCGAACATGACACCCATATCGATGCCGTGCGGGCAGTAGTGACCGCAACGGTTACAACAGGTGCACTGAGACCATGCGACATCCATGCAGTGACGCATGAACTCGTTGGTGACGTTCCCGTTCTTCTTGACGATCTCGCCCAGGGTGGACTGGATCTTGTAAGCCGGGACCTGTTCAGGCACACGATCATTAACTTCATACAGGAAGCAGGCGTCGGCGCAGAGGCCGCAGTGGGCGCACATTTCAAGCCACGTTTTCAGACGGGACTTGAGTGTGGCCTTCAGGGATGCCTGTAATTTCTCGACATCAACGTCGAGCTCTTCCATTTCTTTATAGTATTGCTTTCCACCGGTATCGCTGAGTACCTGCTGGAGGTATTCCTCATCGTTGATCGGCGTTCTATTGCAAAGCTTACCTTCGGGCATTGTGGTTCTCCTTATACGCTAACGACTTACCAGTCGAAGCTCTTGTACTTCATGCCACCGCGCTTGATGCCGAAGTCCATACCGAGCTGTGCACGGGACCAGAAGAAGCCTACGGCGTGGAACAGCTTGGTGAACGGCAGCAACGCGATCCAGGCCAGGCCACTGATGATGTGAGCCGTCAGCCAGAAGTCGTAATTGCCTAATTCGTGAACGA
Source organism: Pseudodesulfovibrio profundus (assembly GCF_900217235.1). Lineage (NCBI taxonomy): Bacteria > Pseudomonadati > Thermodesulfobacteriota > Desulfovibrionia > Desulfovibrionales > Desulfovibrionaceae > Pseudodesulfovibrio > Pseudodesulfovibrio profundus. The sequence continues at coordinate 3,811,311 of NZ_LT907975.1, read as the reverse complement.
CCAGATAGCCGGATACGAAGGGGGCGATGGAGATGATCAGAACGAACCAATCCTTGGCATCGGTGAGAATGCGAACTTCAGGCAGAATCAGTCGGCGAATGGCGATACCTGCAGCAGCTACCAGCATGGCGACAGTCAGGAAGTCAGCGGCAGCCATGGACATGGTAGGCCAGGAGATGCCGAAACGCTCATTGAGAATGACGGCATGGCCTTCCAGCAACAGGGGAACGCCCAGCAGACCGATGTGGAACACGAAGAACATGATCGTGAATCCGGGTTTGGCCCTCCAGCTATGGTTAGCGAAGGGAATGATGAAAGCCAGGATGGAGCGCAATGCTCCCTTGGCACCGGCAGCGGGATGCGCGGAATAAGCGACGCGGTCCAGCTTCCAGTTCAGACCTTTAATGTAGAATACAGTGCGGGTGATCAGACCGATGACGGCGATAGCAAACGCCAGCCAAAGGATCGGGCCCGTTAACAGTTCATACATGGTTCAAACTCCTCGTATGCTGACCGTTAGTCTTTGTCCCTGCTGAACAGGAACTTCCAGTAGGCCACGAAGACCACCAACGCGGAACCCATCAGAATGTACACCCACCCTTTCGTGGCGAGCAGGAATTCTTGAAGGGAATATATTTCATTAGCCATTTTCTCGTCCTCCTAGGATTTAGTGCTCATCCTTGTAGTCAGGGTGATCATAAAAGATCGGCGTCTTACTACTGATGAACTTGAAGGTTACGACGAGCATGGTGCAGACAAACAATGTCACACCGATCTCCTGCCAGCTCGGGAAGTAGCGCATCTCGGACGGCAGGTGGTAATTGTAGGCGATCAGGGAAACGTTCAGACGGTTCAGGACAATGCCCAGAACGGTGAGAAGCGCGGTCCATTTGATCAGCTTGAGGTTCTTTTCGCGTGCACCTATGGCGTACAGGAAGGACGGCAGGAGCGCGAAACCGAGCAACTCGAACAGGAACCACTGGCCCCATCCGGTGGCAAGCAGGTGCCATTCGTTGTCGGCGGCAATGCCGATGACCTTGATGAAGAAGTACCCCATCAGTACCCAGGAAGCGCCTTTGGCGAACCCGAAGTACAGATCATCATGCTGTCCCAGGTATTCCTCGGACATCTTGCTGTGCAGCGTCTTGGAACCGTGGGAAATCCACCCTTCGAGCATGACCATGGACATACCGGCTGCTGCCGAACTTACGAAGAAGAACGTTGGCAGGTACGCGGAATACCACAATGGATGTAGCTTCGATGGCGCGACAATATACAGCGCTCCGAGCGAAGACTGGTGCAAGGTGGAAAGCACGACGCCGAATACGGTCAGGGCGATGGTGCATTTGTGAATCAGGTTACGCAGACGTTTCTGGCCGAAGTACTCGAGCGCTGCCGGAGAGAACTCCAGGAACAGAACGGTCAGGTACAGAGCAACGCACAAACCCACTTCGAAGAGCATGGACGTGGTGCCCGCGGACACGACGAACGGGTAAGGCAGGCGCCAGGGACGACCGAGGTCGTACTGCAGGGCAACGACAACGAAGAGGTAGCCGAGGAAGGCCGTCAGGATGGCCGGACGGACAGCGGCGTGATGCTTCTTCATGCCGAAAAGGTAGACGGCCGAGGAGGTGACATAGCCACCGGCGGCCAATGCGACACCACAGAGCAGGTCGAACCCGATCCAGATGCCCCAGGGGTTGTTGTTATCGAGATTGGTAACCGCTCCGATACCACCGGCGAAACGCCAGATGGTCAGGACGACACCGAGTACCAGGATGAGGCCGGCAATAACATTGAACGGCGTCATCAGGGATTGTTTGGTCTGGGCTTCAGTGCTCATTTATGCGCCCTCCTCTTCCTTTTCACCATTGGCCTCTTCTTCGGCAGCCTTCAGGGCTTCCTCGACGGCTTTGGTGACTTCACGCTTGACGGTGGCTTCCTTGTCATTGCGAGCGCGCTCCATGGCGGCCTTCATGTCGGAATTGGCTTTGTCCTGCGTTTCCTTGATGGCCTGAGCTACAGCTTCGGCCTTTTCTTTCTTGGCGATCTTGTCCGTGCGCTTGGTGATGCCGTAGACGCCTGCGAGCAGCAGAGGCCACAGGGCCGGAACCATGGCAACAACAGACAGTGCGCTGGAGTTCAGTTCGGGACCGGAAGTGGTACCGAGGTCCTCGCGCATGCCGATCTGGTTGAACGGCGTGCCGGAGAGGTACAGCCAGCTGGTGCCACCGACTTCGTGCTCACCGTAGAGGTGATCCACGTACAGCTCGGGATGGGCTTCGATACGGTTGCGGGCGATCTTGATCAGATCATCACGCTCGCCATAAACCAGCGCTTCCTTGGGGCACTTGTTCACACAACCCGGAGCATCGACCTTGCCAGTGGAGATGTGCGGTTCGCACAGGTGGCACTTGATGACCTTCGGGGTGATGGGATCGTTGTATGTGTAGGTCGGAATCTCAAAGGGACACGCGACCATGCAGTAACGACAACCGACGCAGACGGATTCGTCGTACGTAACGGCGCCGGAAGGCTGCTTTGTGAACGCCTTGACGAAACAAGCAGAACCGCAGGAAGGCTCCATGCAATGCATGCACTGGATCTTGCTGAACACGGAACCGCCTTCAGGCTGTTCGTATTTATTGACGACTGTGTAGGCTTCGTTTTCGGTACGGCGTTTCGTATCGAGCACACTGAGATCGCTGAACGGTTGTTCCGGCTTGGCCAGACCGTTGATCTCATTGCAGCCTTCTTCACATTTGCGGCATCCGATGCAGCGCGTGGCGTCGAAGAGGACGCCTTTGCTTCCCGGATATCCTTCAAAGTGTACGTTTCCAGCGGCTTGAGCCTTTGTGGGAAGCACGGTGGCGACACCGGCTGCCCCCATCAGGCCGAGGAAGTTTCTACGTTTCATGGATGACTCCTAGTGTATTTTCACCGGGTTCGGATTACTTCTTCTTTACGTGACAGCCTTCAGCATCGCTACACGTCGTATTCGACGGCTTTTCGAGCTGCATGGCGGTATGACAACCCATGCACTGACCATGGTATGCGGCTTTCAGGCCCGGTACGTCCGGCTTGGCCGGGTCGAAGGGCTTGTTGTGGCAGCTAGCACACTTGGGCGGTGTTTTGGATGCGGGGCTGTTGTGGTGACAGCCGGAGCACATCAGGGTGTCCTGTCCGTGGAAGTAACCAGCCATGTTGTCACCCTGCATATCGGCAATCAGCTTCTTGACGATCTTGCGATGGGGGAACTTGCTCGGCTCGTACTGGTCAGACAATGCGCCGATGACGATCTCTTCCGGGATGTCAGCGTCGGTGATGGTCATGACAGTCTTGTCACGAGAAGAGACAAGCTCGGCTGCAACGGCTTCTTCGATCTCCTTCTCGGGGATCATACCGTCGACGTAGAGTTCCTTGGCGGATTCAACGTGACACTTGGCGCAGGAGTCTTTGGAAGGAGCCTTGGTCTCGCGCATCTGACTGTGACAGCCAGCGCAAACGGGTTTCTCTTCCTGTTTGGCCTTGTGGCAACCCACGCAGCCCTGCATGTTGGTCTTGAGGTGCATGTCACCGGCCAGCTCGAAGAACTTGCCGTCCATGGAGCCTTCGCCAACGTGACAGGAACGACAATCCTTGACGTATTCCTCATGGCCTTTGTGATCAAAGGGAACGGGACCCATGTTTGCCTGCGGCTTGCCATCCTTGACGGTGACGAGCAGCGTGTGATCGGGCTGACCGCGCATGAGGCGTTCAGGATTCTCGACGACCTTCATCTCGGCCTGGCTTGCAGCAGAGTGACAACCAGCACATTTGGCGGGACCGGAAGCTTTCTTCTTCGCGGTGTACTCCATGTGGCAGGTAACGCACTTTTCATGCGAAGCCATGGCGTACGAACGCACAGTCAACTCTTCGTTGACAACGCGATCCTGTTCCATGTGACAGTTGCGACAGTTCTGCTCTTTGCCTTTGTCGGCAACGAGTTCCTTGGCGGCTTCATCATAGGTGTGGTGGCAGGTCTGACATTTTTCGTCACCGCCGGTTCCGCGGACGTGGCGGAAGTGAAGCGATTTGTCCAAGGAGATCGGCTGCCATTCGGAAGCAGCAGGATTCTTGGTGTGGCAGGAGCGGCACTGGCCGTCCAGCGGACCGGACTTCTGTCCGGCAGAGACCATGTCTTTGTGACAACCAATACACTGGTTGTGGTAGATGGTCTTGATGGTGTCTGGGTCTTCATCGACCAGACTCTTGAATTTGATGGAAAGTTTTCCGTCGGCATCTTTCTCGTGACACGATGCACAGTCCTTGCCCTGTTTAGCCAGAGCTTCGGTGTGCTGGTCGTGGTAGAAAGTAACCACGGGCAGTTCAAGCTTTTCGAATTTCGCCAGCGTATCAATAGTCACTGCGTCGACCCGAGCCTCGGAAACGGCTTTGGCCTGCGCTTCGAGCCCCTGGGCTTCGATAGAGACAATTGATGTGACAGCGAACACGAAAAGGATTCCAGCCCAAAACAGCAGTCGTCTTCCTTTCTCCATAACGCATTCCTTAATAAGTTTGTGGAATACTATGCACCCTCTCCAACCAGGATGTTCTCAACGACCTACGCATTCGTGGATACGTCAATCGTCGACTCCCGAAAAAAAGTGGACGAATCCACACGATCGGTCGCCGGAACACCCGGTGGTTGCAGCAACACGCCCTCCGGCGTCAGTGCAGCGAGCCCCTCAGGTCAGGCATTTATCGTTAGGTGAAACGAAGACGCACCACTCCATAAAGGATGCACCACACGAATTCACCAGACGACAAAACGCCCAATGTCCTAAAAACAATATGTGCTCGAGATTAGCCCCTCAGCTAATTCCCTCTGCAAAGGTACGGTTTTATTATCTGTTGAAATAACAGGATAATTCCACTTTCCCTTTAGCAACTCGTCCTTAATTCGCAGTTTCAGCAAACCACGTTTTGCCCCAAGTCCGAGTTACTCTACCAGTTCGGTAGGAATTGATCTATACCGAACCGGTATACAACCGTCAAGACACCTATGGGAAAAAGCAGGCAAAAAACTTGTAATTTATTGGCAATAAGCCGTTTTTGCTCACCTTTTGAATCACCCCTAATTACGTGTCTCAACCGGGCTGTTTTTCCGTCGCAACGGACCGGTCTTTCTGCCTGCTTCCATAACTTCTGTCACGCGGAAAATAATTTCACTCTTATTTAGTATGGAATTGCAAGACGGCCCTGACAGCCGATCTGTATACAAACATTCGAGGGCGGGTTACTGAAAAGGATCTGGGTTTCATTACCTCATAATAAGAAACGGAGAAGTCATGCCCTTTGTCAACATTCGCATCACACGGGAAGGAGCCACGCCTGAGCAGAAGCAGCAACTCATCAAAGGAGTCACTGACCTGCTTGAAGACGTGCTTGGCAAAAACAGAAAGACCACCTTCGTCATCATTGACGAAGTGGATACGGACAACTGGGGGATCGGCGGCGAACAGGTAACGGAACTGCGCAAGAAGTAGCATGGGGACCGGAGTTACCCGCTCCCCTTCCACTTTGCGATTAATCGTCTGACAGGTGCAGTGTCATCCGGACATCGGCGACAATGGCCTTCTCATGATTGATGAGCACAGGATTGAACTCTGCTTCCCATACCTGCGGCAGGTCCAGCGCCATCTGTGACATGACCATGATGATATCTTCCAGGGCCGTGAAATTCACGGGCTGCTCTCCCTTGATCCCTTTGAGCAGCATATAGGATTTGATCTCACGAACGATCTCAAAGGCGTCCTGTCGGGACAGCGGAGCAAGCCGGAAGGAAATGTCCTTCATGATCTCAACGTAAATTCCGCCCAGACCGAACATCAACATAGGGCCGAACTCTTCGTCGCGCTTGAAGCCGATGATCACTTCCTTGACGCCGGGAGGCGCCATCTCCTGCACCAGACAACCGGCGATATAGGCTTCCTGGCGCATGCGCTGGGCACGGGCTGTGATATCCTTGAACGTTTCCATGACTTCGGTCGCGTTTCGCAGGTTGACCTTGACTCCACCCACGTCCGACTTGTGCGAGATATCCGGCGAGGCGATCTTGAGCACAACCGGATATCCGATCTCTTCGGCAGCGGCCACAGCCTCATCGGAAGAACGGGCAAGCACGGTTTTGGGCGTCGGCAGCCCGTAGGCGCGAAGCACTTCCTGCGCCTGAAATTCGACTATCTCCGACTGGTGTCGCTTCTCGTGATCGCGAACCAACTGCAACGCGGCTTCCTTGTCCCGCTTGACCTCTGCGTACTGCGGTTCAGGGCGATTCTTCCATATATTGTATTTGTACATGGACTCAATGGACCTGACCGCGGGTTCCGGGAAGGAATAGCAGGGAATGCCCGCTTCCATGAGCATCTTCTTGGCCCCGGCTACCCGGGTTTTGCCCATGAAACACGCAAATACCGGTTTGCCGCATTTGGCAGCAGTGCGGATAACCGCCTCTGCCGTCTTTTCGATCTCAACCGAGGCTGTCGGCGTCAGCAGCACCAGAATGGAGTGGACCATCGGATCTTCGGAAACGACACCAAGGGTCTTGCGGTAGCGATTGGCATCCGCGTCACCAACGATATCCACTGGATTATAGAAAGCAGCGTAGCTCGGCAAAAATTCCTGCAGTTTCTGGATGGTCTTCTGTGACAGTGTTGCCATGGACAAGCTGGACCTGTCGGCAGTATCCGCCGTGAGGATGCCTGGGCCACCAGAGTTGGTCACAACAGCGAGGTTAGGCCCTTTGGGCAGCGGCTGATTCGAGAATGCCTGAGCCAGATTGAACAGTGTTGCCACATCGGCAACACGAATTACGCCCGACTGATGAAAGGCAGCAGAGTACGTCTGATCCGACCCGGCAATGGCTCCGGTATGCGAGGATGCCGCCTTGGCTCCCGCAGCAGTGGTACCGGACTTGATCATGATGACCGGCTTGTTCAGGCTCGCCTTGCGTGCCTGCTTCAGGAACTCCTCTCCATGCTCGACATTCTCGATATAGCCAAGAATGACCGTGGTCTCATCATCATGGTTCAGGAAATCAAGCATGTCCGCTTCATCCAGAACCGCCTTGTTCCCGAGACTGATAAACTTCGAAAAGCCGATGTTTTCGCCGAGCGCCCAGTCAAGAATAGCCACACACAGGGCACCGGACTGGGAAAAGAAGGCAATGGAACCGGGATTGGGATGACCTGCCGCAAAGGAGGCATTGACTCCGGCAGTCGTATTCATCATGCCGAGACAGTTCGGCCCGAGGAGGGCCATGCCCGACCGTTCGCACAGCTCAATAATCTGCTGTTCGAGGTCGTACCCTTCCTTGCCTATTTCCTTGAATCCGGCGGTGATGACGATGGCGGACTTGGTACCGATCTCGGCCAGCGCCTCCAGTGAGGGCAGTACATACTCCCGAGGTACGGAAACGACCCCAAGGTCGAGGCCTCGCGGCAGCTCGGCTATATCATTGATAACAGCCAGCCCTTCGATTTCGGTCGCCTTTGGATTGACCGGATACAGCTTCCCCTTGAAGCCTGCCTTGAGCATGTTCGAAATAATGGTGTGGCCGACTTTGCCGGGCGAAGCCGAAGCACCGATAACGGCAACGGTTTCCGGTGAAAAAAAAGCGTGTAATTGTTCCTTGGCGATCAAGGGGGAATCTCCTGTGAATGGTGTTCGCTAATGCCTGCCGACACTAACCTGAAACAGAACACGGAACAAGGGCGGATTGCAGGACGCAAGATGCCGTTGTACGCCACGGCCTAACGTCCGCAGACGGCCCACATCAATCGCCAACACGTAACAGGAGGGAGAGAACATCTCCCCCCGTCCCTACTCGTTCTGCTACTTCTTTTTCGCCTGCTGCTTGGCCTGATCTTCATCAACGGCCTTCTGTGCAGCCGCAGTTGCCACGGTAGCCGCTTCTTCAGGCGAAAGCTGTGCTGTCTCAGGCAAAGACACGGAGACACGCGGTTTGGCGAACTCGATCCCCGCAGCTTCAAACTCCTTGCGCATCTTGGCCAGCACCAGTTTGCGGAGCGTGAACTGTCCGCCCGGTTTGGTCATGAACTTGACCCGCATGCGCATGCCATACTCTTCCATGGCCTTGACGCCCTGGCTCTTGATGTCCGACAGCATGAACTCGTTCAACTCGGGAATAGCCCGGATTTCCTTGTTGATCTTCTTGATGATCTTCTTGATCTTGTGAATGTCGGTATCGAACGGCACAAGGTAGTTCAGCTTCATGACCGCCCAGTCTCGGGTCATGTTCTGTATCTCCTTGATGGAGCCGAACGGGATCGTATAGAGCGGCCCCAGGTGGTGGCGCAGCTTGAAGGAACGAACGGATATCTGTTCCACGGTTCCTCGGGCACTGCCGACGATGATGTAATCCCCTACGCGGAAGGCGTCATCCATCAAGAAGAAAATACCTGAGATGATATCCTTGACCAGCGTCTGAGCGCCAAAACCGATGGCGATACCAAAGACGGACGCACCTGCAATGAGCGGCCCGATGTCCACGCCAAGTGACGACAGAATGATCAGGGCAGTGACAACAGTCACGGCCGCAAAGATGAACTTTTTCACCAACTGCAACAGGGTCGAGAAACGGTCACCGCCAGGGCCACCGCCGTCGCCTTCACCGGAATCATCCTGCGCCGCCTGTTTATCCCGCAGCTTGTCTTCGATGTAGTTGGAGATGTAAATCCAGAAGATATAGGCAAGCACCAGTGTCAGCAGGATATCAATGCCCGCACTGACCGTTGCTCGGCCAAAGTTCAGATTGACCCCCCAGATGCGCAACAGCAGGAATACGGCTGCCGCAAAGACCAACATCCGAAAACTGCGAGACAGGAAGGTCTGAAAGCGCGTAATGGCAGGCGCTTCACTTGCGCCTTCCTCGCCATCAGCCGAGGCTGCTTCTGCCCCGCCACCAGAGTCGGCAAGGTCAACTGCAAACCGAACCAGTTGCTGCGTCGCCCAATCGACCAGAAAATACAGCGGAACTACCAGCAGCGTGTAGACACCGGCCATCATGGCCCTATCACCAAAGACCAACAGGGCCACCACCCAGAAGAACCAAAAGACAAAGCAGTACCCCGTCACCCCGACATGCCATGTTCCCGCCAGTTGATACTGCAGGGAGTTCTCTTTGGAGAAACGACGGATGGTATCAGCCACTTTTTTGCTGTGCCACAGCGCAACGAGGCTGATTGTGACGGCAACGACCAGCCCGGTAATCGCCAGGATAACCAGAAAAGCCAATTCGCTGCCACGTGACATTCGGATAATGCTTGAGAGCAGGATACCAACGGACACAATCCATGCGATGCGGATAGTCCACTTGTAAATGAGCTTGGCCGCTTCATCGCTCAAGGGAAGAAATCGTATGGCGCTGACATCCGGCACAAGCAGAAGCCGCGCCAGTGTGCGGACAATTTCCACGACCAGCATGGCCCCGAACCAGGCGAAGATGACGGGGCGCCCCGTGGCAGGCTCGTTAAATATGATGAGATACGGAATGAGCGTAACAACTGCGATAATCAGCACAGTCACGATATCAAACAGCGCACGGGCCAGCAGACGGCCGATCTTGATCCAGAGCGGTGCTGCCGGATCAACATCCTCAATCCGCCGACGAACGCCGTCCATCCTGCGCTTCACGAAGAACCGCACGCCAAACCACATGACAGTGATGGTGACAAGCCCGGCCAGCAGATGTCCGGGAGGGTGCACCCCTTCGCCGGAAAGCGACTGCATGATAGCATCGGGAAGCAGGCGAGGCGCGGAAGCCGCACCGGAGAACAGGTAGGAAAGTCGTTCCTTCACATGTTGAAGTGATGCCTTGCTGCGCAATATCACCCCGGCTATCCCGGTTTGCTGATGTTGATCGGGAGAAGGATGCGGAGCATTCTGCAATTCCGAGATGAGCAGTCGACGCACCTGCTCGTCGCTCATGCCAGCAAGCAATGCCTGCACTTTTTCCGGGGGTGTCCCAGGGGGAATGGAAACGGATTCGGCCTGTCCACCTCCACCGGCATCGGCCATCATGAGTGCTGCAGCAGGATTGGCCCCACTGGCTCCCACAGGAACCAGCAGCAGAAAAAGAACTATCAAGGCGACCAAATTGGACGGTTTGCAAGACATGGCGACTCCGATTGATGCATGAAACGATTGATCAACCTGTTCGCTATAACAAAAAGCTGAAAAAAACTTAAATGATAAATTCCGAGGAATCCCCTGATTCCGAATAGATAAAGAGCCTGGTGAACACTTCTCCCACAGCCTCCCGGAACCCTTCAAGCCAGTCGGTTTCCCCAAAGCTGTGCATGGGGACGAAGACCTTGGCCCCGGTCTGCCGGTACGCCTCGACTCCTCCGGCCAGATTATCCAACCGCTTGTCTACATTGGAAAAGGCTACATGAGGCTGAAAATCCCGCACCCGTTCCATGGCATTATGGAAGAATCGGGAAGTATACTCCTGCTCCTTGGCTGATGCGGTCTTCCAAATCCATTTGGCCAGATCGCCACCGAAATAGAAGCGGAAATCACCGTCTTCCACAAGAAAAGCCACACCCAGGTCATTACTCATCATTGTCTCAATGGACAGGCCGTGAAACTCGTAGGTTTCATCAGGTTCGACAATCAGCACTTCGGCGTCAGTGGGAATCGTTTCCGGTCGCATGTCCTGCACATCATCGGAAAAGACATAGCAGACGGACTCGGCAGTCGAGACCATGCTCACCATATCGGCGTTGAGGTGGTCGTCATGACTGTGAGAAACGAGCACCACGAGATCGCTGGAAGCCACGGCGTCCATAACCCGCTTCTGCGCCCCCTCCGGCAGATGGCTGTCACTGGGATAATCGAACAGATAGGTACGGCTGGCAGTTTTCAAAACAAAGCAATTATGGTGAATGTACGTGATTTCAATGTGCAAGAGGTCTCCTTTCACGATTCATATTCTGATCGTGAGCTTAGCAGACCCGATGCATATTGTCCCAAGGCAATTGAAAAAACTATTCACAGCCCAGGGCGGTCGTCGGCTTGAATTCTCCACTGGGAATTAGGCGTCCCCTCGGTTCAGGGAAGAAATATATCCACGCCCGCAACCGTTCTCCCGAGGCTAGAGTCACTTCGATCTGTTCCCGGCGATAGAGCCTCGGATGCCCTTCCAGCATGTCCAATCTCGAAAGCAGGGCATTATCCACCTGATACACTTCACCCACTATGCGACTCACCGGTTGACCCGGATAGACCAACGGATACTCATCCACATACAGGCTGTAGCGTACAACCGTTTTGGCTTTGCCCAGGAATCGGGCGTCACGAAAAAAATAGTGATTGGCGAACCCGTGTTTCAAGGTTCCATAGGCAAAGACTGCATGGCGCCCAGAGCTGTTTTGGTTGGCGTTTGTCCCCATGAAGACCCCGTGATGTTGACATTTTTGATCACGTCAGCAGCCGCATCTCGACAATTATGTCGAAGCCAGCGCCAACGCTGTCTACCACCATGATCCCGGGACATTGAGAGAATCGACAACACTGACAGTGGATTACCCCGTGTGGCCGAAACGTGCGTTCCGGAGCGGCAGGTCATGTATATAGGGTCTCTATCAAGTATCAGGCCAAAACCATTGCGGCGCTGAATCAGGAGGCTTCACCGGGAAGCGGAATCCGAACGATGAAGGTGGCCCCCTTCCCTTCAATGGAGTCAATTTCCATGACGCCCCCGTAGTGCTCGACAATCTGTCGGCAAAGGGTCAAACCGAGCCCCGGTCCTTTATCGGTCCTGTTGAGGGTATCGCCGGTATCGACCTGATGAAATGGCTCAAACACCTTGGCCAGATCCGCCGCAGGGATGCCGCTGCCTGTATCGGATACAGTTAAAACGAAATGACCTCCCTCTGCCGAAGCGGCAAGGGAAACAACCCCTTCGGCAGTATGCCGGAACGCATTGTCCAGCAACACCGAGACCACCTGTACCAACCGTTTGGGATCCAGATGAAGCAGAGGCAGCTTTTCTGGAATATTCACCTCGAAACGAACCGCGTCCGAATATTGATCACGATACCTGAACGAATCAGACACGCCGGAGAGAATACTTACCGGATCGACCGGCACATCCTTCCATTTCGCGCTCCCTTCGTGAATGGCGGTCAAATCCATGAACACATCAAAAAGCCCGTTAAGACGGCGTGCTTCCGACGAGACGATTTCGAGGTTGGACAGAATACGCGTGGCCGCCCGATCTTCCTTGCGGTCCTGATACACTTTCTCCAGGTCTTTCCTGATAAGCTGCACATACCCAAGCACAGAGGTCAGCGGAGTCCGCAGGTCGTGGGCCACGGATGTCAGGAACATGGATTTCATTCGATCCAGCCTCGACAGTTGATCGTAGGCATCCTCCAGTTCCATGGTCTTCTTCTTGAGCGCAGCGGTTCGTTCCTCAACCAGACTTTGCAAATCCTGACCAGTCTTGTGAATCTTGGAAACATCCAACAGGCAGATAAGGTCGGCGAAACCTCCCCCTATGTGGATGGTTTTGGAATGAATTTCTACCCATCGGACACGACCAGTGGCGGTTATGGCCCTCCATTCGTAGGTACCGACAGCACCGGATTGGTTGCGCTGTTTTTTCTGTACCTGCATGCTGACGAAAGCACGGTCGTCAGGGTGCACAAACCGCATAAAGCCCTTTGGAGGCATGGAAAGCAACTCCTCGATAGACACCTCAAAAAGGTCGCAAAATGCTTGGTTGGCAAAGGTTATCCGATCATCCTGAATCAGACCGATACCAAGCATGGTTTGCTCGGAGAAGGTCCGGAACCGTTCTTCGCTCTGTCGTAATTCCTTGGACATAAGCGTTTCGCTCAAGGCATCCGAGAGGCGACGGCTGGCCTCTTTGAACAGCAACTTGTCTGCTTCGTTCCATATGCGAGGATTTCGGCACTGGTGAACGCCCAAAACCCATGGCAGATCGGTGCGAGGGAAAATCGGTACCAAAAGCTGTGATTGCACGGAAAACTCTTTGCGCAAACCACTTGGGATGGGGTGTCCCGTACTTGCGTCAAAGGCCACCGGACCAGAACTGTTCAACACAAGCGTGATCAAATCCGCTGTTTCCTCATCGACCGGAAGGGGAGCTCCGGTCAATCCGGCTCCGGGGAACTCGGGGACTGTCCGCTCCACGGGAACACTAAAAGTTTCCGCTCCCTCCACACAAGGATACATGAGCCATGCACGGTCCGCCCCCAAAGCCGCACGCAAGGTTTCGACCACAGCGGACAGCATGGATTCCATATCGCTATTCCTTCGAATATCGCGGTCCACACGTTCCATGCTTTCAAGGAAATGAACGTGCGCCCGTCGCTCCTCATCGGTTTGCCGACGTTGGGTGACATCCATCAACACGCCATCAAAAGCTACAGGCTCTCCATTGTCATCATAATGAACCCTGCCCTGGTCCAGAACCCAGCGAGAGGTGCCCATCGCATGGTGAACACGATACTCCAGGGCATACGGCTTCCCATCAATGATATGTTCCTCAATGATTTGCTCTACCCAAGGTATATCCCTTTCATCCATCATGGAATCAAATGAGCGCTTCCCTTCCATATAGTCACTCGCAGGATACCCGGTCAGCTCAAACACCGCATCGCTGATGAAGTCCACGGATCGCTGCTCACCTATGGTAGAGTGATAGACGACTCCGGGAATATTGGAGACCAGGGTCTCGAAATTTTCTGCATTTTTTCGAGCCTTGCTCTCGGCAAGAGCTCGATCACGCAACATATCGTTGGCAACTTCCACCAACTGCTGGAACTCGGAATACTTTAATGACTCCACTTCCAGAATCTCACCCGAAGCTGAAGCCTCAGCCCACGCAGAAGAATAAGCCTGCAAGCGATTTCGCATACGCTTGGCCAAGTATAGTGAGATCATGAAAGCCAGGAAACTCAACAGAATCAGCAGAGCTACGGCAAGCCCTGTTTTCAGCCATAAATCTTGTTCCAGCTCTGCTCGCGCATCAGCAAGACGCGCTTCGATGGCGTCGACATGAAGTCCGCCTGCGACAAACCATCTCCACCTGGGGACAGGGGCGGCATAGCTCACCTTGTCGTGAATGACGTTGTCGCTGAGGCTGGCCTGTTTATAGGAAACAAAACCGCCCCCATTCTTGGACGTAACAATAAGACGCTGGATATATTTAACTCCCTCGGAGTCTCTGGCATCCCATATATTCACCCCCCTGTCGGGGCCGACTACGGCCGTACCGTCCCATGTTCCGGCAAAAATGTAACCGCCTTCTCCAAAGCGCATGCTTTCCAAGCGCTCTGCCAAATCCCACAGGGTTTTATTGTCCACCACCTCAAGACAAGCGCCTGTGACAAAACGGAATGGAAGATCGACTGGAGAGGACGTTTCAAGCAGCAAGGTGTATTGTTTTCGCCCTGAATTGGATTGGACGACCACCCGTCGTTCCCCTTCGACAACTCCTTGCAGACTTGTAGAGAGCTGCAACAAAACACCTTGAACATCCATGCCTCCAGGGAATGGAGCCAACATGTACAGTGTACCTTCGTAAGAACGGAATAATGAAGCTACCCCTGTCCGGCCGGGAACAAGGGTTTCGAGAACCGATTCGGTTGCATGGTCGACCCTATCCCCATGCAGGTGAGCGCGGGCGATAACCTCGGCCCGATGAAGCCGGATGGCGTTTTCCTCACGAATCCGCTTCACATTTTTCCGCCGAACATGTTCGATAACCGTAAGCGCCTGGCTGACCTGCTCCTGCATCAACTGCTTTTGCTGATCATAGTATTCTTCCCGCAATCGTTCCGACTCATGCGTAAAATCAAGCACCATCTTTCCGGCCCACACCCCGCCAAGGACGAGTATCGAGAACCCCGAAACGGCAAGCATTGCCCAGAAATTGATGCTACTGATGGAACGTAAGAACATGCACGGCCAACCCGGTCAGAAGTAATAACAATATTCAACAATCGATAGGAATCTACACTAAAACCCCACTTATGAAAAAGCCAGACAATTATAATCTGATCACTCCCTATTTTCCCTTGACCCGCCTCCACCGCCTAGTATAAAAAAACCTCCCGTTTCGCCAGAATAGCTCAGTTGGTAGAGCAACTGATTCGTAATCAGTAGGTCGTCGGTTCAACTCCGATTTCTGGCTCCACGGTAAATCAAGGGCTGACAAGGGTTTCCACCCATTGTCAGCCTTTTTTTATACCTACGAAAACTATCGAAAACCAGGGCAGAGGGACCACTTTTGTGGTCCCTCTGCCCATAGTTGGAGTCCCTAAGTGGTCCCTAAAAGGTCCCTCTAGATTGCCTATTTTTTGTCTGTGAAGAGATCGACCGGACCACCGAAGCCAACAAGATTCACAGCCTCCTGCAAATGCTCATCGGTCATGTGGGCGTAGATGTCGGATGTAAGTCGAGACCTCTGCACGGCAAATCCCACACTTTTACTCTTTAACTATTTGATTTATTATGCTATTATTTCTCCATCCAAAGGAGGAAGGCATGGCTATTCGGCAGAAAGGACCTCGGTTGGGTGATTACTTCCTGGGGCACCGCAGAACCAAGACCACATTTCTGGATGAGATCAACGAACTCATCGACTGGCAGCCCATCAACGCCTTTCTGTGCAAGAAGATCAGGCGCAAGGCCAACGCCGTGGGCAATCCCGCCTATCCGCCTCTGGCGATGTTCAAGATTCTGCTCTTGCAGCGTTGGTACAACCTGAGTGATCCGGGCGTGGAGCAGGCGCTGCTCGACCGGCTCTCCTTTGTCAGATTTACCGGTTTTTCCATCGAGGACGACGTGCCGGACGAGACCACCATATGCCGTTTCCGTAACGGTTTGATCCGCCTGAAGGTGCTGGACTCCTTGCTCGACATGCTTAACCGCCAGCTTGAAGGACAAGGGCTTCTTGTCCGTGAGGGAGCCGTGGTGGACGCCTCGGTAGTCGAGTCGCAGCGGCGGCCGCGCAAGGTTATCGACGTGATGCCTGAGGACCGTTCCGAGGACGCCGAAGAACAGGATGGGCCGGTGGACTGCCGGGTCAGCTATTCGGATGACGAGGAGGCGGCCTGGCTCCGCAAGAGAAATCGGGCCTATTACGGCTACAAGCTCCATGCCGCGACGGACAGTCGAGACGGGTTTCTGCTCTGTGGTCACATCACTCCCGCGAACCATTCGGACACGGGCGAATTCGAGCGGCTCGTGAATGGCGTCGGCCTTGATCCCGGCGCACGGGTTTATGCGGACAAGGGCTATTGCAGCGGGAAGAACCGGGACATTCTGTTTGATCGCGATTTGGAGGACGGAACCATGGACAAGACGCCTCGTGGCGGCAGGCTGACAGACTTCGAAAAGACCCGCAACCGTGACATCAGCAGCATTCGGCAAATAGTCGAGCGGGCCTTCGGCACACTCAAACGTGGCTACGCATTCTTTCGGTCCCGATACGTGGGTCGTGAGAAGGTGGAGGGAGAGTTCCACATCCTCGCCATGGCGTTCAATTTGAAAAAAGCTGTTCGACTGGCGCGAGCCTGAAGGGAGAGGTGCGTCCAAAATCCGGCATTTCGGCCAGAAATGGCAGGAAAAGGCCGGGAATGAGCCCAAGCTGGGGTGCGGTCAGAACATCAAATTGGGTGCGGAGCGCAAGGCACGGACGCGAAAAGGGGATGCGCAGAGGTCTCAAGTCTGAATTCGGAGTGACCGAGCAGCTCCTGCAGCGCTTTGATATTTCCCCCCTTGTCGAGAAAATCAACAGCGAAGGAGTGTCGCAGATCGTGCAGGCGTAGATGGCCGACGCCTGCCGCGCACATCGCTTCCTTGATCTTGTGTGTGTAGGTGTCAGGGTGCGCCCACCTGTCGAAGATCCGGCCCTTGCCTCTCGGCATGGACTGCAGCACAACCTTGAAGGTCGTGCTCATCGGATAGGTTTTGCAAAGGTGGCGCTTTTCCTTGGCGATGAAATATTTGTTGTCATCCCATAGGATATCATCCCAGGTCAGCCGGAAGATCTCTGAACGACGACGGCCAGTGGAGATACAGGCTGCGGCAAAGCGACGTACGTCAACATCCTTAATCTTGTTTAGAAATTCAGCGGACTTTCCCGGGTCTAGGAATTCAACCCGCTTACCCTTCGGTAACTCTTTTGCCCCTCTGAAGGGATTAGCCTTTAGGTATCCCCAATCAACGGCCTTATTGAGAACGGCCTTGGCATGTCGAATGTAGTTGTTGATTGTTGTCGGCTTCAGAGGCTTGCGTGCTTCGCCCTTTTTTTTCGACTCCCTCTTAAGCCGCTTAAGTTCATCCATAGTTCTCATGGTCAGTCGGTCTAGGCGCTGGCTTTCACCTTCAATCCCGATGACCTTTTTCAAGGCAAGCATATTGGCCTTGAAAGTTTTGGTCGGCTGGGTTTCCTCTGCCCACGGTTCATATTCGTTTTTGAACTCGCCTAAAGTCATGCTGCACTCGCCTAGTAAATGGTCGAGTTTGCCGCTCAGATAGGCGTCCTTCATTCTTCCAAGCAGCTTACAGGCTTTGGAATAATTGTTTGTTCCCAAAGACAGACGACGCTTGTCTACCCTGTAATACCAGCTTGTTTTGCCGGAAACTTTGAAAGGCTTTTTACTTATGGCCATAACATCCACCAATGGCCCGACCTTCTCAAGAAGAGCGAGGGCTTCAATTTCAAATTCGTTGGTGGGGTTGTTCAGGGAGCGTTCCAGGATTACCCAATCCATACGCTTTCCTGCAGGGCGCTGCTCGGCAACGACATGCCCATCGCGAATCCATTTCATCATGGTATCCCGATGACAATTCGCAGCCTTGCACGCTGCACCCATTTTCAACCAACGATCCATTTAGGAGCCCTCATTTTTTGAAGGCCCCTGTGTTGCCACGATGCAACAAGCTAAGTCAACAAAACGTTAACTTTTCCCAAGAAGGAAAAATTAATCGTCAGATTGGAGAGACTCCGCTCGCTTCAGAATGACGCCAGGGTCCACACCAATAGCCTTGCAAATTTTGGAGAAGTCGCTTGTTCTCATAGTTGCGCGACCCTTCAGCATGGCTTGAATATCAGGCAGATCCAACAACTCCAGTTCCCGTGCAATATCCGCAGTCCCTTTGCCTACTGCCTTGGCAACTACCACCAAGGTTGAAGCGATCGACTTATCCAACTCCGTAGGGGTTCGGTCTGGTGAAGGCGGAGGCAACTCGCCTTCGCTTACATCAAAGACTTCATGTAAGGGGATCCGCAGCCTATCCAGATATCGAATCATATCCCTGAAGGTTGTGCGTTCACCGCCTCTACGGTCTTGAATCCAACGGTTAACGGTAGCACGATCGCAGCCAATAATCCGAGCAACAGAAGACTGCGTCTCTCCCTTCTCCAGCAATGCGTTCACCTTTGAAAGAATAAGAAACCAAGCGCGTTCGTTGATTTTAAAACTATCCATGCTTTCGGACATATACCCCCTCTCGTTAACTTGGCGCTTAATTTAATATTGACTTTATTGTTGTGCTGATGCAACAAGGCAGTCATGGAAAACGCACTCGAACAATATCGGCAGAGGTATCAGCTCAGCTACGCAGACCTGGCGCGCATGGTCGGAAAAGACCGCGCCACCGTAATGAGGCACTGTAAAGCAGCAGCCGTCCCGGAAGCCGCGGTAGCCCGCTATCACGCCAAACTAATGATCCCGGTCAAAAATCTTCGACCTGATTTGTTCGAGGGCGAGTCTAAGTCCTAGCACGTGGGGGAATCCCTGCAATCAACGTATTTCCAGACGGAGGAGAAATACAATGGAACACTCATTTGTTGACGCAAAGACGCTGGCCGGATTGGCCCCTGAAGATGCCTTTAAGCAGGCTTTCGCTCTTTCTGGCCTGACCCAACAGCAGCTCATGGAAAGGATGGGCTGGAAAATCGACAAGACCCGCCGAGTATTCGCCACAGGGCGCTATTTTCCGTCCTACGAAGAACTCCCAAAATTCTGCACCGTCGTGGGCAACACCATCATTTTGAAGTGGTTGCAGTTCAATGTCCTACTGGCTGACCAAGATATGGAGCATGTTGATATCGACTGCCAAGAACTCATTATGCGCGCCGGGGAACTCTATTCCGAAGTCGGCGACGTAGGACAATACGCCGCCAAGGCCATCGAAGACGGAAAGCTCGACCTGAAAGAGATCCGCAAGCTCAAGGAAGAAGTGGGCCAAGTGGCAACGAAAGCTTTTGAAACCCTCGGTGACCTCGGAGCCATGGAACGCAAACTGAAAGGCCAGACAACCAAGGGGGAATAATGAGTGCTTACGAATTGAATCCAAAGCAAAAATCTTGGCTCCATGACTCCCCTGATAAAGATGATCTTCTCCGGTTCCTCATAAATGGCCCGGTAGACACTGTCTCAGTCATTGAAGGTTTGGACCTTAAAGTTGCGGGACGTCTCCGAGGCGTTCGCGTCACTAAGCCTGTCAGGAGTATGGCCCTTGCCCTGAAGGAGGCTGAACAGATCCGCAATGAATACATTCAAGCCGTCGGCATGATCCCATTGGACGAAGAAACCCTGGGCATAAACGACAATCCAAAACAGAAGGTGACGGCATGACTCAAAGAGAAAAGACACGAATGGCAAGAAAGCATCAGCTGGCTCTTTTTCTCAGTATAGGCATCAGAAAACAAAAAGATGAGATTTCACTTCTTGAAATTCTTCCTCAGTTCCATGGAGACGCAGCCTTTAAGAGAGCGTCATCTCTCCATGCCTTTGTAGGGACTTTGAGGATTAACGCTCCGCACTGCGGCCCTGGGGGACACAACCAGCGAGTAATAAAACTGGACTCTCTGGCAAATCGTTTTGTCAATGAAACTCTTGGAACCATTACAAACGGCGAATTTATCCCCGACGGTACCCCCATTGGTGACCCCATTTTCACCGCATCCACGCCCAGGAGATAACGTGACATACCGAAAAGACATAGGAGTTGAAGAGGTTGTCCGTGCGTTGCTGGCCGAATCTTCCCTCCAATTCCAGCAACAGGGCGAATACCTTCGGAAGGGGATTTGTCCCTGTTGCGGGAAAAAGGAACTGTTCATCAGCACGGAAAAGCCTTGGAAGGTTCAGTGTGGCAGGCTTAACAAATGTGGTTGGTCATCCTCTACCCGCGAATTACTCCCTGATTTGTTTGCTGACTTCGCCACCAAATATCCACCTACTGAAAAAGATAGGAACGCCACAGCTTCTGCATATCTCGGAATTGACCGAGGCTTTGACCTTTCCAAAATTCGAGGCTGGTATGAGCAAGGTTCATTTCAACGGCCACGCTCAAATGAGTTCACACCCACTGTGCGCTTTTACATTGATAAGGGGGCAGGCATCTGGATGGAGCGATTCATTGACAACCGATTCATTCAAAAGATTGGCCGCAAAGCACACTTTCAAGGTGCACACAAAGGAATGGCGTGGACCCCGCCCGACTTTTCTTTGAATGAAGGTGATCGCTGTTTTCTGGTTGAAGGCTGTATACATGCAGCGGCAATGTACCACATGAAAGAGCCTAAGAATGCTGCAGCCTGCTTATCGTCTGGCAACTTCCCAAGCCTTTTCATTGAGGAACACAGCGGCAAAAATATAACCTGGGTCATAGCTCTGGATGGAGACAAAGCCGGACGCAAGGGAACAAGACGGTTTGTGCGAATGCTGCAGGAAATGGGCGAGAAGTATGAGGTCCTACTCCTGCCGGATAACGGGATGGATTGGGATGATTACTACCGTGATGGACGGCTCACCGATACTTTTATCAATGATCGTCTCTACCACGGCAAGTTGTTCATGGCCGAGAATGTCCATGAAAAAGCCTATTACATGTACATGCGGAACGGGTACCGCACCTTCACTCTGGATTATGCCAACGCGCTTTATTCCGCAGAGGTCTACACCGACAAGATTGAAGGCGAGCTTTCCCCAGGTAAGAAGGAAGACGGCGAACCAGAGCCGGAGAAAATTGACCTGGGTTCGGAACAGGGCTGGAACATTTTCATGCGTCACCATGACGTGGACAAATTATCCAACACTCTCCCGCGCTTTCTTTACATGGAAATCGACGACGTCATGGGTGAACAGTACTACGTTTTCGAGATTCACTACGCCAACGGCACCGCACCGGATATCGTTCGTCTGGAGGGGACAAACATTACCAGTCCCGACGCGCTGCATAAGGCGCTGCTGAACAAGACCCGAGGCGGCGTCTTCGATGGAGACTTCAAACAATTGAAGAGCCTGCGGGACCGCTGGCTTGGCAAACGAATGCGGATGGTCTCGTCCATTCCCTTTGTTGGATATGATGACAAGACAAAAGCCTATGTCTTTCAGGACCGCGCCTACTTAAATGGCAAAGAACTGGAAATGAACAAGGATGGCTACTTTGATGTCGGGCAGCGAGGTATCAAAACAAGCCTGATGGGAACTCACATCGTCACGGAAGGTGAATTTGATCCATCCTGGCTAGACAAATATATCACAGCCTTTCATTACCAGGGCATGGTCCTGCTGGCCTTCTGGGTCGGCAGTCTGTTTGTTCAACAAGTCAGGGACAGGCACAAGTCTTTTCCTTTTTTGGAGTTCACCGGCGAACCTGGTGCAGGTAAGTCGACGGCGCTTGAATTCCTTTGGGCCTGTTGTGGCCGTGACGATTGGGAAGGATTCGATATCATGAAGGCCACGGTTGCAGGCCGACGTCGAGCAATGAACCAGGTATCCAATATGCCTGTCGTTCTCATCGAGTCTGATCGGGACAATGGATCACCCGATGCCAAGGCAAAGCAGTTTGATTTTGACCTCTGCAAACCATTCTTTAACGGACGCGGTACCGGCACACTCGGAATAGCCAAGCGCGGCAACGACATCGAGGAGAGCCCATTCCGTTCAGCCCTCATCATCAGCCAAAACGCAGAAGTCGACGGATCCGAAGCACTGCTGCAGCGCGTCGTCCATGTCCATGTCGACAAGCGCCACCATAAGCCGGGATCGCGAGACATCGCCCGATGGTTTGAAAAGCAAAACAGTAAAACCGTTGGCGGCTTTCTCCGCAAAGCTTTGAAAAACGAGCGAAAGATTCTCGAAACCTATGAGCAGGCTTTTCACCATTTTGAAGACCTCTTCAGCAAAAGCGACAAAATCCGCAACGAGCGAATAGCCAAGAACCACGCCCAGGTCGCAGCCTTCGGGAAAGCACTACAAATCATGTTTCCCAGCATGACAGATGAACGAGTTGCGAAGCTTGGCGACTATATATTGGAACGAGCCGAAGCCAGGGAGCAGCGCCTCGCAGCTGACCATCCGCTTGTCGAGCAATTTTGGGAAACGGTTCAATACATAAACAACGCCAGGGAAGCCGACACCGAAGAGTTCCTGAACCATTCCAATAAACATGAACAGATCGCCATCAACCTGAACCAGTACAGAAAAGAATGCCTGCACCAGGGACAGGAACTCCCCGATATGAACCAGCTGAAGAAGCTGCTCAAACACGGCAAACGCCACAAGCTCATCGCCTCCGGCAAGAACGTGTCCAGCCGTTGGGAAAAATACAAGTCCTCAGACCTGGACGAAAGCGGAAAGCAAATATGGAAACCGAAGGTTCACCGTTGCTGGATATTCAAACGATAGGTTAATCAACCACAAACTCAAAATCAGTGGGCGAGAAATGAAGAAGCCCCCTACGAAGGGGGCTAAATAAGGAGAACAAGAGTGCTATTCGCAGTGTTTAACGGTCCATTCACCATTTACCTTACCGTAGGTGGCTTCGCCTACCGCATGGCATTTTTTGCAGTTAACAGAATAGTTAATTCGATCAGAGAACATTGGGTCACCGTCAAGGATGCCAAAAACAGAACCTCCTTTGCACCGCTGGCATTCAGCATGAGGATGAAGATCCCCTTCATTGGTTTGGTTAAAAGAAAACTCAAAGTCACTCATAAACACACCTCGCAATGTAAGATCAAAGACTACGCCTTAGCCGTAATCGACAACTGCATGCACATGCTCAAAAGTCAATATCAATATTCAAATAACACTACTATCAGCAGGCAGGATTCGATTTTTTTTTATCCACTTCGACGAGCCATCATGGAAGATATCAACGAGACCAGGCAACCGAACATTACAAAGCCAAGCATTGCTTCAACACAAATGAGAATCAATTCTCCCGTCGAGTGTGCGTTGGCGTCAATGAAACCAAAGGATGTAAACGCCATAATGCTAGAAATGAGTGGCAATGGTGTTCCAGCCCAATCGAAAAATACGGCAAAAAGACCGACAATAAAAACGCACCATACGAACAGAAGCTCCCAACAACAGCCACAGTCGGATGTATAACTCCACAGAAAATGCTTTACGGGATGCTTTTCTCTTGTTTCTTCAATGTAATCCAAATCTGCGACGTGGCGGATGAAGCGTTGACTACCGACACAGTTTTGAACATTGATGACTCGGCAACGCATAGCATTATCATATGTGACTCCTTGGACACTGGCACCGTCCAAGTTCGCCTGAATGAGATTCGCCCCTTCCAGGTGAGCCAAATAAAGGATCGCTCCTTTGAGTTGAGCCCCATTAAGCCGAGCCCCTTCAAGGTGTGCCTCAATAAGGAAAGCCATATTGAGGTTCGCCGAGGTGAGGCGAGCTCCTTTAAGGTAAGCACCACTGAGATCCGCCCCTTCGAGGGACGCTGCCAAAAGGTCCGCTCCTTTGAGATCTGCCCCTTTGAGGTCCGCCCCTTGCAGATCCGCCGAATAGAGGATCGCCCCTTGGAGAAACGCCTCCCGGAGGTTTGCCCCCTTAAGGTCAGGTTTCACATAAGGATTATCTTTTCTCCACCCATTCCAAGTCACAACACCTTGCTCCAATATTTCCACATGCTCTGGGTTTGCCACTACTTATCTCTCCAAAGTAAATATGAATTAGCAGGATCGACTTCACGCTAAAATGATTTGAAAACAGGAACTATGTCAACAAGATCAATACATACTACTCAGCATAAGGAGATAATTATGGCCGGACACTATGTTTGTAAATACTGCGGAGCTAATTGGTTCTTCGGGGAGCGGTGTTCATCTGACTGCCCTCATCCTTTATCCTTTTAGATAATTATCCCATACCCTCGCCTCTGCCGCCGTCCTGGTTCAATGAATGACCAGGGCGGCGGCTCTCTTTTGTCTATGGCCATAGACCTAGTTATTTACGCACGTGCGTGCGTGTGCGCGTCGCGCGTGAGGAGGATTCCAACAAACCAGAGAGGGCTACGGAAAAGTGTAATATTTGTAATATGGATTTTGAAAACATGGATTAAGCCTAGAGCCACAAGGGTTTTCGCTGAGTGAACAAAGTGTAATATTTATGTAATCAAAACGTAATATTATTACAGTTAAATTATTACATTTCACAAAAAATCAACTCACTGAAATAACTGGATATTACATTTCATATTACATCTGTTTACACAAAAATTACACTTTGCATTCTGTTGTGAAACTCAAGTATGATGCGGGTTAACGGCTGGTTTTAGATTTTCAATTACAAATATTACACTTTTCCGTAGCCCCCCCCCTGATTGGGGAAAGGAGTCATGATGGACGCTGGTGATTATCTTCTCATTGATGGGATGTCTTTGAAGATCCGACAGGTCATAGGCTCTGTTGTCTATCTGGAAACCGGAGCCAGGCTCGATATGGATGAAGCCAAGCGGTATAAATGCAGTTCTGGAATGATGCAGTCGGTATGCGTCAAGTCCAAGAACATAGGAACAACTCATAAAATGAAGCAGCTTGGACTTCTATAACTACTCATTATTAATGAATATTCAGGGTACAAATTTAGCATGTGAGTATTTTTGATATTGTCGCGTCCATTTATTTGACGCATTGGTTCCCTTTTCAGAGGATCTACTCACTACCGACTATCGGAGACTCTCATGCTCGACCCACACCCGCAGGACCTCAAGGACTCTCTCAACAAACTTTCACTCGTTGCCCACACTCTTCGCTTTCTTGCTGAACAGAATGAAAGTAACGACCTAGGGGCCGTGCTGAAACTACTAGAACAAACGCTCTCTGAAAATATTTTGGCACTGGATACTCCGTCGAAACAGTAGCCAAAAAGAAGCCCCGGCAGTCTAGGACCTGCCGGGGCTTCTCTATTATAGTTAACTTGCTTGTTTCTTTACGCTGCACACTTTCCTTGTGCCAAGTGCTTTCCGGCCATTGCCAAAAAGGCAGATCTATCAAGACTACGGGCTGCAGCTGCATCATCAATTACTGCTAAATCCAATTCGGGAATGCTAACATTCACTCGGACGCGCTTCACTTTCTCCGGCACGGTAACAAGCAAAACTGCTACAAACCCTTCCTCGCCAGAATACTCCGAATGGATTTGTTCATACTCGCTGGGTGCAGGAACTTCCATCCCTTCATCCCGCAAAACCTCAAGATGTCCACCCAAGGCATCTCTCGCCATACTGTCCACTTCCGCCAGCGTAGATCCGGCGGTAATACAACCGGGCAGGTCAGGGAACGAGACACCGAAATCGGAATCAGGATCCTTGTGGATTACAGCAAAATAGGTTGCCATGTGTCGCTCCATTGTTTTTTTGTTTTAGAGGTCTTGCTCCCCTCTAAAACGACTCCATTTGTTTGTTGTTAAAAACATTGCAAGAGCATTCAGGATAAAAACTTACTCCTAAAGGTCCTAAAAATTCTCTCACATTCCATTACCATATATTTAAAAGCCCTGTCTCATAAGCCGGGAAGAGACAGGAGGTGGCCCCTCGCGGGGCCGGACCTTACCTGAGTTTGATGCCGGACTGTTTTTCGATCGACTTGAGGGTACCTCTCGGAAAGTCTTTTTGGGGATGCGGCACTGTCACCAGACCCGGCTTTGTCGGGTGTTTAAAGTGATGATGATCCCCAACCGTTCTGACAAGATACCATCCGTCAGCCTTGATCATTTTTATGATAGCCCTGCTGCTCATGTGTAAGATATACACACACAAGAAAAAACAGTCAAGAGACTGTGTGTATTTTTTACACACGGAAATCATGTTTATCCATAGCAACAAAAATCATGATATACGCCAAGCTATAACCAGACATAACAACGGAGAATCCATGTCACATTGTAAATTGCTCACTGCTGTTGTCGTTCTCTTTCTACTTGGTGCCTGCGGTGAGGACCGACTAGGTTACGATGAAATCAAACAAACCATGACAGAATATCCCGCCGTTTCAAGTTGGGAGACCGCCGGGCTTTGTGGTGGGCTTAATGAGCTTGTAGGTTGTCCCAAATCAGCCATTGGCGTAACCCCCCTTCTCCTTTTCCGCAAAGTGGGTTAACCCCTGCTTAAAAAGAACGGCAAAAGCCCCGGTAGATAGAATCTGCGGGGCTTTTGCCGTTCCGAGTAGCTAAAAAATGGAGTTTCCCACTGGCAACAAAAACTATGATAAACGCGAAATCCTATCCCAATATAGCTAAGGAGGAGATATGGGAAAAGGTAGAGCCAGTATGATATTGGCTGAAACGGGTCTCGCAGAAGAAGAATATGCCGACCTTTCAGAGTGGGAGTTATGGGAGACAATTTGTCGGCTTCCTGGGCATTTCAGAAAGGAGTTTTATGTACCGGAGATATGCTTCACTGGGTTCGGGCGTGGAAAAGAGAAATCCATGCTGCAAGAAATAGCCAGAATGAACGGGTACATCGTGCGTGATGCGGTCACTAAACAACTCGACTTCCTTTGCTGTGGCCCGGAACCTGGACCATCAAAAATCGAAAAAGCTGAGTTTCAAGGCGTGAAGATCGTCACGATTGAAGAGTTTCTCAACGCTCTCGGAATACCTATGCCTTGACACACCCCTACCCGGTGTGGCTTACTGCGTTTGGTGCTAAACACACCTTGGCGGCAGCCACACCCGTAAGAAGTGGTTTTTTTGCGTCCGATGAAGGGACGATAACGGTATGATTTCATGCCGGGTGGTGGCCGAATACAATACCCTTCGGGGAAATACGCCAGCAGCTCCAAGCTGTGTTTACCACCCGGCATTTTTCTTTTTGCGATGCCGACTTAAACACACTTGGAGTAGCCTCATGGCACAAGCAACCCCCCTTTCCCCTGTTGAGGACATCCGCGACGTAGCGGACATGCTGGACCAGCTGCGCGAGATCGTACCGGACGAATTCACGTCCCTGGACTATCTGGCCGGCAAGTTATTCGGTATTGCCGAAGAACTGGAAACGCGGGAGGTGACATCATGACTCCCGAAGACGCACGCCATCGGCTCTATCTCATTTCCTATGCCCTTGAAGAACTCAGTCGAGTGACCGAAGATTCAAAAGACGCAACACTGTCCAGCACACTGGACATACTGGCTATATCCATGGGTGAAGCCATGGGGGTTGTGCATCCGCACATTCCAGATTCACCGCACCATTCAAAAACAAATCGAAGACGATAAAAGAAACAAGCCCCGGCATTCGTGTCGGGGCATTCTTATTAGTAGTTTTTAATAAAAACCTCGCCAGCCGTTTTCGTTTTTTTGCCGCCGCCGACGGTGTATTTTGTTTTTGTTGTGATGATATCGAATCCGTCAAAGATATCCCGGACTTCTTTGCAGTCATTGAGGGATAGTAGGAACTTGCCTTTTACTCCCCTCAGTATTTCGGCGAGTTCAACAAAGTCATTTTTGGTGAACAAGCCACGTCCGTAAAAGAACTCTGTTCCATAGTATGGTGGATCCAAATAGAAAAACGTTTCTTCACGATCATACCGCGTAATGTACTTTGCCCAGGGCAGATTTTCGACCGTCACACGCGCCAGTCGCAAATGAACGTCTGAAAGCTCTGTCTCCAAACGGAGCAAATTAATTGGCGGGTATCCATTTACGTTGACGCCGAAGTTACGCCCGGTCACTTTCCCGCCGAAAGAATGGCGCTGCAGATAGTAAAATCTTGCTGCACGCTGGATGTCGGTCAAGCCACCGGCCTCCATCTGTTCCTTGAATTCTGAAAAGGTTTCTCTTGATGACAAGATGAATTTGAATTGTTTGCAGAATTCCTCAAGATGGTTTTGCAGGACTCGATAGAAGCTGACCAGGTCGCCATTGATGTCATTCATACTTTCAAATTTGCTGGGATCCTTGCGGAAGAATACCCAGCCAGCACCGGCAAAGGCTTCAGCATAATGCTTGTGTTCGGGAATGAGATTGCAGATCTGATCGGCCAGTCTTGATTTACCGCCGACCCATTTCAGGGGACTTTTCATGGTGTTATCACCTTTACAGGTTTGACCTCGCCTGCTACCACCCTCAAACCCTTGAATAAAGGGGAGGAGTAGCGGCTTCGGTCGTGGTCCGATGTGGCAGCATCGAGCCAGTGGGGACGCTTTTTCCGTCCTCGCCTACTCCGCTTGCAAACAAGCCCCGGCATTCGTGTCGGGGCTTAGTTTTTGAGGTTATGAACCGGCATGGGCAAAAAGTGATGCCTGCTGTTCGGGTTGGGTTTCGCTGATCCGCTTTCGCAAATCCTGGGGGAGAGACAGTGCCGAAGGGCTGACCGTGTGTGAAAATTCGATGCTCATGACAAAGCTATGACCGCAGTCCTGGTTGGTGCAGTAACAGTATGCTTCCTTCAGCTTCGGATCCACGGCGTTGGAACTGTGGATCACGGCGACATCTTCGCAGATGGGGCAGTACACTCGAAAGGCCATTGTATTTCCCTCTTGGATTCATGACATTGGAGTTATCACATTGGGGTAGTTTCATTTTTTGGGTCAAATGAAATCCTGTCTTTCGGGAGCAGCACACGGTTAACGGACGCTGCCAGGTGTTTTCGGACAGGCTGTATTTCGTTTTTCTGGTAGACTTCATCGGCCTTGGTTATGTCGCCGAAGCCGGATTGATTCTGTGGGATGAGACAGGCCAGGGCAGGCTGTATCCGGTGCGCCGCGATAATGTCATCGCGGGACAGGTTTTTTATTTTCTCCAAATCGTCTTTGGTGGAGAAGTCACCAACCGGCTTGATCTGGACGTCATCCTTGTCCCCGTTCGGGATATGCAAAAACATGGACCGGAAATTCCCCACCCCCTTGGAACCTTCGACGGCTTCACGGACTGCCTTCTTTGAGTCCTCGTCCAGCTCACCACCAGCGTAAAAAACATATCCCATGTGAGCGCCGTTTTTGTAGTACCTCCGGCGAAACAGGGTTGCATCCTCGTTGAGCAGCATGGACTGGATAGCGCCAAGGTATCCCGGCAATCCGTAAATTTCCTGATTTACGTCATAGTTCTTGATGTGCAGGACTTCATCGGGTTCAAATTCCACTATCGCCCCATACGGTTGGAGCATGCAGTACCTGTTCGGCTCTTTCATGCGCCGCATGTTGATAAATGGCAGGTGCCGCAATTGGACGACCTCACCGAAGCCGTTGCGGATCTTCTGAAATGTGGCGTTGGCGAAGACGCCAAAGTCAATCACTACCGCATTCATGGCCTCATGGGACACCGCCCACGACTCTTTGAAGCTCTGCATGACCTGCAGCGCTTTGAACTCTATGGCCGGGCCATGGTAGGCGTTTGCCCGAAGCAGCCGGGCCAATCCCTTCAAGGGAACCGGCGTTTCATAGTAACGGCCATTATCCACCAGCCAGGTGCCGAGGGAATCATAGATTGCACCGGCCATGACCGGTTCGGGGTCGCCGAAGGTGAAAACCAAGGGTTCGCTTTCGCTCATATCTGCTCCTTATTTGCCGACGATTATCTCAATCTTTTTTTTGTATTTCGTGTTCAGCGGTTCGTTATGCAGGGCGTGCATGATGGCCCATGCAACGTCAGCATGGCCGGTGGAGGCTGTACGCGCAGCCGAGTAGGTAATGAATCCGGTGGTCGATGTGTCCTGACGAATCGTGAGGAATGCGTGGGCTATGTCATTATGTACGGAATCCCATTCCAGCCTACCGTTTTCGATGACGTCCTTGGCTTTGAGGACCAGCTGGCTTTTGATCAACGGAGAATAGTGAATAGCGGTGGCCGGGAAGAATGACTTCACAATGTCATAGACACCGATGCCGGGACCTGTGGTGTCGATGCCGATGTGAGAGAAGTTGTACCGTTCGGTCAGCTTCTTTATCTGTTCGGCCTGCCAGGTATAGGATTTATCCACCCACTTGAAACGGGCTATGACGCGAAACTTTCCCCCTGGCTGTTCCGGTGGTGCCAGAACAACGAACGCGGCATCATCTCGGTTGCGGCTCGGATCGTACCCACCCCATACCTGTCTGTTACCGAACGGGCGGTCGACATCGGGATCAACGTCGTCCCAATCCTCTGGATCGGCCATACATGCTTCGAGCTGCCGCAACCGGAACACCGCCTGCAGCTCGTCCACAAATTCGCACATGAACAGATTCTTGAACTCGTCATCGCTGTACTGGATCTTCAGGTACTCGATGTCGAACAGATCACAGCCCCCCTTCTCCGCATCCTTCAGGGTAATGATCTTGCGCCATGTCTTATCCGGGCAAACAACGCCCTTCTGCATATCCTTGAAACCCGGAAATTCCTGACGCCTGCCCTTTTGCTTATAGCGTCGATTGAAGCGGTCACCTGTCCACAAATCATAGGCTTCATGGGTGACGGCTGATGGCGTTGAAAACAGCGTGATGCGCCATTTCTTGTGCGAGGCCATGGCCGTGGCGACCTTGTACAGCTCGTTGAATTTCGTGATCCAGAAATATTCGTCAATATAGACATGGCCGGAATGTGACTGTGCCGATTTGGAATTGGTCGACAGGAAGATAAGTGAGGCCGAGCCGTGCTTGGCGTGCAGGACTATTTCTTCCGTGCCCTTCAGCTCAATATCAAACTTATCCTTGACGATGGCGACAATGTACCGCCGGAAGACATCAGCCTGCCGACGAGTTGCAGAAAGGAATATCTGGTTATCGCCGGTCAAGACGGCGTCTTCAAACGCCTCCTGGGCAAAGTACCAGGTCGCGCCGATCTGGCGTGACTTGAGAATGTTTCGGCTTCGGTGGACTTTTTTGGCTTCACGCAGCTCATGCTGGTACTCGAAAAAGTCCTTGTGGAACTTTTCCTTGAAATCCTTTTCCGTCAGGTGGGAGACATCATTCTTGATGACCTTGCCGCGCTTCTTCTTTGGCCTGCGCTTTCTGCCGCCGACAACGGGTTTACCCCCGTCCTTTTCCTCGTTGGCAGATTCCAGTTCACGAAGACGCATTTCCCGTTCGCGGAGCATGTACTGATGAAGACGATCCATTTCCTTTAGATCGCCATCCGTTTTGTTATCTCGCTCGACCAGCAGATTGAAGCGACGCGCTATACACTGTATCGCGTCTTCATTGATTTTCAGATCATCCCAATTGTACACCTCTTTCCAATGATACAAGGTGCGTCGGGCAATCTTCATCTCTTTGTGAATCTCGGGAATCTTGTTTCCACGAAGATACAGCGACTTTGCTGCCGCTATTATTTCTGCTGAATGCTGCGCCATGCAGTATCGAGACCTCTGCGCATCCCCTTTTCGCGTCCGTGCCTTGCGCTCCGCACCCAATTTGATGTTCTGACCGCACCCCAGCTTGGGCTCATTCCCGGCCTTTTCCTGCCATTTCTGGCCGAAATGCCGGATTTTGGACGCACCTCTCCCTTCAGGCTCGCGCCAGTCGAACAGCTTTTTTCAAATTGAACGCCATGGCGAGGATGTGGAACTCTCCCTCCACCTTCTCACGACCCACGTATCGGGACCGAAAGAATGCGTAGCCACGTTTGAGTGTGCCGAAGGCCCGCTCGACTATTTGCCGAATGCTGCTGATGTCACGGTTGCGGGTCTTTTCGAAGTCTGTCAGCCTGCCGCCACGAGGCGTCTTGTCCATGGTTCCGTCCTCCAAATCGCGATCAAACAGAATGTCCCGGTTCTTCCCGCTGCAATAGCCCTTGTCCGCATAAACCCGTGCGCCGGGATCAAGGCCGACGCCATTCACGAGCCGCTCGAATTCGCCCGTGTCCGAATGGTTCGCGGGAGTGATGTGACCACAGAGCAGAAACCCGTCTCGACTGTCCGTCGCGGCATGGAGCTTGTAGCCGTAATAGGCCCGATTTCTCTTGCGGAGCCAGGCCGCCTCCTCGTCATCCGAATAGCTGACCCGGCAGTCCACCGGCCCATCCTGTTCTTCGGCGTCCTCGGAACGGTCCTCAGGCATCACGTCGATAACCTTGCGCGGCCGCCGCTGCGACTCGACTACCGAGGCGTCCACCACGGCTCCCTCACGGACAAGAAGCCCTTGTCCTTCAAGCTGGCGGTTAAGCATGTCGAGCAAGGAGTCCAGCACCTTCAGGCGGATCAAACCGTTACGGAAACGGCATATGGTGGTCTCGTCCGGCACGTCGTCCTCGATGGAAAAACCGGTAAATCTGACAAAGGAGAGCCGGTCGAGCAGCGCCTGCTCCACGCCCGGATCACTCAGGTTGTACCAACGCTGCAAGAGCAGAATCTTGAACATCGCCAGAGGCGGATAGGCGGGATTGCCCACGGCGTTGGCCTTGCGCCTGATCTTCTTGCACAGAAAGGCGTTGATGGGCTGCCAGTCGATGAGTTCGTTGATCTCATCCAGAAATGTGGTCTTGGTTCTGCGGTGCCCCAGGAAGTAATCACCCAACCGAGGTCCTTTCTGCCGAATAGCCATGCCTTCCTCCTTTGGATGGAGAAATAATAGCATAATAAATCAAATAGTTAAAGAGTAAAAGTGTGGGATTTGCCGTGCAGAGGTCTCGTATCAATACATTGCCACTACATAGACCGCGCCATATTCAATTCCGATTTTACAGTAATCGGAATCGGTTTTATTGCTTCCGGTTTTCCTGCACGCGTACTCTTGCCGCATGCCGAATACATTCATTACCGACTGGAAAAAAATAGGGCAGTCCGGCCCCACCATGGACGGACGGGAGATCGAAGGTCAGTGGCTGCTCGATGCCGCCGACACCTACGATCCCGATACTTACACCGCCGTGATCTGGATTGACCATTTCCGGTTCCACGGCAGCTTCGGCAAAGTGGTTGCACTGAAAGCCGAAGAAAAAGACGGCATTGTCAGCCTGTATGCCAAACTGCAGCCCAATGAATGGCTGTTGAGCCAGAACAAGAACAAGCAAAAGCTGTTCACCTCCATGGAGCTGACCCCCGATTTCGCCAAGACCGGCAAGTGTTACCTGACCGGCCTGGCTGTGACGGATATCCCGGCCAGCCTGGGAACCTCCGAACTCCACTTTTCCCACCGCAAGCAGAACCCCGACAACTTTCTGGTGGATGGCGTCGAACTCGGCGACCTCCAGGAAGAATTGTCGGAGAGCGAAGCCATCACATGGTTCACCAAAACCTTACGGATGCTTGGCTGCAGTATTCCCAACAACCAGGGGGATTCCCCCGAACCCGAAGAGGACACCATGACTGAACAGCAGTTCAACGCGCTCATGGGCAAGTTCGACGATCAGGACAAGCGTCTCGCTTCGCTTGAACATTTCGCCGCGCAGAAGCCCAAACAGGATGAAGAGGGCAAAGGCTCTGACGCCGGTGCCGCCCCTGAAGCCGGAAAGCAGGACTTTTCCGCTGAAGTGAACGAGGCCATCAAGCCCTTCACCGAAAAGCTGGGGAAAATGGAAGCGGCTTTCAATGCCAAGGTCGACGACCTGACCAAGCGCTTCGAGCAGGCAAAGCCCGGTACGCCGGTTCCCGAAACACAGAAGCCCGCCGACGGCGCCAAAGTCCTTTAGGAGGGAACCATGGAAGTCACCACCCGCGAAATGTATCAGCAGCTCTGCGACAGTATGGGCGAAAGCTACGGCGTTCAGAATGTGCATCAGCAGTTCGCTGTTGAACCATCCATCCAGCAGGAACTGCAGGACAAGATCATCGAGCAGTCTGAATTTCTGCAACTCATCAACGGTAATGTCCCGGTTCGCGATATGAAAGGCCAGGTCATTTACGGTTCTGCCAACAGTTCCGTTTTGAGCCGCACCGACACCTCCGGTAACGGAGAGCGTGTTCCTGCCAACGTACTCGGCCTGGACCCCAAAGGGTACGAGCTGCACAAAACCAACGGCGACGTGGCACTGCCCTATGCAACCATGGACTCCTGGTCCATGTTCCCGGACCTGTCTACGCGATACACCCGCTACGTGCAGGAAGCCATTGCCAACGGCAAGGAGATCATCGGTTGGTACGGTGAAACCGTGGCGATAACGACCGACAAAGCCACCTTCCCGATGCTCCAGGACGTAAACAAGGGCTGGATGCAGTACATGCGCGAAAACAACGCGGCCCATATCATCGAAGAGGGCGAAGCTCTTTCCGGGGTTATCAAGATCGGCCCTGGTGGCGACTACACCAACCTCGATCACGCCGTTTCCGACATGAAACGACTGATCCCCCGCCACAAGCGCAAAGACCTCATTGTTCTGGTCGGCGACGATCTGGTTTCCGAAGAGCACACGCAGCTCATGGAAGCCATCGGCATGGACCCGCAGAACAAGGTTCTCGCCAAGTCTGCCATGTCCACCATCGGCGGCCTGCCCTGGATGACCCCGTCCAATTTCCCCAGCCGTGGCCTGGTGGTTACTTCGCTCAAGAATCTGTCCATCTACACACAGAAGGGAAGCTGGCGTCGCCACCTGAAGGACAACCCGTCCAAGGACCGTGTGGAAGACTTCAACAGCTTCAATGAAGGCTATGTCGTGGAAGACGTCGAGGCGTTCGTGGCTCTGGAATTCAAGGACGACAACGTCAAGGTCACCCGCGACGGTGGCCAGAACTGGGTTTAATCTTCCTTAATTTGCACAGAGGGGGCGGCCTAGCTGCCCCCTCACCCACCAATAAACGCGGAGGAGCAACTATATGAGTCTGGCACTGCAATGGAAAAAACGAGTTGAAAACGGTGAAACTGAGCCGCCTGCAACAGTTGGCAGCTCCGGCCCCGGTGGCAAAGGGTCCGTGGACAAACCCACGCTCATGAAGCTGTTGGACGATGCGTTGGATGTGGCCCGTAAGGGTCTGAAAAGCCTGCGCTCCAAATCCGACAAGGTCGCCCACAAGAAAGAAAAGCTGATCCCCGAATTTCAGGAGTATGTCGACCGGCTCATGGACAAGGGCTGGGCGCACGACCTGCTGCCCTGGCACATGATCTGGTGCCTTGACGCCGGTCTCATCGGTCCGGCTCTGAAGGTCGCTCATTACTGCATGGAGCAGGGAATCCAGCCGGATGAAGAATACTTCCGGCGAGACATCCCGACTCTTGTTGCCGACCTGACCCATAAATGGGCTGAACAAAATTTCAAGGATGGGCTGAGTTCCGAGCCGTATTTCAGCGAAGTCTATGAACTCGTTGTCACATCAAGCGGCACTGATCCCTGGGCGCAGCACGATGAAGTTCGCGCCAAGTATTTCAAGCTGAAAGGTCTCATTGAATACGAGGCCGGGAATCTCGAAACCGCCAAGGACAATTTCGAGAAGGGCGTCAAGGTCGGCGCGACGGTCAAGACCGTCCTGGCCGAAGTCACCAAAAAGCTGGAAGACGCCAAGCCAGCAGTAGAGACCGAGGAACGCGCAACCTAGCTCCTCCAACCCGTCGCTGCCCCCAAGGTCTGTTCGGGTAATAGCCTGGCAGCAGACCGACGGGGGCAGCCAATAAAGGATAGATCATGAGCTTTTCCGGCAAAACCACCGCAGAATCCACCGCCATCGTCCAGAACGACGGCTGGTGGCCCGACTTTTCTGTTGCCGATTTCCAAAAGCGGTACCGGATGCCGTCCGAGTATGCCGAAGAATTACTGGTGGACGGCCTGCAGATAGGCGCAGCCTGGGCGAACAAGGAACTCATGGAGTGGAAGGCAGGACAGGTCGCATCCGGGTTTGCCGGACTTTCCGAGGTCCCCTGCGAGTCGAAGCTGGGGAATGACACCCTGCACCTCATCAATTACCGACGGGCTGTCTACAGCCACGCCAAAGGGTATCTGCTGCAACAGTACCCCACGGTGGATCGCCGGGAAGCTGCCACCAATGAGGCCAGGGAAAGCGAAGAAACCGAAAGCAAATTTTACGAGTACGCCCAACAGGCCATATCCGACATTTTGGGCAAGAGCCGGGTTACGGCGGTGTTGCTATGAAGAAACTCAAAGCACTGACTACTGC
The DNA here is from genome assembly GCF_900217235.1 of Pseudodesulfovibrio profundus. Classification (NCBI taxonomy): domain Bacteria; kingdom Pseudomonadati; phylum Thermodesulfobacteriota; class Desulfovibrionia; order Desulfovibrionales; family Desulfovibrionaceae; genus Pseudodesulfovibrio; species Pseudodesulfovibrio profundus. The sequence continues at coordinate 3,774,993 of NZ_LT907975.1, read as the reverse complement.
CCTGCAGGATGCCGGAGCCTTCAAGGATTCCGACTATTCAGCCGTTGACCAGGGCGCATACTTCTTCACGGGCAAGGATCTCGGCCATGGAATCGAAGTGGCGAAGCTGAAGTATGACGCACACATTCAAATCGAGAACCTCCCGGATCGGGACAGCTATACCCTGCTCGTTTTTATTCCTGCCTGGCTCGCTGACAATGATGCCGACCGGGAAAGGGACGGTTTGGCCGACCCGGACATTGACATCAGCCTCAACGGTGACGGCACCGCTGACGTCGAGTTGTTGATCGAGTTCGAGGAGAGCCTGCAGCTCATCCCTGATGGAAATGGATCCATCCCCTACAACGGCCAGATGTGGACGGTTGCCGATGTCCCCATAGACATAGCTGAAGGCGTGGACAAGGTCGCAAAGCAAAGCGAGGGAGCCAATGGCTAACCAGCCGTTCCAGCTTGACACCGATCCACGTGGACGCATGCGGCTGTATGAACAGTTGGACATCGTTTCTCTGCCGCATCGGACCCGCCGCAATATCACCATGCGGATGGGGCGATCCATCATCAAGGACGCCAAGCAGAATATCAGGCGGCAACGCACTATCCATGGCCTATCCATGGCTGAACGCAAAGGGACACGCACCAAGCGCAAACTTCTGCGGAAGATGGGCAAAGGGCTGAAACCTTTTATGCGGGGCCCCAACCGTGTTGACCTGACCTGGGCCAATGGGATGACCGCCAAAATCGCGGACCGGCATCAGCGCGGGATACCCGAACAATGGACCGCTCCCAAAGCCGAGAAGGTGTACGGCAAGCCGGATTACGACAAGCCCGCCACCAGGGGACAAGCCAGGGCATTGAAAGCGGAAGGGTACCGGCTTCGCGTCAAAAAAAAGCGCGGCAAGGGATGCACGCTTCGCCGCGTTTCCATGAAGTGGATCATGCAGAACCTTACCGTTGGTCAGGCTGGCATCATTCTCCGACAGATGCGCGACAAGACCAGGCGCGGCAAACAGCGCTGGGAAGTGAAGCCGACCGCCCGGCCCTTTCTCGGCCCCAAGCCGGGGACCGAACCCAAATTTCTAGACGACCTCGCCAGAACGGCGTTGTCCCAAATACGCAACCGTTAACGATAGGAGTCCGTCATGGCGCTCGGAAGTGTTGATGTCAACAAAGAGAATTTGAAACAGGGCGACATTGCTGATGTCGAACGATTCTTCATCTATGTCGGGCTTGGAGCCGGTACCAATGAAGGCAAGCTGCTGTCCGTGAGCAACGACACAGACCTGGACGTTGCTCTTGGCTCTGCCGACAGCAATCTGAAAACACAGCTCGACGCTGCTCGAAAGAATGCCGGGGAAAACTGGTTTGCCGCCGTGTATCCCCTTGACGGTGTTGCAACCTGGGATGTGGCTGTCGACTATATTATGACGCAGATGTCCTGCGAGGCGTTTGTCCTCACGGATGCTGTTGCTTCCGCTGCAGACATTGAGAGCATGCAGGCCAAGGCCGTTGAAATTGAAGGCCAGTATGGTCGTCCCATCATTTTCATCCCCACCTGTGCGGCCATTGATCCGCTGACCGAATCCTGGCCTGATTTCGTTTCCTCCCGCAATGCCATCCTGAATGGTATCGCGGCTGACCAGGTCAACCCGGTTGCCACCATCTGGGATGATGACCAGGGCGTATACTGCGGACGCCTCTGCAACCGTGCCGTAACGGTTGCGGATTCCCCCATGCGCGTGGAGACCGGCCCTGTGGTCGGCGTCCGGTCGATCAAGCCGGTGGACAATGCCGACGTCGAAGTGTCCATGGCCCAGCTCAAAGCACTGGACACCGGGCGCTGGTCGGTTCCGCAGTGGTATCCCGATTATCCGGGTGTCTATTTTGGCGACGGTAACGTGCTGGATGTTCCCGGCGGCGACTTTCAGGTCATCGAGAATCTGCGCGTCACCCACAAAGCCATGCGCAAGGTACGCGCCCTGGCTATCGCCAAGGTCGCCGACCGCAAGCTCAACTCCACCCCTGCATCAATCGGCTACCATGAATCGTATTTCATGCGGCCCCTGCGCGAAATGAGCAAGTCGGTTGAGATAATGGGCATCACCTTTCCCGGCGAAGTGCAGCCTCCCAAGGAAGGCGACATCGTCATCAGCTGGGCCACCAAGACCAAGGTCTCCATCTACATGGTCGCCCGCCCCTACAACTGTCCCAAGGAAATCAAGTGTCACATCATGCTGGATCTGACCAATTACGCTGAATAGGAGGCGTCATGAGCCGTATATCTGGAAAAAGTTTCGACTTTTATGTGGGGGACCTGCTGGTTCACGCCGACAAAGTCTCCCTGGACATCGAGGACAACCGATCTGTTGCCAAATCGCATGGCGTTCCTGACGGGACCGTGTCCGGTGACGTTGGGGCTTCCGGCTCCATGGACCTGGATGCCACGGCGTTCAAACTCATTGTTGAAGCAGCCCGTAACGCCGGGAGCTTTGAGGACCTGGCCGACCAGCCGTTTGACTGCGTGTTCCACGCCGAGACCAAGCGGGAGAAAAAGAAGGTTGAAGCCTTTGGCTGTGTGTTCAAGATCGAGTCGCTGCTCGATGCCGACAGCAACGGCGGCGACAAGGACATCACCAAGCTGGCCTTTGACGTCACCAGCCCGGATTTCATCCGCATCAACGGTGTCCCCTATCTGTCCGAATCTTCCACCAGGGACCTGATCTAGGAGCAACGGCATGGCTGATTTCTGTGACGATGCAAGCAACCTTGAATGTCTCGCCCGGGAAGCGGCTCTTGCCAATGCCGGACTGAAAAAGACCAACAAGCCCAGCCGGGAGACGTGCGCCGATTGCGGCGACGTCATCCCGGCCCCCCGCAGAGCGGCGATCCCCGGCGTGGAACTCTGCATCACCTGTCAGACCCAACAGGAGGAACAATGATCAATACAGCTGAACTCATCCGTTTGGAAAAATCGCTGGACGGCACCTTTGGCGTCCTGAAACTGGACGGCAAAGTGTTCTGTGTCACCCTGGAACCGGAAGACAAGGACAACGCCCGAAACATTTCCTGCATCCCGGAAGGCGTGTACCGCTGCAAGCGCGTGAACTCGCCCAGGTACGGCAACACCTTTGAGATCACCGGAGTCCCCGACCGGACGCATATCCTGATTCACCCCGGCAATGTCGAAGATGATTCCATGGGCTGTGTCCTGCTGGGCAAGCATTTCGGGTTTCTGCGTCACAAGCGTGCCGTGCTCAACTCCGGCCAGACGTTCAGAACCTTCCTGCTCGGCGTCGCTGACCAGGATGCGTTTGAACTCCGCATCACCGATGCATCGGGAGGTGCCTGATGGGCTTCTTTGCAAAGGTCACCGACTTTTTAACGGGCGGGACGGTCTCGACCATCGTGGACACCGTGAAAGATTATTTTCCCCCGTCCATGAGCGACAAGGAAAAAGCCGAATTGTCGGCAAAGATCCGCGAAGCTGAATACCAACGGGAAAAGGGGCTGCTCGAGCTGGCCGTGGAAGCTGACAAGGAAGTGACCCGACGCGCCGCCGAACTGGAAGGGACGGCCAAGGACCTTAAGACGGTTCCGCTCATCGGTCCGCTGGTCATCTTCCTGCGCGGCTGCATGCGTCCGACCTTCGGCTATTTCACCCTGTTTGTGGACTGGCAGATCTTCTCCAATGCCTGGAAGGTCAAACTCACCCTGGACACCGGCGATTTCACCGCCGAAGGCATCCTGATCATCGCCCTGAATATCCTGGTGCTGGGCTTCCTGTTCGGCGAACGGACCGTCAAGAATCTCATGCCGCTGTTCACCAAGTTCATGGAGGCCCGAAAGTGACCGCTATGGAGCGAATAGACCTGCAGGAGCTGCTCGTGCGGATTGATGAGCGGGTGAAGTCTATTCAGGACGACATACGCGAGATCAATCTCGCCCGAAGCTGTGCGAGTCACACGGAAAAAATAAAGACCCTCGAGCGCCTTGTGTGGGGGTGTCTGACCGTATCGACCGGTCTGGCCGCCCGTCTCGTTTATCTGGCGATCGCAACATCATAACCTTTTGGAGGAGCATCATGAAAAAGACCATCACTTTGGACATCAACGACAAGCCGATCACCTTTCACATCGAACCGGACGATTACAACCGTTTCCTCAATGAAATGCAGCCGAACAACAAGGTTTCCCCGGCGCACAACTTTCTGATGCGGACGGTGGACGAGGGCTGCAAGGAGGAACTGAAAGAACTACTGCTCATCCCCGGCGCACCGCTGACTATCGTGGGCGACCTGGTTGAGGAGTACACCCCAGATCTGCGGATCACCGTGGGAAAGTCGAAGCGGTCGCCGAACAGCTCCGACGCGACCCCATAGGGCAGTTTTACACGTTTCACCGCAAGTGGTTCGGGGAGCGGCCCGTCACCGAACAATCACTGGGCGAAGCGCTGTTTCTCGAGAACGACTATTGGGAACGGATGAAAGTGGCCGTGAATAACGGGATACTGACCGCCCTGAAATAAGAAAGCCCCGGAACGGGGAACCGAACCGGGGCTTGCAGAAGGATTTATGGATGCAGTCAAGAGCTGGACGAATCAGGAACAGACGGATGCAGCGGATACAAGGCCGAGGCGCAATCCTCAAGGTTGCGATACAGCAGCATGAGCGTGGATGCCAGCCCCTCTTCTCCCTCGTGGAGTCTGGACTGTTGCAGCGAGAGTTCGTCCAGCGTGTGGGCTATTTCCCAGAGTCTGGCCGCTGCGGCTTCAGGAGTCATTCTTACGGGGTGGGTCATTGCGTTTCCTCCAAAAAAAGATGCCGGAGTGATCCTAGCCTAACCAGGCTTGGGGACCTCGCGGTTACCCCACACTCCGGCAAATTCCTTGATGGATTGCCTAAAACAAAAACCGACGTTTTTCGCCTGTCGATTAAGGGCGGGTTAGTTAGGAACTCCATCAAGCATGAAAACGGGCGCGTTGTCAATGGAGGCCTGGCGTGAGCAACAAACTGCAGAAGCTGATGTTTTCCATCAATCTCATCGATAGGGTTTCAGCGCCTGTTGCCAAGGTGCAGAAACACCTGTCCGGCATGGCTGCGGCTTCCGAACGAGCGTTTACCCAGGTGGGAACGGGCGCTGCCGGGATAGCCGGTGCCGGGTTGTCGTTCATGGGACTGATCAACCCTGCCGAGCAATTGCGCCAGGCCATGGGCGAGGTGGCAAGTCTCGGCGTTGAAGATTCCACCCTGAAAGGGCTGTCTGACCAGGCGCTGCAGTATTCCATCAAGTATGGCCGCGCTGCGGACGGGTTTGTCCGGTCGGCGTATGACATCCAGTCGGCCATTAGTGGGCTTCAAGGCAATGAACTGGCCGTGTTTACCAACGCAGGCAACGTGCTGGCGACCGCTACCAAGTCGGATGCAGGGACCATCACCAATTACATGGGTACCATGTACGGCATCTTTCAGAAGGAAGCCGACAAGATGGGCAAAGGCGCCTGGGTCGAACAATTGGCCGGTCAAACGGCGACGGCGGTCAAAATGTTCAAGACCACCGGTTCCGAAATGTCAGCGGCATTTACATCTGTTGGGGCCAACGCCACGGCGGTTGGCATCAACGCCGTGGAACAGATGGCCGTGCTTGGCAAGCTGCAGGCCACCATGTCAGGCAGCGAGGCCGGTACGAAATACAAATCATTCCTGGCCGGGGTCGGACAGGCACAGGAGAAGCTCGGTCTGTCTTTTGTCGACAGCCAGGGCCACATGCTGCCCATTCTGGACATTCTGGAGAAAATTCAGGGCAAGTTCGGCAACGCGAAGAAACTGGCCGATTCAGACCTGTTGAAACAAGCGTTCGGGTCCGAGGAAGCCTCGTCCCTGCTGAAACTGCTTATGCAGGACACCAACGGGCTGAAAGCAAGCATGGACTCAATCGGACAGGTCAAGGGCATGGAGGCGGCATCCGAGATGGCGTCACACATGGTCACGCCGCTGCAACGCATCTGGCAGGGGGTGCTCGGCATTACCACGGCCCTTGGGCTGGGATTGAACCCGGCACTGGATCCGCTCATCAACGGGATGGCCAATGCGGCCGCAACCATGACCGCATGGATGGGGAAATATCAAAACATCACGCGATGGATCGGCTACGGCGTACTCGCCGTATTCAGCATGACGGCCGCTCTCGGCACACTCAGTGTCGTCATGGGGCTATCAAAGCTCGGGATGATTGGGCTGGCTCCGGCCATCAGCGCGGCCAGGTGGGCTTTGGCGCTGTTTACCAAGCAGGGACTCATCGCCAAGGGCGTCATGTGGCTGCTGAACACCGCTTTTTGGGCCAACCCCGCTGTCTGGCTGGTTGCCGCCCTTGTTGGCCTGGTGGCTGCGGTTGGCGCCGTCATCTACTGGTGGGACGACCTCAAGGCCGCATTCCTGGATACCAGCTGGGGCAAGGGGATCATGCAGATCATTGACTGGCTGTTGAAAGGGTTCGGGATGCTGTCCGACAATATCGGATGGGTTGTGGACAAGGTCGGCGGTTTCTTCGGCTTCGGCGAAGATGAGACCATTTCTTCTCCCTCGCTGGATTCAGGCAGAAAGATGGACGCTGTCCCCGGTGGGATGACCACCCATATCGCCAATACCGTTGCCAAGAACCGCAGCGACAGCCGGACCATCGGCAAGCAGGAAAACCACTTCCATACCAACATGAGCAACCAGGAGCTTGAAGAGCGCGTGTGGTTGTTGGGAGGGAGGTAGGCAGTGGCTGAAGCAAAGTATTTTGACCTCCTCATTACCGACAACGACCTGACACTGGATGTCGGCGGCATACCGGAACGGTGCCAGGACCGGGACTCAATAGCCCAGGACCTTCAGCACATGATTCGGAAATCTGGATTGCTGGTGGAGCTGGTTGCCAACCGGGACGAAGGCAAGAAGGCCGAGAACCTGGTCAAGCTCACTCTGGAAGTGGACAACGACGAACGCATCGTCCCCGGATCATGCGTGATCACCGAAGTGGAGCTGGGGCGTTTCTTCCTGCAGGCCGACACAGTGGAGTTCGGAAAAATCAATATGACAATGGAGACAACATGAGCCGGGAACTGTTTGAAGGCATGCTGAAGGAAGCGGATATCCCCATTTCCGAAGCTGACATGGAAACGCGCTGGAAGCAGATCAACGAGGCCCAGGGCAGTCTCATCACCAACGATTCCAAGTGGAGCCCGTTCTGGCGGCTCATTCTGGCAATAGTCACCACACCGTGTAAATGGCTGGTCGACCTGCTGGTCATAACGGCCCTGCCCAACCTGTTCATGAAATACGCATCCGGCCAGTGGCTGGACGTGCTGGTGTGGGCTGTGAACATCAAGCGCAAGCCTGAGACCAAGGCCGTTGGCTCCATCCCGTTTACCCGCGAAACGTCAGCCGGGGAAATAACGGTTCCTGCCGGGACTGTCATCGAAAGCCCGAAGCTGGACGGGTATATTTACCGTGTCATCGTTACGGCTGACACGACGATCCCGGACGGAATGCTGGTTGCTTCCGTGCCGGTCGAGGCTGAAAAGCCCGGATCGGCCTACAATCTCGGCCCCGGGTATTATTCGATTCTGCCTGCGCCTATTCCCGGCATTGTGGCAGTCAGCAACACAGCTGACTGGCTGGAGACGCCTGGAGCGGATGAGGAAAAAGACGAGGAGCTGCGCCTGCGTGGCCGCAACCAGTTCAGCGCCGTGGGCCAGTATCACCATGACGCCGCATACAAGGCTGTCATATCGGAATATGCCGGGATTCGGACCGACTATCTCTTCTTTGAACACAACGCCCCGCGTGGTCCAGGGACAGCGAATTGTTTCATCATGCAGGAAACGGGAGCGCCGCCCCAGGAATGGGTTGACGACATCAATCAGCACATTCGGGACAAGGGCAACCATGGTCACGGCGACGACATGGTTTGCTATCCCATGCCGGAAACGCCGCACGACCTGACTGTCACGGTGTTCCCCAAGCCCAACCTCTCGGAAGACAGGATAGCGGCGCTGAAAAAAGATGTGGAAGACAGGGTCCGCTGCGCTTTCCGCGAAAACACCATTTTTACCATGACCAAAACCATGCCGCACAGCCGTTTTTCCTTGTCGCAACTGGACAAGGACCTGCATGCCATGCCGGACCTGTTGTCTGTTGAATTCAACCGGACGACGGACATCGTATCAACCATGGACCTGCCGGTACTCGGCACCCTGCTTGTACAGCTCGGATAACAAGGAGACCTGATGAAGGACATTCGAGCATTCCAATTACCCTTTTGGATGTCAGGCGCGGAGCTGACCAAATTATCCAAAGCTGCCGCCATCTGGTTCGACCAGATTATGGAGTGGGCGTCCTGGCCTGCCCAGCAGATGGATCCCGAGACCTGTGTCGAGCCGGTCCTGAACCTGATTGCCTGGCAGCGCGATATCGACCGTTTCAACGGCGAACCGCTGGAACTGTTCCGCAAGCGCGTCAAGTACGCATACGTCAACGCCAGGGATGCTGGATCGGTTGAAGGATTCAAGCGAATATTTCAACGACTGGGGGTTGGCTACATCGAGATAGAGGAACGCATGCCTGGCCGCGATTGGGATGTGCTGGCTATTCTCCTCTCCGACTCTCAACTGGCAGACAACCAGGATCTGCTGCAGGTCCTCATCCAGCACTACGGCAGGACGTGCCGCCGGTACGAGTGGACCATCATTACCCCGTTGCCCACCTCCATCCGTGTGGAGACTTTTGACAACGACTACCAGACCATTAATGCAACAGTGCCTCCCCTGGGTGTTGGCCCTTGTTTGCATGAGATCAACAACGATCAAGCGGTTGTATTCGCTAAACTATAAGGAGCCTTCATGAGCAGTGCCATTACCAACGCGGGCGAGGCCCTTCTCGCCCTGCACCAGAATCTGGAAACGCCTCTGGTCATCGACAAGTTCATTGTCGCCAATGTACCGGGGCTGGACCCAACGGTGCCTGTGGACCGTACCGAGGGAAAGCCCGGTGCCGAGTACGTTGTCCATGAGTACACCATCCCCGCCGAGAACAAGGGGTATATAAACCCTAACCAGGTCGTCTATTCCATGTTGTTGGGTTCCGACATCGGCGATTTCGATTTCAACTGGATCGGGCTGTATTCCTCTGCCGACGACGCTGTCATCGCCATCACCTACTGCCCCACGCTGAACAAGAAAAAGACGGCACACCCTGTCATGGGCAACGCCATCACCCGCAATTTTATGCTGGAATACTCCGGTGTTCAGGATGTGACCAACATCACGGTGGAAGCAGCCACATGGCAGATCGACTTCACTGCACGGCTCAAGGGCATAGACGAGCGCGAACGGCTGTCCAACCGCGACATCTACGGCCCTGCCTGTTTCTTCGGCGACGGCTATCTGGTCATTGATGACGCCGGAGCCTTCAAGCTCCAGCCGGGGCTGGCCTATGTGGAGGGCATCCGCATCAAGTTGGATGCCGCACAGGAGATTACCCCGCCTGCCCTGCCTGCCGAGGTATTCCTGGATGTAGCCCTGCAGTCCCAAGGTTCCGATCGCGTGGCCGTGGCCTCTGTGGTGTACGCCGATCCCGGCGATTACATGGACGGGACAAACGGCAACCACTTCGGCCAGAAGATTGCCGCGATCGCCGCAGACCGCACGGCGACAGACCTTCGGCCCATGGGGGGGGAACCCGCGAGGCAGGACCATGCCCATCCAGAAAAATCGGATGTGGGACATACCCATACACAGGAAGAAATCGCAGGTCTGGTCATGGCTGAAATCGGTGAGTTGCGGTTGATGCCATTTCGTGCAGAGCATCTGCCTCCCGGGTGGTATGTGGGAAATGGCGATCAGTATGCCGATGACAGTGCACAGGGGGGAGCGTTGCTGAGTCTGTCTGCAGAATATCGGGCAGATTGGGGCATCTCTTTGGCGGGAGGATTAATCAATGTCCCAAATCTGTTTGATGTAGACGGCAATGGATATTTTTTGCGTCCCGTAGACGGTGTTGCTAGGCAGATTGGGAGTATTCAGGGGGATGCTATTCGAGAGATAAAAGGCAGTATTACAACGAACTTTTCAGACCTTCTCTTCAATTCCTCGTCAGGTGCGTTAAGTGTTGAACCTTTGGGAACCGGTGGTAACGGACTAGCAACTGGCAACGGCCATGATTCGACTGTCAACTTCAAGGCTTCTGACGCAGTTCCAACGGCCAGTGAGAACCGACCTATTAACATCGGCCTGACTCCGGCCATCTACCTTGGGGTATAATTTATGCTAATAAACTACTATTTCGATGACAACGGCTACTTTATTCGTAAGGGCTTTGCTAATCCCGGCAGCCAGCCGCCCCGGGATGCAACCCGGCAGTGTATACCAGATTGCCCAGCTGGTTACATACCCAAAAGGGTAAACGGGGCATGGACACTTGAAGAGACCAACCATGGGAAACAGGCATGGAAGACAGATACAGCCATGCCTGTGACAATCAAACAACATGGACAAATCCCCGCAGGGCTGACCTTGTTAGCTCCTCCGGAGTATCCTGTCTGGAACCCTGCTACGAATGAGTGGGACATTGACCTGATCGCAAAGGAGCAAGACATACGTGCAAAACGCGACTCACTACTCAAAGATACTGACTGGACCCAATTGGCCGACTGCCCGTTGAGTTCCGAGGATATTGTTGTCTGGCAGGATTACCGGCAGGCGCTTCGGGATATTCCGCAGCAGGCCGGATTCCCGGCATCCATAATCTGGCCTGAACCGCCAGCAGCTTGGTAGATATGACCTGGAACCCCATCACGCTGGCCCCGCCGCCATCCCTGCAGGCAGTCCATGACGAATTGCAGGGATGCCGGGGGGCTGCTCCTAATGAGCTGGACGCAAGCCAGAACCGTCTGGCTGCGGTTAATGGGGCGATACCCATTGCATCCAATCCGGTGGCCGCTGCCGCTGCCGGTGTGGAGGCACTGCGAATCGCCACGATTGGGCTGCTGCAGGCCGGGGGGCATTTCCTGTGCCTGCACCCGTACATTCACCCCCTGGGAGACCGGCGCGGCGAATATGCCTACCTGACCCCGCAACAGACGGTAACAGGGATGGCCGACAAGCTGGCCGACCCCCAGGACGTATTGTCTAAAAATAGTCTAGAAAGCGTCTTTCTCCTGTTGCGAGGCGTCGACCATGACCATTTTGCCGCTGTTCTGGATGCGTTTTGCACGCTCTTTCCCGTAACGGAATTGATGCTGGCAAAGCGTCGGGCCAAGTGGTTGGCGACGTTGGAAAAGGACAAGCTGATCCGTGCGGTCGGCCCTGTGCATCCTTCATGGCATAGCCATGAGACGCGACGGCACCCTCGAACTGTACAGCTGGATCAGGAGATGGGCGGTTTGCTGGGGATGGCCGAGGGATATGAGCAGGAAAACACGCGCCCTGAAGCGGAACTGAACGCGCTCATCGAGAAAAAGCGCACCCATCTGCAGGAGCTGGACGCGGCATGGACTTTAGTGACCGACGCGCTGCGCGGTGATTCCGGCGTGGGGCTGGCTTTGAACGGCAACATGGGCAGCATCCGCAGACAACTGAAAGAGAACACACCGCCGGTGGAAGGCTATAAACTGAGCGCGTTGTGCTGCTGGATCGGCAGCATCGATGACGTTGCATTCATTCGGGAGATGGTAAGCCTATGAGTTTGTTGCGATTGGACAATTACAACATGCCCGGCCATGAATTGAAAATCGGGGCGAGCATGGACATCCGCACGACGGATGCGTCCGGGGATACGAGCGGTACCGATGAAGTCGAAAATGGATTCAAGCCCAAGAAAATCACGGTGTCGCTTGTTATCAAGGCGATCGATGCCAGCGACCTGACAGAGCTGACCCGCGTGGCTGAAGCAAAAACAAATGGCGAACGAAAAATTTATACTATCGTCAACAAGACTGCCAATGCCATGGGCATTCGACAGGTCCGGTTTGCCGAGAATTTCAGTGTCAGGGAAAAAGACGGGCTGCGAGCCTGGGATATTTCCTTCACCCTCAAAGAATACCAATCCAATCCTGAACGTGTTGAGCAACGTGAACCGAAGCCGGAGCCGGTTGCCCAGGTCAGCGAGGGAACATCAACTGTTACGGATACCGCAGCGCTCAAAAAAGCAGAACAGGAAATCCAAGAAATGGGCTTGGTTGAACATGCTCTCTACTATCTGGATAAGGTGCTGGCATGAAGTTACGCAAGACCCTGTACGTCAATAATCAGCCTGTTCAACTCGACAAGGCGGAGGTCCGGCTGTCGCTCCGCTCACCGGGACGGGCAATCTTTCAGGTACAGAGCGAAACCGTGCTGTCCGGGCATGTACGGTTTGAGATTGGGTACACCGCCCAGGAGCGGGACCTGGTGTATTTCACCGGGCTGATTCGGACCAGTGAGACGGTGAATGCCAAGCAGCAACGATTGCGGTGCCGTGAGCTGACATCGGTTCTGTATGCACCGATGCCGGTGGCGCTTCGGCACCCGACGCTGCTCGAGGTGGTGCAGTGGTACACCAAACGGACCGGGCTGCGCTTTGTTGTGCCGGATCGGGAGTATGCCCATCGGATCGTCCCGGCCTTTTATGCACTCGGAGACGGATTTCATGGGCTTAACTCAATAGGCGCGGTGTTCGGCATCGAGGACTATATCTGGCAACAGCAGGGGGACGGCCAGGTCTTTGTCGGATCGTGGAAGGATTCGCGGTGGGCGACCAGGCCAGCTGCTCTTTCCGAAGGGTTATTCGACAAGGTGACGGCCACCGGCGGCAGGCAATCCGTGATTCTGCCCCAGCTGCGCCCCGGCGTGGTTCTGAACGGCAAATATGTCGCAAGTACACAAATTGAGGAACAGAAGATGGTGACGACATGCTCCGACAGACTGTAAAGCAGATCATTCTCAAGCTCTTTCCGGAATTGTCGGCGGGGCTGCACCTCCCCCGTTTTGCGCGGGTACTGAATGTTCATGATGCTCCGGCTGATGGCGGGACATCCGAGCGTTTCCGGCCACGGTATGCCGTTGATCTGGAAGTCCTGACACCGGACGGAGAACGCGACGAGGATTTCCCCGTTTATGAGGCCGTGCAGCTGCCGGTTCCGGTTGGCTGTGGGCAGGAGGCCGGGCTGTACGGTTTCCCGGAGCCGGGAGTTATTGTCGAGATCGGTTTCGCCTATGGGCGGCCAGATCATCCGCTGGTACGGCACATCTATCCGCAAGGCATGAGCCTGCCCGAGATATCCATGGGACAACAGCGCTGGCAGCAGTCGGCGGCGGTTTTCCAGACTGTGGACAAGGACGGTAACTGGAGACGCGAAACGGACATGGCCATAATCGACAAATCGCTCAAGCGGGAGGTCGAGGCCGTGGAAAACAGGGAAGACTTTTCGCGTGAACAGCGCAAGATCCGAGAGAACAGCATCGAGGAGATCGGCGGCGTCAAGACGCTCGAGGCCCTGGGAGCGCTCCGGCTTCGGTCTGGTGGATCCGCTGGGTTAATATCCGTGGATAATATCAATCTGACGACCGGGCGGGACATGAACGTCATCATCGCCCAGGACCGGAAGGAAGTCGTCGGCAGGCATCACGCCTCAACGGTCAAAGGCAACCGGGATGAGATCGTTGTCGGGAGCAAGGCCGAAGACATAGGCGGCGATCACACGGAATCTGTCGGGGGCAAGCGGACCACGGATATCGGTGGTGATGCAACCGCAACCATCGGTGGAAAATCAACAGAGAAGGTGACGGGGAACAAGACCATCGAGGCGCCCTTCATCAACCTGCAGGCGACCACCATTCGCATGGGCCAGAGCGGTACCGGAATAAGTCTGTTGCCCACCATCACTGCATTCATGGAGGAGGTACGCTTGTAAAGTCCCCGTAAAGTAGGTCCATTGCCAAGTAGAGACTTCTGGCCCAAAATGGGACAGGAGTTTTGCATGCGTAAATCGAAGTTCAGCGAGTACCAGATCGTCAAGATCCTGAAGGCAGTGGAAGGCGGACGAACTGTCGTCGATGTCTGCCGCGAGCACGGCGTGAGCAGCGCCACGTACTACAAGTGGAAGTCAAAGTATGGCGGCATGGAGGCATCCGATATCCAACGGATGAAGGATCTCGAAACGGAGAACCGTAAGCTCAAGCAGATGTTCGCCGACCTCAGCCTGGAAAACATGGCGCTCAAGGATGTGATCGAAAAAAAACTCTGAGGCCAGTTCAACGCAAGGAATTTGTCATGCACATGGTCAACGCGTTTGAGTTGAGCTTGCGCAAGGCATGCGCGGCCATGGGCATCAGTAGGAGCTACTACGCCTACAAGCCGCATCCGCGGGACGACAGCGATGTCATCGCAGCCTTGACTGAACTGGCCGAGAAAAAGCCTACATGGGGCTTCAGTAAGCTTTTCAACGTCCTTCGACAGCAGGACAAGCCCTGGAACCACAAGAAGGTCTGGAGGGTTTACTGCCTCTTGAAAATGAACCTGAAGCGCAAGGCCAAGAAGCGGCTTCCGCAAGCCTCTCGGACGGCAGTGGCCCAACCGCTTGCGCCAAACTATTGCTGGTCGATAGATTTCATGCGGGACACGCTTTACAGCGGTCGCGTCTTCAGGACTTTCAACGCTGTAGATGATTACAACCGTGAGGCCTTGGCCGTGGAGATCGATACCAATATGCCAGCAGGACGAGTGGTAAGGGTGCTGGATCGGGTAGCCGAAGAGCGTGGCGGCTATCCCGAGAGGTTGCGAATGGACAATGGTCCAGAGTTCTCGGGGACTGTCATGGCGGCCTGGGCCGAATCGCATGGCGTGAATCTGGAGTTCATTCAGCCTGGCAAACCCACCCAGAACTCATACATCGAGCGGTTCAACCGAACCTACAGAGAAGAAGTGCTTGATTTGTACGTGTTCAACAGCCTGAGCGAAGTTCGGGCCATTACGGAGGACTTTATCCGTGAGTACAACGAGGAACGTCCTCATGAATCCCTGGGGAATATGTCGCCGATAAATTTTGCTGCCCAAAGGGCAGGGGGTACCCCCTACCCTCTGGGCAACCCCCCGAAAACTGCCGGGAGTCTCTACCGTTAACTGGCCCTATGAAAGGGGACTTTACACGCTGCGCCCTGCACGACCTGGCCGTCCATACGCATCCGGCTTTGAACACTACGCCGAACAACCAAGGCGAGGTTGACGCGCACTCCACCGAAGTGGAGGTATTGAAGGGGAAGCTGGATAGTATTAGTGGTTAGGAGGAATTGACGTCATTTATACATAAGGAACGGGATTTGGGAGGTAATACCCAGATTTTTCTACTTGCTCTTCCTGCGACTTAACAAAAAAGGTTAGGTAGAAAAGTGCAGATCTAGCTGTAGACAAAGATAAAAAGGTAAAATCAATGAGTTCTTCTCTCGTCACAGTCCTTGCGTAATCTGAAGAAGAATCCCAGGGGGAGCTGCCACCTTCGCAAACTCTGACATAATTATGCTCAAGGTCATTACGGAATGAATACAGTTCTGAAAGAAAACCAGTGTCATATTTTTCATCTGTACCAAATTCAGAACTCAACCAAAATAAAGCCTCTAACGCAGGATGGGCCTGCTGATTCTTCATGATCTTTTTTATCTCACGAGGTCTAAAATAGACCTTTTTTTTCTCCCCAGAAACGTAAAAAACTAAAAGAGTCAACAGTTTATCGCAAACACTATAGGCCAATCTGCAAGCAACTTTAAGCTTCTCAATATCACCACCATAAGAAGGTTCATCTCCAGTATTTGTGAAAAACAGCCAATTCTCTTCATAGCCAGGATGATGACCAAACAAGCCATCATAACATAAGAATCTCGCAAAGCAGTACTCTCTTTTTATAGAAGAGAAGGAAGCGGCCAAATAAGGACCTTCATTTAATTCTACCATATATGATGGGAATTGTAGGATATCTCGATCTGCAATCCAAAGGTCAGAAATTATATTAAGGGGATTTAAAAAAAGTCTATTCTCAAGACACCATTCCCGATAACTCATTTCATCGGGAGAATAGGATGGTTTTTCAGATAGGGCCTCTATCCTTTTAGTATCTTTAAAAAAAAAGGTAAGCTTTTCGTTATATTTAACGTTTTCTTCTGCACTGATATATCTCAACACTCCAGGATGCTGAATTTCTTTTCTCTCATCATACATCCGATTGAATAAATCTAACCGTCTCATTGCAAACTGTTCAGCGTGCCCATCGTCATCTAGCATTGGCTCAATTTGATCTAATAAGAAAATCTGCCTGCATAGGCCAACATATTTGCTTTCATTATTTTCAAAACTATATCCATCTAATAACTCGAGAGATTCTACATATCTGCACATAGAGAAATATGAATTAGACAGATTAACTTGGCAAAGTTCGTGTAAAACATCTTCTTTTTCACGGGAGAGATTAAAGGATTTACGTCTATGCTCTAGTGCCTTCATCAAGTTCACTGGCCGTGGGCCATTCATCAAATGAGTTCTTTCATTTGATAAATCAGACTTAGCATTAAACAAATTTCCTAAATAGTAGCTCAATTGAGCCTTCGCCAGACTCCCTTTATTAGATTCAGCTAATAGCTGTATTTCTTCGATGCATAGATCAATTTTTTCCTGAGAACGAGACTCTATAGCCGCATCACATCTTTCTGATAAATCGCACATCATCAACCTACTTTTTAGGATTCAACTTACCTATCACCACTGACCATCTTTATAGATATATCTTTTGAGTACAAGCCAGAGCAGGCATTTAGCTAAGGATTCAAAACCCTCCCCTCAAAAAAACACTCCTCCGCTCCCGCCTTCGCGCTTTTTCGTCCCTTTTTTGTGCAAGTTTGAGGGTACGCAAATTATCTTCGAGAATGTGGCGGCTGTAGGATGTTAAGCCTATTACTCTTTTTGCGCTCTTTGCAATAGGCTGCAGCTCTGTGCCAGTTTTACAGGACCTTGACCTACTGACTGAAAATCAGTTCGTTGCAATGCCCAGGCGGGTTTCCCAGCTTTTTCAAAACTTTTCAATTTCAGAAACAGGGGGGAAAGCCATCCTGCAGGACGGCTATTTGATTGGCGTTTTACCCTATGAGCCGTGGTCATTTAGAGGCTTTCAGAGGGGTAAAATTGGCATTGCACAAAATCGACCTTTACCGACTCCCGAGGTCCCTATCGGGTCCCTGCCGCCCGAAAACCCTTTATTTAAGCCATCTGCCGACCTATTCGTAATCAGTAGGTCGTCGGTTCAACTCCGATTTCTGGCTCCAACGAAATCAAGCACTTATGGGCAACCATAAGTGCTTTTTTTGTGCCTTGGTATACAGGCTGGTATACAATTGAGTGCAAGGGGATGTCCTGGGGTGGCAGGGGCGTATACCCTTGGGTAGGAGATTGCAGTTTTCGACCTCTTCCACTCTTCTCATTTACTCTGAATCATACCATCTAGCATGAACACCCAACACGTTATTGCCTGCACATTCAACTATGATCATCAAAACGCCAAACGAAGAACAACATAATCCTATACACAGAAAAGGGCATCTCGTCGCATTAGCCCATTTACTTGTTATATAAAATAATCTATTGGAAATGTGTCTAATATTGGAACAGGAGACACAAATGGCCCCAACACCAGACACGCCCAGCGAACTCACCGGCATTATTAACGCTTTCCAAAAGGAAAGAAATATAGCTCTCAATATTCGAGAGTTTTTTTGGGAAGGTAAATCTGGAGCCTATGTTGGACTCGTAGATTGCGACGGAGACCGCAACGGATTGTATGTCCTTAAAGTCGACAACATCCCCCATGGCTATGAAGGAGAAGAGGCATTACATCGGCAAGCCCAAGATGAGGGAGCCTTTGGTGGCAACATTCCTGAGTTAGTTGAAACATATGAATTTGAAGACCAGTATCTGCTGCTTATGCAGCTTGCTGGAAGATCTCGCATTCAATGGCGTCCACTTGTAACTTCCATGACGCTATTCAAATCGGCATACATTAAACTCGGGGACATTCTTTGGTCTGACTCATCGGTATCACACCATGCCCTTGCAGATTATCCAAAACTCCTAAAACAAGCTCTCGATTATCGCCTAGAGGCTACTAAAGGACGGATCAGAAGTAACATGGAAGAGCAATTTGGCCTTTCTATTGTTGATTCAAACCAATTCATACATTGCGATGAAGTCTTGCCCAACCCATATACATATGCGCTAAGTTCAGAAAATGAGACTCCCATGATTCGCCCTCTTATGGGGCCGACCCACGGGGATTGTCATGCATCTAACATATTTGTCCGTGCAGGACAGGGAGCTGATGTCCTTGGCATTTACCTCATAGATTTGGCTTTTTACAAACCCTCTGCCTTATTCTTTTTTGACCATGCTTATTTTGAACTAGCAACGTTGCTCAATGAATTGAATGGACTTGGTGAGGTCCGTTGGTTCCAGCTTACGAAGCAGTTGGCCTCTTGTGGTGAGATTGATTTTAACGGACTGGCTCCTGATGAAAGGGGCTGGGCTGATGCAGTCATTGGAGGAAGACTTCCCTCTATCTCTATTGTTGAAAAGACGTTTCCAGATCGCACAGATGACATTTGGCTACAATTTCTCATTGCTCAAGTTGCTGCCGGACTGAGTTTTGTCAACAAGCCATTATGTAAAGACGGAACATCAAATGGCATTTCGCCGTCCCAATATCGACAGGCTTTCGTGTGGGCATCAATTTTTCTCAATGAAGCCCTCAAAGTGACCGATACTGTTGTCTGCGCATCAGACAATGGCATGGTTCCGCTCCTAGAGAAGCAAGAAGAGACAAAATGTGATAAAATCCCCTCCTTGGGGCTGGACAACTTTGTTTGCGAGTCAATTTCAGATGGACTTTGGGATGATATAGGCGGGTTTGATCCGAAAGGATTGAACATTTTAATTCTCTCTCCTAGCGCAAGAGAATTACCTTTAGTAGAAATTGAACAATTACTAGCATTGGAATGGGCTGTTATCTTGGATTTCGCGACCACCCCGATTCCAGATTACAATAAATGGAGCAAGAGACCTTTTAGGCAAGCATGGCCCGGGAATATCCCTCAAGAGACAAAGATCTTGTCGAAAGGGGCATTGTGGATATTTGCTAATGGAAGAATAGATTTATCAGACGCCCCTCCAGCAGAAAGCGTGGCCGAATGGCGTCGAAATTACATTCGAGATCTTAATTCTTTTTTCGAGTCGGTCGCACAGCAAATTGCTCCCTCAAATGTTCGAGTTTTGGTGTGCGGTGATGAGTCATCGACGACATTTACACGATTTGTAACCGAAAGCATTGATACCTATTTCCACACTTCACTTGCGCCAGTGCTCATAAACGGCGTCCAAAGTGACAATCTACCGGATTCAGTTGACTGTGTCCCCATTAAGCTAGACGACTTTTTTTGTAGAATAGAAGCCTATGGAGACCCTGAAACCTTAGCTGCAAACAAGCAGCCATTACTCCCGTGCAGAATTGACAGATCAGTTAAATTACATCCCCTTAAGAAAGGACTCTTCGATAGGGCTCAAAAGGATCTTACATTTGTTCATAGACGGCTTTGTGATGAGTTCCCCTCCGGGCGTGAATTTGGAGTAGATTTCAGACGAGGCTTGCCTATCGAGTGGGCCGAACTGGCCCAGCAGATAGATATTGAAAGAGAATTGACCCCAAGAATAACGAAACAAATTCAAGCGGCTCTATCCGAATCGAGCAACCGAACGATCAACCTCCTCCATGAGCCAAGTGCTGGTGGTTCGACATTAAGTCGCCGGATAGCATGGGAATTAATGGAAGAGAACCCCGTCGTTTTTATAGATCAGATAACAGAAGATACTGCTGGATACCTGAGAGAGATATTCCAATTCACGAGTCTGCCATTATTAGTTGTAATTGAGGCATCAATTGTTAAAGAAAGTTCGCGTGAATCTTTACTGCAACAGCTGTGGGAGGACAACACTAGGGCGGTATTTCTTTGGGTTGCCCGTACGTATGAGGAGCAAGCTAAGTCGAAAGATGTCTTGACTTGTTTATTATCTAAAACGGAAACACAAGATTTCTTGGAAGCATACTTAGAACAAGTAAGTGAGACATCCAGGATTAAGAACATTCGGGAGCTTGCTAGGCGTTCTGAGCTTGTTGACCAGAGGACTCCATTCTTCTTTGGTCTCAATGCATTTGAGGAAGAATATTATGGTCTTGAGCAGTTGGTAGCTTCTACTATCAACAATCTGTCTCTCAGCGGCAAAGACCTTTTGGCTGACTTATGCCTTGCTAGCGCCTTTTCCAGCGAGGGCCTCCCATTACAAGAATTCAAACTTCTATGCGAAAAGGATAACGAGGGAGAATACCCCTTTAGTGACAATTCCCCCTTTGCAATTGAGTATGATACTGGGATTAGGGTTTCTCACCGACTGATTGCACTTAAAACGCTGAAAGCTCTAGCGCGAAACAAAGATACTTGGAAAGCAGACATCGTTGGATGGGCATTGCATTTATTAAAAAGTATTGAACACTTACACAGCAAGGACTCCGAACGGGTTAAAAAATTTATTGAAACGCTCTTCCTTACAAGAGACACAGCTATTGTGCTGGAGGCTGACACCGATTATCAAGCTGGCCGATTTGCGTCCAAACGCTTTTCCCCACTCATCTTACATATTGGAAATTCAGAACAATCAAGGAGCCTGTTGAAAGAACTGACTCGAATTTGGCCTTTCGAGAACCATTATGCAGTCCACTACGCAAGACATTTGCTTTATGAAAGCCCGAAAGAAATCGAAGCGGCGATAACAGTGGCAGAGAGAGCAGAGAATAGCGAAGAAGGCGAATTTGACGATGTTGTCATTCACACTGTGGGCATGTGCTATCGGGGACAAATCGAGGCCCATTTCGAAGAGGCTAAAGAGCTTGGCACCCCCTATGAGGATATCGCCAGTACAGTCAGACAAGACTTTGAAATATCTAAGGAAAAATTTGTAAAAGCAACAGAGTTAAACCCTCGAAGTGAATACGGACATGTCGCCACCATCCAATCGGTCAGTATCCTTGTTAATAGAATCAAAACTCTGACGAAAAAGGATACTCTTGAATCACTTCTTGCCTCCCCCGACCTCCGGTGGCTTGCTGATGCAATGCAAATTGCCGAAGAGAGCATTGCTGTATTGCGTAGCTGGCAACGCCACAAATCTTCGACTCGCGTGGATAGAACTATCGCAGAATGGGACTTGGTTTATGGAAATGTTGACGCAGTCATAGGTCAATTAAGGGTTCTGGTGAATCGAGGCGGTGACAATGAACTACGTAGAGCTCTGTGTTCTGCCATGTTGCGAAAGCGAAAGCGGCAATGGGAGAGATTGCCACAAGCGGATTTGCGAAGCATCGTCAATATGATGGATCAAAACATCCATATGAAGGGAGTGCGTGATTCTGACATTCGGTCATGGCTTTTCGCATATCGCCATCTTGAAACATTCGATATCCAGGTTGCAGTCCAAAGATTGTTAGACTGGCGTAGCTTACGCCCCAAGGAAGTATTACCGGTTTTCTATTTGTCTGTGATGAACTTCTTACGCTGGCTCTCCAACAAAAATATAGGCTATGCAGATGAAATCAACAAATGGCTAGACCATTGCCGGCAAAACCGACAACTGGGTCAAAAGAAGCAATGGGGACATGAGTGGCTGGTTAAGGGGAAAAACGGCCCTCGCGCTATGCACTTTTCTGAACTAACTTTCGACCCAAGTAAGGTTATCAGGGGGAATGAACCAGGAAGGGATAAGAAGTTAAAAACCTTTCATCGTGTTTCAGGGGTGTTGGTGAAATATTCAGGGCCCCAAAACGCAACTGTTGACCTTGGAAATAGAATTCTCGCCCCTATCGTCCCTCTACAAACCATAGTGAAAGACGATCTTGGCAAACGAGTCTCCCTGATCGTAGCCTTCACCTATGACGGGTTAAGGGGATGGGATCCTATGCTTGATGAAGAATAGCTCAATATTTAGAATTATTCAGAGCATTGGCCTGTATTGGCCCAAACAAGGAAAAGATCGTCCCCAATCATCAACACACGAATAGAGCTAGTTCGGCAATATACTTATACGCTTCGCATCTCCCTGAGTACATCCACAAACCGCCTGACCTTGCTCCGGCACAGGACCATCATCCCAGGCACGGCCATCAGCTAGGAGAGGCGGAAGTATCCCCACTCTGCGTTCTGATAGTCGCCACCTAGAACGGCGTAGCCGAAGTACAGCCCCTTTCCGTCTGTCTCTGCCGCCATCCAGTGCGAGTCAGTCCCAAGGACGAAGAAGTGCAGCCATATCTCCTTGTCCTCGAACGGGACGCCCTCTGTCACGCATAGCCTGGGCATCTCAGACTCGTGCTTTTTCCATCCCTCAGCCATGCTGCGCCTCCCCGTGCCGCTCCCGCATGATCTCTCCAAACTCGCGCACCCGCCACCCGTCCTCGACGCTGACCACGAACGGCCCCACCCTGAGCTCGGTCAGCTCCGCCAGCGAGAAGTATCCCCACTCCGAGTTCATCATGTCGCCGTTCAAGACCGCGTAGCCGAAGAACGTGTCCTTGCCGTCAAACTCGGCGGCGTACCAGTGGGAGTCACCGAGAAAAAAGTGCGCCCAGATCAGCTTCTCGTCGGCTGGCGTGTCCTCGGTCTCGTACAGCCTGGGCATCCTCGGCACCAAGCCTTTGCTCTTGCTCGTCATGTAGTGCTCCTTCCGCGCCGCCAGGGCGCGGCTGCTTCGCAAGTTGTTGGATCATGCCGAGCAAGGAGCAAACGCGCCCCTGCTCGGCCCTTAGGAAACGAAAAGGCCCGACGCGATCGCGTCGGGCCTTCCTGCTTAGGCATCTTTGGAAGCATCCTTGGCTTTCCCCTTGGCTGGCTTCTCCTTGTCCTCGGGCTTCTTTCCCGTCCGCGTCCAGAGCTTCATCTCCTTCATGCGCTCGGACCGCGCCTTGGCCGTCTCCCGGCACGAGAGCGGAGCCCGTTTCTTGTATCCCCACTTGGAGCGGTACTCGTCCGGCGTCAGCCCGTGCGACTCAAGGTGCTTCTTCGAAAGGGTCTTGAAGGTCCGACCGCACTCCAGGCACACGATCGACTTGTTCCTGATCGCCCGCTTGGGGTCACAAGGCGGCTCCTGCCTGGGCGGCTCAATATCACCTTGGGCGATCTTCTGAAGCCTGTCGCTTAGGCTCTTGACCATCTCGCAGGCCTCGTCGGCAGTCATCGGCCTGACCCCGGCCTGCGCCTCCACGATCTTGAGAGCGTTCTCCATGTGACTCATACTCATCTCCTTATTTTAGCTTGAGATTCAAGGAGACGTCATTATCTCCCCTTTTAGGTTTCGTACACCCCGAAACAAATCACTTTGTGACCGCAAAACCCTCATTTAGAAGGAAGATCAATTGATTTAACCACCGAAGCCTTATTGCGAATCGACAACGGATGATGATACCAACAGTTTTAAATAGAATGCATTAGCCTTTTGAACACAGCATGCCAAGAATCCCCAAAATCACACTCGCCGAATGGAATTACGTCTATGAGGGAAGAAAAGACGAACAATTTGACGAAAGGACTCGCCCCAAAATAGCAGCAAGGCGAGCCCTAATCGCGAAATCTCGCGCTGAACGATATCTCCAACAAGGCGATATTGCTCTAAGGCAGGCATGGGAAAAAGGAAGCTCTATCGCATTAGCTGCAACCCTTGCCCCCTTCAACAAACGCATCAAAAGGTGCGCTGTCACAAGTATTGTCGAAACCATTGAGCTATGCGCCTTTTTGATTGACCAAGCCGCAGCCAAGCAAATAGTTGATTTGGCCGAAAATCAGCAGAAAGAAGCTATAAAAATCTTTGAACAAAAAGCTAAAAAAAAGCTCGTTAACGACATATATTCCCACAACGCGAAATTGGCAGCGGCTCAAATGGCTAAGACACGAACATACGAGCATGCAAAGCAGGCCTTCACTAACAAGGTTTCTAAGCTCAGGACCGACATCAGTCCTCACTACCTGAGTTATACTCACAAACATATCCTTGAAGTCTTACGCTCGACACAACTTCCTTTTTCAGAACAAAAGTTTGTCGAGCTAAGTAAGACCTGTGATCTCGGCAAAAAAAACTTTCATTGCCTCACCCCAAACGAGAGAGCAAACACCCGGAGAAGGATTGCCAGGTGGATAGACCTGATTCCACCCGGGGAACTAGCGTGTGAAATAGCTGTCTCAATTTCGTTCTTGTGCGAAAAACGCATGCTTCGAAAAATTCGTTTCGACAAGAAGTAAGCACGCGGTCTACAAGCCTACCATAAGCAGTCCCACCTCTATTCCTTGGAATTAGCCCTTACGATCTGTCAACTCATCGCCAGGTACTGTCACCCATTTGATATAGCTATCTGCCACAGCTGCCATAAGCGTCTTCGAGCCACCAGTCGCCACCGCATCTACTCACCTTGAATTACTGACAGAATAGATCAAATAACTGAGATGACAGAGCCTAATCCCTAGCTGAAACTCTTCTTTATTCATGTCCAAGACACTTCACTTTGACATCTGATATAGAAAAACAAATGGCAGATTCGGTACACACGACCCTCACCAATCATTCTTGCCCCTTCCTTATATATGAACCGTCAACACTCATTACAACAGGCCAACCTGCTGTTATTAATCTTTTTTCTGAATTATATACAAAAAAACTCATTTTTTTTTCTCAAGTGCAGATCAGAGCAGGAGCGTAATTGATACAATTTAGGGGCGTCTCTCACCGGGAAAGACGATTTCTTTTAAACAGCGCGAAAGCGCAAGCGAGTTCCAAGGAGGAACCAAAATGTCCGAATTTGAAAACGAAATGCTGTGGACGATTGAAATGCTTACTTCTGACAACGAATCTTATGAAATCGCATCCAGAGACATCTACAGGAAGTTGGACATCCCCAGCCCTGTGATGGACCTCATGTTCTTTGGCCGAAAAGCAGGAGGTGCCGTTGATGCTCTCTCCGACGGTGGCTTTGAATCCATTGAGGAGACATGTCCAACCCTCTCTCAGTTTGCAGCAAGCCTGACCCTCCGCAAGAAATTCCACGACAAAGTTTACGCTCTGATGCGCGAAATCACTGCTCGAACCATCAGCGCACTCGACACGGAGGAGTTAGCTGACCTCTGGGAGGGTGATGCCTCTTACCGGGAGGCCATCGAGACGATTGCCTTTGTTCCGGGGCGGAGCTTTTGCACATCGCTTTTCGTTGATGCAGCTCTTTGCTCCATGGTCAACGCCCTTGAGAACTTCGAGGTGATTTCGCTGGAGGCTGTCAAGTTCGCCTTGAAACACATAGATGAAGTGGCATGCTCCAAATTCGACAATAACTATGTCGTGAACATGATCATGATGAGGAGAGAGGCCATCAACATCATTGAAGCTGGTGAGACGTTTGCCGATGGGTGGAAGGAAAAAGCGATTGAAGCCCTCTTCAGCATCGACTTCGAGTCTGAGGTGCACCTGACGGATGAAAACGAACTGATGACTGAAGAGCTGGTGACGGACATATTGGACGATGCTGATCCGCGCAACATAGCCATCACCGTTGCATGGCTGTCTGCCATTTACCTCTACACCGAGTATGGCGATCGGATCGTAGATTTCTTCGATATCGACATCAACGACGTCGAAGCAGAAGACCACCAGGAGATCGCTGATGACGAAACCCCTGATGGTCTGGCTGCGTAAACGCTAACACGGAGGGATCATATCGAAGCCAGGGGACAGCTGGTACCTGCCCCCTGGCAAATGAAACTACAACATGATGTACGCAGATTACTCTATACAGCAGAAACAAGTGATTGTGAATACAAGCCCCCTAACAGAATTAAGCCGCGATTACAGCGGAATAAGGAATACACAATGACCAAGAAATCCAAGAAAAACTCCAAGCGCTTGAAAGCCAAAGCAAGAAGTGGCCTCGGTTCTTCGGACCACTGAGCGACGATTTTAAGGTGGACACGTTTACGAGCTACGCCGCTCTTTCGTTCCAGGCCAGAGGGGGTACCCCCTCTGGCCTGGAACGGTTCTGATATATCTCCATCGGCTTCTTGCCGTCAAAAGCAAAATGCGGACGTCGATTGTTGTAGAAATCGAACCACCAAGCCAAGGCTTGCCGCAGTTCGCTTCCGGTTCCCATCTCACGCAGGTAAGCACATTCATATTTCAACGAACGCCACAGACGCTCGATCATCACATTATCCATCCATCGGCCTCGACCGTCCATGGAGATACGAATTCCAGCCTCTCTGAGCGTCCGTGTGAACTCGTAGCTGGTGAACTGTGATCCCTGGTCGGTGTTGAAGATTTCCGGCACCCCATAACGATTCAGGGCTTCTTCCAAGGCAGACACGCAGAAATCAGCATCCATCGTGTTTGAGAGCCTCCACGACAGGACGGCCCGACTGTGCCAGTCCATGACCGCCACAAGGTATAAGAAGCCGCGTGTCATGGGGATATACGTGATGTCGGCACACCAAACCTGATTGGGCTTCGTAATCGCCTTGTGCCGCAGCAAATACGGATACGTCTTATGTTGCGGATGCGGATGGCTTGTCTTTGGCTTTTGGTAAATCGCCATCAGGCCCATTTTACGCATCAGACGTCGTACCCGTTCACGACCGACCCTTTGCCCTTCGTCTCGTAGGGTATTACGCATCTGTCTGGAACCGAAAAACGGCAGCTCCATAAACAACTCATCGATTCGGCGCATAAGGGCCAGGTTGGCCGGAGATTCGCCGATCGGTTCGTAGTAGTACGTCGATCGGTACAGCTTGAGAATTCGGCATTGCCGCCGGATACTGAGCTCGGGGTGAGTCTTGTCGACCACCTCTCGCCTTCGCTCACAGCTCAAATTTTGGCGAAGGCTTGTTGCAAAAAATCCTTCTCCACCGTGAGCTGGCCAATCTTGGCGTGAAGCTCCTTGATCTGGGCCCCGTTATCCTGACGGCCGACGGCCTTGCCTGAAAAGGACGCCACGATCCCTTCCTTGGCCTGCTTCTTCCACTGGGAAACCTGATTGGGGTGTACGCCGTACTTGCTGGCGAGTTCCGACAGGGTGTGTTCCCCGGACAGGGCATCCAGGGCGACTCGGGCTTTGAATTCCGCGCTGAAACGTTTTCTCGTCTTGGACATGAATTGCCTCCTTCGGGCAGTTTATGTCCACCTTATCGAGTGGTCCAGTTTTCCGAGGCCACTTCTGCAAAACGAACCGCAGCCAAAAATCTTGCCCGTAACAAGAAACGTGACGCCCAGAGGAAAAGCGACATTGAGCAGGCATTGCGCCGACAGCAGCAGTCCGCAGCCCTTTTGACTGACATAGAACGAGAACTGAACGACTCTGGTCGATTCTACATAGAGCTTGACAGGATCAACAGAGAGGGATTAGCGCAGACGCCTTTCGCTCTGGCTGCAGCAGAGGCAGCCGATCTCATCCCCCATGACGAGTTGAGAGCGTATCAGAAAGCATGGGAAAAAGGGGACGTCATCGCACTGGCGGCCACCGTTGCTGCCAATAGCCCTGACTTGCTCACGTACACAAAAGAAGCGATCCGCTATGTAACCGAGCCGATTGCGCACCTGATTGGGCTTACAGCCACAGACAGGCACTGGAAAGGTTCTGAAGAAGAACTCTATGCATTTATCGCCGAGATGCTCAAACCCACCACAGACCAGATTGTGAGTGACATTTTGATCAGGGGAGCCAGAGCCGCCATGCAGGCTTGGATCGGCACAGAAGAAGATTCTTTTAATGGAATTCTCAACATCACCACCCAGTACATACTCGATAGGGTGCAAACTCAGGCTGCCCGTAACAGAGGCTACTACGAACAGCTCGCTTTGGATAACGCTCTCAGCGTTCTTAAAAACGCAGATCACATCTCCACAAAGTGGAGAGCCGGAGTGAGAATCCTCTTGTCATTCTTCGATGAGACATACTTTGAAAGCAGCATCGTTCGCGACGATTTCGTTTCTGACATAGTTACCATGGTCCAGGAAAAAGCTATACCCTTCCCTACGCGAGAGTTCACGGCTTTCATTGCCTGGGATGGAGCTATCGATGCTTTTGAACGCATGGACTCGGAAGGCAATCTGTTCGGCAGAGCCGCCTAACCAATAAGCCCCCGAGCAGGCACCTCCGCTATCTCGGTCCCACTGAGAGGCGCACAACCGTGTCCCCTCTTGTATACAGCGCCGCCCCGAAGAGGAAGCAGAGCCTCTTCGGGGCCCGCACAACGCAAACGCCCCCCCAACCACAAACATGGGCAATACGTCATCCACACCATCAAGCCATCCGACACAGACAACAACGCGACAAGAGCACATCAAAAGACTATAAAAAATAAAAAAAACAATAGGATAAACACTTCTAACACATGTAACACTTATAATATTCAAATTGTTCCAAACACGCCCCCTGACGCCTTGGTCTTCTCAAGACCAAGGCTAAAATCCACCAGTTACATGTGTTCTTGAATCACCGCAGCCATCCAGGAGAATATACCATGCACACCAACGCTCCCTACACAAAAGATGAAGCCCTCGTCGTCCTCGTGTGCGAGGACGTCGAGGGACTTGAGGCCGTGAACAGCTTGCCTAGCAGCTACGCCGAATACGCGACCGGCACCAACCTCCCGATCACGTACTTCATGATATCCGACACGGACAATCCTACCAAGAAGACCTGGAAGAAGCCCCTCACAGAAGCCGAGCGCACCGAATGGGCACACGGCGTGCTTAGTCACGGCACTTCCGTGCTCAACAGCCTATCGCTTCCTCCGATCCTAAAGCTCCTGCCTAAAGGGGTCGCTAAAATGCATGCCGATGGCCGCCCTCGCGCTGGCGCGTCCAGGCCGGTTCTCAGGGATGTGCCTGTGGCATCCATCCCGCTCAGCGAATTGACTCGCAAGCTGGAAGGCGTCGGCACGACCGAAGAAGAACAGCGCAAATCCATCGTGGAAACGGCCAAGGATATCTCCCCGGCCTTCAAGGAAAACATCGAGAACGAGGAATCGGCATCGGGAGAGGAGGCTCCGTGGGAGACTCCCCTGTGGAAGAAGGTCGTCGAAGCCGTCCCGGTCTCTGAGGTCTACTCGACCTACAATGAACACATATACCCCTCGGAGACCGAACGCTTCAAATGCCTTCTCGGCCACGACAGCATCGACGGCAAGGACGTCATCTGCAAGGATGATCGCCACTGGGAGTGCCTCACCTGCGGGGCAAGCGGCAACTCGTTCCAGCTCTTCCACAAACGCAAGGGGGCTCGGGACAAGGACGGGAAGAGCCTGTGGGTTAATAATAGCAGGGAGTTCTCTAAGCTGGCGGGCCGAGAGCTTTCCGAAAAGTGGTGCAAGTTCATCAAGGAGCACGAGCAGACACGCAACAGTCAGCGATCTGAGGACAAAGAGAATGCGATCATGCGCGGGCAGACAAGGCTTCACGAAATGAACGAAACGTTCTTCGTCGCGCCGTATAACGGCAAGACCTATATCATAGAAGAAATCACTGACCTGCATGGCAATTGTGAACTCGTCCCGCATGCCGCACAACACTTCAGGACACTTTATGACAACGAAAAAATCGCTTACCTCAACTCTAAAGGGGAGCTCAAATCCACAAGCCTCGGCAAATACTGGTTATACTGGGAAGGAAGGAGGTCATACGAATCGGTGGTTTTCTACCCCGATGAGCTTCCCGAGAATCATCATAGAAAGCTCTACAACCTCTGGCGAGGGTTCGAGGTAGAGCCGCGTGAGGGCGACTTCTCGAAGACCGAGTATCACCTCAAGCATGTGTGGTGCAACGGCAACGAAGAGCATTACAACTACCTGCTTATGTGGTTCGCTCACCTCCTGCAATACCCCACGGAGAAACCCGGAGTAGCCCTCGTCATAAAAGGAGACAAAGGAACAGGCAAGAGCACTATCCTGGAAGGCATATTCGAACACATCCTGGGCAGAGCATATGCGACAGTCGACCTCGGCGAGCAAGCCACGGGCAAGTTCAACCACCATCTACGTGGCAAGCTCTTGCTGGTTCTGGAAGAGGCCATCTGGGCTGGCTCCAAGAGCGACGAAGGTCGGGTCAAAAACATGATCACCGGCCCGCGAGCCAGGTATGAGCCCAAGGGCGTAGACTCCTTCGAAGAGCAGTCGTACATGCGCCTGGTGTTCATCAGCAACGAGAAGCGAGCCGTGCCAGCTTCCCTTGGGGAGCGCAGGTACTTCGCACTCAAGGTGACCAGCACGAAGCAGTGCGACATCAGCTACTTCAAGGAGCTTCGCCACGAGTTCGACCACGGTGGCCGTGAAGCCTTCATGCACCACCTGATGAACCTCCCCGTGGACAAGGATGCCATACGGCTGCCTCCCCGTGCCCCGGCTCTGTGGGATGACATATATGAAGGACTGCCCCTGGTCGAGAAATGGCTTTACGACGGCCTCAACACCAGCGCAGAAGAAATTGACGATCCAGAGCGGGAGTTTTTGTGGAGAGGGGGTCACGTCCCAACGCGCTTGTTCTACCAAGACTTCGAAAAATACAAAGCTGAACGAGAAAGGATGAGAGGATATACGGGTTTCAACGGCATCACGAGCGTAAAGAAGATGACCCAGTTCCTGAAGTCCTTCTTCGGAGAATCTCACTACACGACTCACAAAAGGCAACGCTGTTACTTTATAGCCAGTCTTGAATGGGCTCGGGAGATATTCGAATCTCATGTCGAAAGATGCGAGGTGCCCTGGGACGACTTCCAACCTATTTCAGACAATGACGAGGATATTGAACATGCAGGTCACCTTAGAGGCAGTGAAGTTGTTGCTGACGACGTCTTCCCTGAAGGGAGTAAGCACAAGAACCTGAAAGAAATACTGGCCAGTAACATAGCCAGATTTAAGCGAGAAAAATCCAGCGGGGAGAAATGCTACATCAGCTTTGACGATCCCTTCTTCGAAGAAGAGATGCGGCCCGCTCCTGACGAAAGCCACGACCCTTTCTTCGAGGAAGAAAGGCGACCTGCTCCTGTCGAAGAAATCCCCGCCTTCTTCGAGGACGAGTTAAGCCCAGAGAAGAACCAACACTTCAGCATCAACAGCAACGACTCATTCTTCCAGGACGAGATCGCAGCAGCGCAAGCCGACGACTAACAACAGAAAAGGCGTCCAGGTCACTACCTGGACGCCTTTTCTCTTTTCGCCAACCATCAACTAGCCTTCTTGCACGTACCCTTCATTGATGACAGATCTTATGATATTGAGCCAACCGACCCCATCCATGTGCAGCCAACGGTCATCTTTATAGCTTTTGGCAATAAGCACGTATTTGAACATCACTATCGCCCTGGCCCTCACGGCAGATTCCCCGTTTTGCTTTCGCATCTCATTGATCATGTACTGGCTACTGACCGCCATGAGAGGCACCTCCAGCGCCATATCTTCAGCGACATTCACCATCTTGACGGTGACGTAATGCATGTCGCCGACCTTTGTCGGAGTCTTCTCTTTTACACGATCGTACTCGACCTTGATGGAGAAGCCGCGCTCGTGGAAATACTTGCAGAAGCCCAGGAACGAGCGAATCGGTGCCCGAAGGGCTGGATCCCAATAGTTATCGGTGAAAACCGTCTCAACGATCTTCGTCTCATCGTCTGCAAGTCCCTCCGGCAGCTTAAGCCAGTCATACTCGGCAAGCTTTGACGATGTTGGAGGCTGCGCAGCCTCCGGCTCGACCTCGGCCAGAGCAACGTTGTCGATGCAGAAACCCCAGTGAGGATGATCTACAGCGTCACCCTTGACGCTACCCGTCTTATCCCAGTGGTCGTCAAGGTACGCTCTAAGCCCGTCGCCCAGGACAGAGTCAGGCCCACACCCAACGATGTGCCACTTCCCGTCGATCTCGATCTGTTGAAAGTTGTCGCCGCCCTTGAACTCAGAAGAGATCAGGCCTGTGAACGTCTCCGCAGCAGCGACTCCGCTCACTATTACTACCATTACCAACGCCATCACTAATTTCCACATTGGTTTATGCCTCCTATGGTATAGACCGGCGCCGTGCGCCCGCCTTTGTCGCATGGGAAAGGCCGAGGGCAACACCCTCGGCCTAACGTCATCAGCCATCACATCAAAAGCTACCACTCACGAAGCGGCGCGCCTGCGTTGTCCTTGAAGCTTCCCGTCCATATTTTGATGGAGTCCAGGAACCAGCCGATACCGAAGAGGCCACAGGTCAGCGCGTAGGCGATGCCCATGCCTATCCTGCCCACATAAAAGTGATGGACGCCGAACATGCCACCAACCGCGCACAGAACAAGAGCTGTCTTCCGACTCTTCTCGGAGGCCACAGTCATGTATCGACTGCCGCCTGCGCTCACATTAACGTTGATGTTCTGCTGTCCCTGCCCTGCTGCTTGCTCCGTAGTGTCTTGCGTCATGTCGAGTTCTCCTTGTCTTCTGTTCGAAAGTTGCAACTATCAAGCTCAAACACCGATATATCCACCCTATCTAGAAAAGTAAATATATATCAGGTCCACATTCAAGTAAGCCGGATATATCCATAGTTTGGAGGCAAACTATGAATGACATCCTTCTCAAGCTCGGAAAACGCATTCGAGAGTTTCGAAAAGAAAACGGCCTGTCGCAGAGCCAGCTCGCAGAAATGGCTGGCCTTAACGACAAGTACCTAGGCGAAGTCGAAAGGGGCTCCAACAACATCTCGATCAAGAACCTGGGCCAGATTGCGGCAGCTTTGCAGGTCGAGACCTTCGAGTTGCTCGGCGGCGCCCACGAATACGAAATTGAACGCAAAGAGCTCGTCCAGAAGCTCCACAAAATCATCGAATCAGCGTCTGATAAGGACCTCTGCGCCATCTACGGCTTTGCTTCTGACACAGTGAACTGAACATCCTTTCTGTCCACATAAATAGAACTAGAGAGATTTGCGGACAGCCCGCAAGCCCAGCTCTGGCTCTATAACTATATGTAATACAGGAGGATGCTATGTTAGAAAGCATCAATTTTCAGGAACTCTTTGCCGATCTCGGCCTCGAATCGACCATCAAGGGCGGCAACCTCGTCTGCCCGTTCTGCGGCAAGCACGCGTTCAGGGAGTACCACGACAACGGCGTAGCACGGTGCCACGCCTGCGAGTGGGCAGGCAACGCCATCAACCTCGTTAAAGAAGTCGAAGGCGTAGATAGCGTTAAGGCCGCCGAAGCATACGCCAACCTCATCCACATTGAGGACAACGAACGACATTCCTTGTACAAAGCTACTCGCAGACTTGCAGACGACCTGGATTTTCTTGCCCAGGCCCGAGCATACTTCGCCTTCTACAAGTCGGCCCGAATGGGCGCACCATACTACCAGCAGCAGTCTGGCTACAGCCGATCCCACTTCACGAAGGTTCTCAACGGACAGCCCGACAAGGTTTCAGCGAAATCGTGGAAAGAGATCGTGGCGTTCTTAAGGAGAACGATCAACGTCGGCCAGCTCAGAAAGGACATGATGATGGGCTCGCAGTATTGGAGGGAGTGCATCAAAGACGAAGCATTGCTGAGGGAAAGCGTGGACAAATTCAGGTAGCCAGCTTCTGATAACAACAATCGAGAAAGGGCGTTTGTGGGCATGACCTGCGAACGCCCTTCTTGCGTTATGGACGGCAAAATCCATGAGTGGAACACAGCTTGGGTCACACTTGATGAGCATGGGCTTGCTTGATCGAATTTCCGTTCAGCAAACTTAACAAATTACAAATTGGAATTCATTGAACGAAGCATTGTGCGCTACGCGCATGACCACACTCACCGGAAGAGGTGGGCAACGCCCACCCAACCGATGAGCGATGCTCATTGCTGCATTTCTTGAAAAAAATTCACCCAGGCTGAATCGCTCCCGCCGCTTCACCTTCTGCTTGCTACTATTTATCGGAACACTGTGTCCGCAGGGGTGCTTTTCCGCACTTTTCCCCAAAAAAGTTTCGAATTTCCGCATCTTTCTTCTCGATCTCACGTTCACGATAACAGCTCGACAATGTTAAGTTTTTGGCAAAAGTTAACATTCTCCGAAAAGCGACTGTGATTTTGAAGACTTATCGACTCCTCAAAATCGCCCATCATGAGAATGTTAAAAATGCACTAAAATTCAAGCACATACTTAACATTACGAAATGAGCCCTAGAAACGACAATCATCCCCCCAAGGGAAGTTCCATCACCGTCGAGCCCATCCGCTCCCTGGAAGCGATCTCTGCCATCAAGGACATGCTCCACGGCAAGCCGCGTGACCTGTTGCTCTTCGTGATCGCGACCAACAACGGCATCCGATGCGGAGACCTTCTGCGGCTCAAGGTTGGCGACCTGCGCGGCAAGAACGTCGACGACACCATCGCCGTAAAGGAGTCCAAGACGGGCAAGACCAACGTGCTCGCCGTCAACGATTCAGTCTACTCTGCACTGACGCGGTTCCTCGCGTCAGGCTCGTTCTGCGACGACGCATACTTGTTCCGATCCCAGAAAGGAGACAACAAGCCGCTCACGATCCAGTCCGTCAACCGCATGGTGAAGACTTGGTGTCGTGAAGCTGACCTCGACGGCAACTACGGAGCCCACACCCTGCGCAAGACGTTCGGCTACGTGCAGCGCGTCCACTTTGGTGTCGGATTCGAGGTGCTGTGCAAGCGCTTCAATCACGCCTCGCCAGCCGTCACCATGCGTTATCTCGGAATCAGCGACACGGAAGTAGTTAGCATCCTGAAAAATTCCATTTGATTTGATTCGTCGAGTTTACTTCGGCCCCTGGAGTTTGAGAAATTAATGAAGTCGAGGGGGTCAGTCCCGGAAATTTTAAAAATTTTGAACTTGAAAGAGTTGTTCCCTCATACGAATCAACTACTTCCAATAGGAGGATACCAGCAATGAGCAGGCCCATCACCGTCGAAAGGCACTTCTTCAACCAACGCGAGGCAGCCGAGTACTGCGGCTACAGCACCTCCAAGTTCAGGCAGTTCGCAAAGGATTACGACATCCCGAAGTGCGGCCCCAACCAGGATCGGTACCGCAAAGTGGACCTGGACAGCTTCATGGCCTGTCCCTGCGACTTCTACAACCCCCTGCGCGTTCGCAAGTCTGGGTTCGTCCCAGTGGAGGTGTAGCATGTCAGTCGGAGTCACCAAAGACGGACGCTGGTACGCTCAGTACCGTGTCGCCCACCGCAAGAGCCCAAAGAAAGAGTACTTCGGCAAAGGGACCGAGGCCAAGAAGGCTGCCCACGAACGTAACGCCGAAGTCAACCTGATGAAGAAACGCGGCGAGGAAATCAGAGCGGACCACATCTATCTGGACGAGCTCGGCCAGGTCTATCTCGACCACGAGAAGGCCCGTGGCCGCGAACGGAAGTTCCTCAAGGAAGTGGCGAACAGGCTGAACAGCTCATATCTGCCTGCCCTGAACCACGCGCCGATCCACAAGCTCAAGGCCGATGACTTCAACGTGCTGGCACTTGAGTACGCGGATCTTTCGCCCAACTCGTTCAACCGCTACATCACCTACCTCAACGTCATATTCAACTTCGGCGTCGAGTTCGAGTACATCGAGAAAAATCCGATGGCTGCATGGCGAAAGCGCGTGCTGAAGCGCGAGAATCACCGAGAGCTGAACGTCGAC
Organism: Pseudodesulfovibrio profundus; assembly: GCF_900217235.1. Lineage (NCBI taxonomy): Bacteria > Pseudomonadati > Thermodesulfobacteriota > Desulfovibrionia > Desulfovibrionales > Desulfovibrionaceae > Pseudodesulfovibrio > Pseudodesulfovibrio profundus. The sequence continues at coordinate 3,739,205 of NZ_LT907975.1, read as the reverse complement.
GCGGAAGACATCAAGGCCATCCTCGACCACTCGCCGCTGCATGTCTACAAAGCGATCAAGCTGATCCTGAACACTGGCTGCCGTCCCGGCAAGACAGAACTGCTCAAGATCAAGTACAGCGACGTGGACTTCCACAACAAGCGCGTCAGGATTCGCGGCTCCAAGACGGCCAGGAGCGACAGATACGTCCCCCTGCGCGACGAGTTCCTTGAGGAGATCAAGGGCTGGCAGGCCACGGCAGAGTGCGACCACATCGTCGAGTACAAGGGCAAGCCCGTCCAGAGCTACATCAAGGCGTTCAGGACCGCCGTGAAGAACTCCGGCATCGGCAAGAAGGTTGTCCCTTACCAGCTCCGTCACTTCTTCGCCTCCAGCCTTATCGCCAACAAGGCCGACATCAAGGCTGTCGCCTCCCTCATGGGCCACTCCGGCCCGGCGATGCTGTTCAAGGTGTACTACCACCTGATCGGCGACGGCGAGAAAGAAGCCATCGAAAAGCTGTCTGACATTTAAGCCAACCAACAGCTTGGGTGCTGTTTTGTTGCCCCAAGCTCCATCCTTCCAATCCAGGACATGACCATGAAAAAATTTCTTTCCATCGCGGAAGGCAAGCTCGTCAACGACGGAATGCAGCCGACCGCCAAGGCCAAGCTCGACCTTCTGACGGACTCCGAGGACGCCCTGCCCACGTTCCCGTTCATACTCGAAAGCCTCGGCCTTCACGCCTGCCTGGATGCAATGGACGCTGTGCCTTACCAGCACGAAGGTTTCATAGAGAAGACACTCCGTCTGCTCGCCATAGACGCCGCATACCGCGTCATGCCCCTCTGGGAGAACGCTGAAGTCAGCCAGGACGGCCTCAAGGACCTCCTGCGACTGGCACACCTTTACGCGCACGGTGAAGTTGAGCACGAGGAGTACCAGGAACGCATGTGGGAGGTCGCCCAGCCGATCATGCGCGAGGACAAATCTCATTCCAGCTTAACCGCTGCTCAGGACGCACGGGACTGCGCCCTGCTCTCCGCATCACACAGCCTCATCCCGGCCCTGAACAGAGCCATAGAGGCCGTGCAGAGCCACCACGGAGACATCGCAAGGGGCTGCGCGTACAGCTACAAAACCGACCAGGAACACGCCCTGCGCTACGCCTGGAAGCACGGAGGCCCGATATCGTTCGGCGCAACGTTCGCCGTCACGTCAAAGCACGTCCTGGCAGCAGTCGAGGCCGAAGTCTGGCACGTCGCCCACACCATCGCTGACGAATTGCTTGGGTTCGTCGGGTACGAGAACGTCGAGATCACGGAAAAGGAGATGAGGAGCTTCCTCCTGGAAGCCCTGGCTTCAGCGAGCGATGAGATAGCGCATGAAGTGCTGCACAAGGGCGCACGGCTCGTGATCGACGCGGTCATGCCTGCCGGATCGTTCGAAGAAGCGAGAGATTTAGCGCGAGACGCCGCTCTGGGAGTGTTCAGGGACGCCTGCTCCGATCCCGACATGTACGAGCAACTGGCGATCGGCAGGACGGCAATCGCAGCAGCCTGTCACGACTTCGAGGACCACGAAGCGTTCGCCATTTGCCACGCTCTGCACTACCTCCACGAGGGGAGCTTTTACAAGTTTCACCCGATCAACGGTAAAGCAGACAAGATAGCCAAGGACGTCGCCCTAGATGCCAGGAAGAAGCTTAGCTTGGAGCAGATGGCGTATGCTGGCGCAAGCAGCTACGCTGGCAACGTCGAAACAGGTATCCAGGCAGAAGTCCTGGAGCGACTTTTGTCAACCTACGCGTAGCGCACTATATTCGGATAGTTACCAGCCTTCTTCTGGCTTCACCCTCAGTGGAGCCATAAGCACACCGCCATGCCTGTGGGCAAATAGCCCATGACACGAACGCCAATCCGCCCACCCCACTTAATACCCGTCGCAATATTGGTCCGCCCCATTCAGCAACGGCATTAAGACATGTCGCGAAGCTTGCAATCATTTTTTTGCACAATTTGCCATTACGCATCTTGACCCAAGATGCATAATGCATTATTACTCATTTCTATTGACAGCGCAAAGGCTTCGCGCGCTAGTCAACAATACCAAAAAACAGCGAAGCAGAGGAAGGTCTTTATGACCCGAGACACACACCGCGCAATGCGGCACCCCGACGGGGGATGGCAGGTGAAGAGGGACGGCGACAGTAAGGCATCTCGTCGAACTGAAACCCAGGCTGAAGCGATTTCTGTCGGACGCGAAATCAGCCGAAACCAGGGAACCGAATTCCAGATTCACGGGAAAAACGGTCGAATCAGGCAGTCTGACAGCCATGGAAACGACCCTTACCCGCCTAAGGGCTAGGGGTAGAACGATGACAGTTGAAGGTCGCAAAAAAAGGCCGAGTGCGCCAACATTCAGCCCTTCATAGACCAGCTTGCCAGAACATGGTCCATCGCAAGCTCATAGTGGTCTTGATCTCTGAGGTAATCTTTACCTAAAAAGTCCACATTGTTCAAGATGGTCCATAGGTACTTATTTTTAGGAGAATTTATGGATTTGATTGATTTTGAAGCAGCACTTGCTATCGCAAAAGGAACTAAGGGCAAAACCCACCTCTTGTTGGGTAACGGTTTTAGTATCGCTCTGAAGCCTGACATTTTCACGTATAACTCGCTTTTTTCTAAAGCAAACTTCTCGGCACACCCTGAAGTGCAAAAGGTTTTTGAGCGGCTGGACACCACGGACTTTGAGCAAGTCGTATATACGCTGGAACAGGCTGCCCAGATTCTTACGTGCTATCTCCCGAGCCAGGAGCAAACCAAAGAGCAAATGAAGGCGGACGCCCTTCGTTTGAAGGAAATTCTTGTTGAGACAATTGCGGGCAACCACCCGCCTCGACCTTATTCCATCACTGAAGATCAGTACGCTTCATGCACGCGATTTCTGAAGCCCTTCCTGGACAGTGGGAGTATTTACACTCTCAACTATGACATTCTGTTGTATTGGACCTTGATGAATGCCAAGGATCAAAATCTGATCAACTTCGATGATGGATTCAGAAGCGACCCGGCAGACGAAGACGCTGAATACGTTGTATGGGATAACGGTAATGCCCACGGGCAAAACGTTCATTACTTGCACGGCGCACTCCACCTCTTTGATGCCGGACACCAGCTGCGTAAGTACACTTGGAACAGGACCGACATCCCCCTTGTGGAGCAATCCCGAAAAGCTATCAGCGATGGTGCATTCCCGCTGTTCGTCTCTGAAGGCTCAACCGAAAAGAAAATGACCAAAATTTCTCATAGCGGTTATTTGCATAAAGCCCTGCGGAGCTTTTCGTCTATCGGCGGTTCTTTGTTTATCCACGGCTTGTCGCTGGCTCCTAATGACGAGCATATCTTGCAACGCATTGAGCGAGGCAAGGTGCAGCAGGTTTTCGTCGGCATCCATGGTGATCCCAACGCGGACCACAACCAAAGAATCATCGCTCGGGCAAATCGGCTTTCAAGCAACCGGGCCTATGGTTCCCTGAAGGTTCATTACTACAGTTCCAGTTCAGCTAGTGTCTGGGGCTAACAGTAGTCACATAGTAGAAATGGGGGAGGTTCTCTCCCCCTTCTTTGAATGAGGATAATGATGGAAAAGACTTTAATTGATTGTGTCCAAATCAATCCTGGCTACCCATATCGTGGGAAGATCAAGGAGCAGCCTGACGGCGAAGTTCAGGTGGTGCAGATAAAGGACATCAACGAGCGCAACCAGGTCAATTGGACGGACATTAGCCGGTCAATGTTGACGGGGAAAAAAGCACCAAACCTTATTGAGAGTGATGACATCCTTTTTTTAGCACGTGGCAATAAAAACGTTGCCATATCCATGGAAGGAATCGCTGAGGATGTTGTGTGCTCACCAGTTTTTTTCCAGCTTAAGATACGAGACAAGACCAAGCTCATCCCCAAATTCTTAATGTGGCAACTAAATCAGGAACAAACAAAGCGATATATCGCTGAGCATTGTGGTGGTACAGTCCAGCGCAACGTCACCAAAAAAGCCTTGGAAGGGCTAGTAATCACCATACCTTCAATGGAAAAGCAGGCCCAGGTCGTTCGCCTTGTAGAGTGCTATGAAAAAGAGCTTGAAACCTACAACAAGCTCATATCCAATCGAACCCAAATGATGACAGCTGTATCTAACAACATATTTTCTGGAGAAAAATAATGACAAACAAAGTCAGCCAAAAAGAAGTCAATGACGCTGTATGGGATGCTTGTGACACCTTCCGAGGTGTGGTCGATGCAAGCGCGTACAAGGATTACGTCCTGACCATGCTGTTCCTCAAGTACATCAGTGATGTCTGGCGGGATCATTATGACAAATACAAAGCGGATTTCGGCGACAGCCCAGAACTCATCGAGGAAATGATGAAGAACGAGCGGTTCCTGCTGCCCAAGGAATCCAGCTTCTACTACCTCTTTGATAGGCGTTTCGAGCCGGGCAATGGCGAGCGTATCGATAAGGCTCTGCATGGGATTGAAGAAGCGAATATGGGCAAGCTAAACGATGTGTTCCAGGACATCAGCTTTAACTCCACCAAGCTCGGCGACGACAAGCAGAAGAACGACATCCTGCGGCACATGCTGGAGGACTTCAACAAGCCTGAACTGAACCTCCGCCCCTCACGCATCGGCAATCTGGACATCATCGGCAACGCATACGAATTCCTTATTAAGCATTTTGCTGCAACGTCTGGGAAAAAGGCTGGCGAGTTCTATACGCCGCCGGAAGTGTCGCAGCTTATCGCTCAGTTGGTCACGCCCCAGGAGGGTGATGAAATATGCGATCCGGCTTGTGGTTCCGGGTCTTTGCTCATGAAATGCGGACGGCAAGTCAAAGAGCATTTCGACTCCAAGAAGTACGCGCTGTTCGGGCAGGAAGCCATCGGTTCTACTTGGGCGTTGGCAAAGATGAATATGTTCCTGCACGGCGAGGACAACCACAAGATCGAATGGGGTGACACCCTCCGCAATCCGCTTCTGCTGGATGGGGACGATCAGCTCAAGCATTTCGACATCGTTGTGGCGAACCCGCCTTTCTCGCTGGCGAAGTGGGGTCATGAGTCTGCTGACAGTGATCGATTCGGTCGATTCCGGCGTGGCATACCGCCCAAGACCAAGGGCGATTATGCGTTCATCCTCCACATGATTGAGACGTTGAAACCGGGCAGTGGGCGCATGGGTGTGGTTGTTCCTCACGGCGTACTCTTCCGCGCTGCTGCTGAGGGAAAAATCCGCAAACAACTGATCGAAGAGAACCTCCTGGATATGGTGATCGGGCTGCCAGCAAAGCTTTTTTATGGGACAGGTATTCCTGCCGCAATCCTCGTATTCCGCAAGGATAAAAAGGACACAAATATATTGTTTATTGATGCGTCCCAAGAATATCAAGAAGGAACCAACCAGAATATTTTACGCTCCGAAGACATTGAAAAAATACTGGCAACAGGAAAGACACGTGAGAGCCTAGATAAGTACTCTTATTTGGCGAGTTATGATGAAATTGTGGAGAATGATTTCAACCTTAATCTTCCTCGCTACGTGGATACTTTCGAGGAGGAAGAGGAGATTGATCTTAACGCAGTGCTTGCGGAACGGAATGTGCTGAAAGCCGATTTGGAGAAGCTGGAAGCTCAGATGGCGGGCCACCTCAAGGAGCTTGGCTATGACGCCTAATGGGTGGGCTCTCCTAAAAGTTGAGGATTTGCTGGAACAAGTGCGAACTCCAGTTCAGGTAGAGTCGGATCAGCTCTATAGAGAAATTGGCATCCGCTCCCATGGAAAAGGAATATTTCACAAAGAACCTGTCAGAGGTAAAACCTTAGGCAACAAAAGAGTATTCGAAGTAATCCCAGGATGTTTCACCTTAAATATTGTATTTGCTTGGGAGCAGGCTGTAGCTAAGACATCTAATGCTGAAGAGGGGTTCATAGCTTCGCACAGATTCCCACAATATCAAGCAAAGGAAGATGTCGCTTGTGTGGATTATCTGCATCGCTATTTTCTCTCACCTAAGGGAAAGTATTTGCTAGGCATTGCCTCTCCTGGAGGAGCCGGGAGAAACAAAACGCTAGGACAAAAAGAGTTTGGACGTGTTGTTATTCCAACTCCCCCCCTCTCTGAGCAAAAGAAGATCGCCCGCATCCTGTCCACCTGGGACAAGGCGATTGAGACGGTGGACAAGCTGATCGAGAACAGCCAGCAGCAGAAAAAGGCGCTCATGCAGCAACTGCTGACGGGCAAGAAGCGTCTGCCGGGGTTCAGTGGGGAGTGGAAGGAGGTGCGGCTGGGCAAAGTTGCACAGATTAACCCGAAGAAATCTGCAAAGCCATCAGACGGACTTGTTTCCTTCATCCCAATGGACGCAGTATCAGAGAGTGCGCAAATAATCTCCCTTGCCACCCGAAATTATGATGATGTTTCTAAGGGGTTCTCTGCATTCGCCGAGGATGATGTCTTAGTAGCTAAAATTACACCTTGCTTTGAGAACGGCAAAGGTGCTCAGGCTACGGGACTCGTTAACGGTGTTGGGTTTGGTACGACGGAATTTCACGTCATCCGGGGCAAGCAAGCACTTCATCCACGATTTATCTATTACATCACAAAAAGTTACGAGTTCAGATTTCGTGGTGAAGCAAACATGCAAGGGTCCGCAGGACAACGCCGAGTTCCTACAGACTTTATCAAAGCATATCAGATAGATTTGCCACCACTTGAAGAACAAAAAGCAATTTGTACCGTGCTCGACGCTAACACCTCTATGCTCCAAGCACTACATGATCAAAAAGCCTTTGCTACCCATGAAAAGCAAGCTCTGATGCAGCAACTCCTCACCGGCAAACGGCGAGTGGAGGTCTAGTACACCCCATGAGCACTCCCACCAAGTATATCGCCTATGTTGACGAAACAGGTACCAACGTCCTCGACACCTCCACGAACGGGGAGTCGAATCTGTTTATCTGCACTGCCGTTCTGGTCAAAGAAAGTGACAACGAGAAGCTTTCCAACGTGCTGCTAGACATGTCCAAAAGGCTTTGTGGTGGTGCGGAGATCAAAAGTAGTAGGATCGGCAAAAACCACGATAGACGCTTAAGGTTTCTCCAGGAAGTAAAAGACCTGGATTTCAGCTACTATGCTCTTATCATCAACAAGGACCTCATCTTCCGCGAATCAGGACTGCAACACAAGAAGAGCTACTATAAGTACATCAACAGGATGCTCTACGAACGAGTATCTAGCGAATTTAGTAGCCTCCATGTCATCGCTGACACCATTGGCGGACAAGACTATATGGCAAGCTACGAGGGGTATCTGAAAGGCAAAATGCTAAACCTGATGTCGAGCTTCACCCATGACTTTGGGGATAGTGCGGAAACGCCACTGCTTCAGCTCGCAGACCTCATCACAGGAACACTGGGATATTGCTTCATCGACACCAAGAAAGGATCACATTCGGAACAATTCAGAAAGATTCTTCGGCCCAAGGAATTGCACATTGAGGCTTGGCCTATAAGACGCAGGGAAAGGGGTGAGTCTGGCATCTGTGGACAGGACGATGCGCTACTGGACTCGGTGAGAAATCGCGCCATTGATTTTGTCGAAGACAACAAAACCGCTGGAGACGAGTTTTGCAGGATGCAAAGTGCAGTTGTGCAGAAGCTACTTTTTCATCAGTTTTTCGACTGTGACAGTAAAGACTCTTTGTCCGCGTCACAGTTAAGGAGTCATCTGGAGAACCTGGGTTTTGACAAACCTAAAGAGCCCACATTTCGCTCTAAAATTATCGGCAAAATCCGTGATGCTGGAATAGTCTTATCAGGGAAAAGTAAAGGTTATAGGCTGGCTTCTTCCGAGCAGGACATACACGCTTACCTTGAACACAATCGCAGCATTATAGAGCCTATGCTGGGTCGATTAAGAAGTGCTCAATCTGTCATTAAAGCTGATGTTGGCACTGATGTGGACATTCTGGATTCTCACGAATTCCAAATCCTAAAATCATTAGTTGAGTGCTACTCCGATACATTTCTTGAACTATCCACTGAGAAAGTCACTCCAGAGGAAGAGCCCTCCTCTTCAACATAGGATCAAACAATGCACCAGACACCCGAAACCAGAGAAGAATACAGCGCAAAGATACCAGCCCTCCAAATTCTCACCAACCTTGGCTGGACATACGTTTCCCCAACCGAATGCATGAGCAAGCGCGGGTCAAACCGAGAAGTGTTGCTTAAGGATGAACTGGTAAGGTTCCTCCAGGCCCGTCAATTTGATTGGAACGGAGAACGGCACCACCTATCCCCTAACGCCATCGAGCAAATCATCCGGGAACTGTCTTCGCCGGGACTGAATGAAGGACTACTCACCGCTAACGAACGCATTTACGACAAGCTGACACTTGGGATCACTGTAAAAGAATTCATCAACGGTAAGGCGGTGCAACCGACCATCCCGATCATCGATTGGAACAATCCAGAGAACAACCTGTTCACCGTGACAGAAGAAATGGAAGTCATCTCATCCGGCGGTACCCATAAACGCATCCCCGACCTTGTGTGTTTCGTGAATGGTATTCCGCTGGTGGTCATTGAGGCAAAGCGGCCCGAATCCGGCAACCCGAATAAGTCCATGCTGGACGAAGGTGTAAGTCAGTCCATCCGCAACCAGAAGAAGGACGAGATACCGCAGCTCTTCTGCTACGCACAGCTTTTGCTGGCTATCAGCAACACCGAAGGACGCTACGGGACGACCATGACCCCGAAGAAGTTCTGGGCCACATGGCGTGAAGAGGAACTGGATGACGCTGTATTCCATGAAGTAAAAAACACACCTCTGTCGGACGTAGCCAAGGACGCTATCTTCACTGACCGCCCCGCCAAGATGAGGATTTATTTTGAATCACTCTGGTCACAGGATGTGCTGCCTACAGATCAGGATAGGTTGCTCATCAGTCTGTTGAAGAAAGACCGACTGCTTGAGATGATCAAATACTTCATCATCTTTGATAAGCGTGTCGGCAAAATCGTGGCCCGGTATCAACAAGCATTTGGTATCAAGTCCATGCTGGAGCGGGTGAAGGAACTGGATGACAAGGGAGGTCGTGAAGGCGGTGTTATCTGGCACACTACCGGATCCGGCAAATCGTTTACCATGGTCTTTCTGAGTAAAGCTCTTCTCCTAGAACCCGAACTCCGAGACTGCCGGGTGATTATCGTAACAGACCGGGTGGACCTTGAGAAACAGCTTTCCAAAACCTTCCTTTCCGGCGGTGCATATGGTTCAGCCGTTGCAGCCAAGAAGGAAGGAGCTAAAGCAAAGGTTCGTTCGGGCCGAGACCTTGCCAAGCGTATAGGCAAAGGCACTGATCGGATCATCTTCACCATTATCGACAAGTTCAGCACCGCTTCCAAGCTGTCTGAGTGCTACAACCCAAGCGACAAAATCATCGTCTTGATTGACGAGGGCCACCGCAGCACTGGCGGCGAGACATTCGAACGGATGCGCACGGTTCTTCCTAATGCCTCATATATCGCATTCACAGGCACACCGCTTCTGAAGGGAGACAAAACGGAGAACAAGTTTGGCCGCATAATCCACTCGTACACGATGCAACGAGCAGTTGAAGATGGGACCGTTACCCCACTGCTCTATGAAGAACGCCGCCCCGAACTGGATGTAAACGAATCAGCCATCGACAATTGGTTCGAAAAGATCACCGCCCGACTCACTGACGAGCAGCGAACGGACCTCAAAAAGAAGTTCGCCAACAAGGGTGCTGTGTATGGCTCTGAGAATCGTATCGAACTCATTGCCTGGGATATTGCGACCCATTTTGCAGACAACATAAAAGCACTCGGTATGGGCCTGAAAGGTCAGTTGGCTACAGACTCAAAACTCTCAGCGATCCGTTTCAAGAAGTATCTGGACGAAACAGGACTCGTATCCAGCGCGGTGATAATATCACCGCCAGACACACGGGAAGGCCATTCAGATGTCAACGAATCAAATCTGCCGGAAATCCAGCAGTGGTTCAAAGACACCGTGGGCAATGCTGCCAATGCCGAGCAATACGAACGAGAGACTATCGAGGCATTTGGTACAGACGAAGGTGTCGATATCCTGATCGTGGTGGACAAGCTACTCACAGGATTTGATGAACCGAAAAACACTGTCCTCTACATCGACAAGCCACTGAAGGAGCATAATCTGCTTCAGGCTATCGCCCGTGTGAACCGCCTCCATGAAGCCAAGGACTTCGGACTTCTCATCGACTACCGGGGCATCCTCAAAGAACTGGATACCACGCTGAAGCAATATCAGGACTTGCAGGAACGCACCCAAGGCGGGTTTGACGTGGACGACATCGACGGACTCTACCAGCAGGTCGGGACCGAGTATAAAAAGTTGCCCATGCTCAACGAACGTCTTTGGGGCATTTTTAAGGATGTGCAAAACAAGCAGGACCTGGAGCAATACCGACAGGTACTTATCCCTCAGTTCATCGAGGAAGAAGATGGAGTCACCACAGACACCCGCCAAAAAGTTCGTGAGGACTTCTACCAAGCTCTCACAGAGTATGGGCTATGCTTGAAGGTGGCCCTAGCCTCCCGCTCCTTTTACGAAGATGGCAGCTTCAGTGAAAAGGATATTTCACGATACAAAGCAGACCTTCGTTTCTTCACCAACTTGAGAAAGATCGTCAGGCAGGATGCTCAGGAAACCGTTGACTACAGCGCATACGAAGAACAGATTCGCCGCCTCGTGGATAAGCACGTTGTAGGCGATTCCATCCAGGAGTCCGAAGGAGTCATTCTCGTTGATGATATGAGCAAAGACGATGACCCAAAGAACTGGACCAAGGAAAAAACCCGCAACGAAACAGACATCATCCGCACACGGGTCAAAAAGACCATTGAACAAGAGCTTGGGGATGATCCGTATGCCCAAAAGGTGTTCTCTGAGCTGCTGCGTGAAGCAATTGCACAGGCCGAGAAGATGTTTGACCATCCCAACAAGCAGTTCGAACTTTTTGAAGAGTTTGAAGCACAAGTAAAGAGACGTTCGGGCCTGGGTATCCCCAAAGAACTCGATGAAAGCGAAACAGCGAAAGCATATTATGGCACCTTCCGGCTTATCCTTGGTGAAGACCATTTCCAAACCATTGAACTGGAAGAAGAACAAAAACTCATCGAGGAAGCCATCACTATCGATTCAATTGTCGGTAATGCTGTGGCAGAGCATTCGCTGAATCCGCAATCAATGGAGTCCTCCATCAAGGCCGGAATCTTGCCAAGCCTGTTCAAGCTCATCGGGTTGGATAAAGCGAAAGATGTCATTGAACACATCATCCAAATAACGCGAGTCCGTTTGTCCAATGGGAACAGATAGAAAGCTCATGCAATCCATATCATACGGTGACGATCGTATCCGTTATCAAGTCTGCCATGTACCGGACAGGGAGACTAAGGTAGCTATCCATGTCCATCCTGACGGATCGGTTCAGGTGGATGCTCCGATGGGAGCCGAACTTGTTGAGATCAAAAAAGCTGTCCAGAAACGTGCTCGGTGGGTGATGGGACACATTAAACAGGCCCATGATCTGCGCGAGCATGTCCTCCCTCGTGAGTACGTCAGCGGAGAAAGCTATTACTATCAAGGCCGCAGATACCAGCTCAAGGTGTTGTCTACGGAAGGAGTAAAAGGATCAGTCAAACTCCACCGAGGTAAAATCATGGTAGAAGCGGAAGATGTCAGCCCTGCCCACGTTCGCAAGCTGTTATGGGATTGGTATCGAACAAGGGCCAAGGACTATTTCGCACGGCGACTGATAGACATCACTTCTAGAGTCTTTTGGTTGGCAGAGACACCCGAATGGCGACTGCTGACGATGAAAAAGCAATGGGGCAGCTGCTCTCCCAAGGGGGTACTATCAATCAACCCTCATCTCGTTAAAGCTCCAAGGGAGTGCATCGAATACGTACTGCTCCATGAGCTGTGTCATCTACAGGAGCACAACCACAGTCCAAGATTTTACCGCCTCCTAGCCGAGTTGATACCGGAATGGAAATCAGTGAAAGCCAAGCTGGACGGAATGTCTGAACTGCTACTTAATGAGTAGTACGAAAACCAGGGCACATAGATGGATCACCGAGCAGCGTTTTTAATATGGACAGCCCCAGAGTGTACAAACTTAGTCACACCCCATAGAATGAGTTCGGAATTTGACATTAAAATTTAGGTTGAAATTTTACCATTTAGTGGTAAATATTTTACCATGATTAGACGAAATATCACCCAAGAACTCCTTGAGGCACTGGCCGACTCACCCGTTCTCTTCCTGCGCGGAGCGCGGCAGGTAGGCAAGAGCACTCTGGTCAAGGACCTGCTCGCCGACACGTTCGAAGCCAAATACGTCACCTTGGACAACGCCACGGCTCTAGCATTGGCTGGCGGCGATCCTACGGCATTCATCACAGGTCAACCAAGGCCTCTGATCATCGACGAAGTTCAGCGAGTGCCAGAATTACTGCTGGCGATCAAAGAGGCTGTCGATGCCGATCGCAAGGCGGGACAATTCCTGCTGACCGGCTCTGCCAACCTCCTGACACTCCCTCTTGTGAGCGACTCCCTTGCTGGACGAATGGAAATACAGACTTTGTGGCCGCTCTCTCAGGCCGAGATTCATGAGCGAAAGACTGATTTCGTGCAAGCTCTGTTCGACAAAGACTTCGCGCAGCAAGGTGCCGCCGAAGAATACGACCTGCCAGCCCTCTTGATAGCAGGAGGATACCCGGAAGCCATGGCGCGTAAAACGCATAAACGAAGAAGCGCGTGGTTCGATTCTTACCTGACAACCATCGTTGAGCGAGACATCCGCGATATCGCCCGTGTCCAAGAGACAGCCACCATGCTCAGATTGGTACGCCTGCTCGCAACGCGCACATCAAGCCAACTCAACCAGTCCGAGGTATCCAGGACGCTACAAGTGCCGAATGCAACGCTGGGCCGATACATGGACCTTCTTGAGAAGGTCTTTCTCATCCACTTCTTGCCAGCTTGGGCTCCCAACCTCGGCAAACGTCTCGTCAAGTCCCCTAAGCTTTATATGGTGGACTGCGGACTTGCGGCCTACCTCATGGGAGCAGACGCTGATAGGCTGGCAAACACGCCGGAACTCGCAGGCCAACTCCTTGAAACCTTCGTGGTCAACGAAATACTCAAGCACCTGACGTGGAGTAATGTTTCAGCCACCCCTTATCACTTCCGCACTCATGCAGGCCTTGAGGTAGACCTCATTCTGGAAAAGCCGTCCGGCGAGATCGCATGCGTGGAAATCAAGCACTCCGCACAAGTCGCACCGAAGCACTTCCGTGGGCTGAAAGCGTTGAAGGAAGACATTGGGGACAAATTCCAATCGGGCGTGGTGCTGTATGGCGGTACGGAGGTCGTTCCATTTGGTGAGGATATGTTTGCGGTCCCTATCAGCGCACTATGGGGATAGGCGCATAAAGGACGACGTACTGATCAACAATCAGCAAGTCCTCCTTCTAACCGCCTAGAAACACGCAAATTCTGGACAAACCATCAAGCATAGCAAATCAGAAAATCAAAAGTAAACGCCCAAAAACCATGTATTTTTCCTTGGTATACCGAGTGTATACCAGGATACGCCTTTTTGCCCCGGTATACAAAAACTTGCAAAATAAGTTCAATTATTTCAACACTTATTTTCCAGACATTTTCTTCGTAATCAGTAGGTCGTCGGTTCAATTCCGATTTCTGGCTCCACGGATAGTCAAACCCCACAAAGACTTATGTCATTGTGGGGCTTTTCTTTGTTTGGTTGGATTGACAACTGTACGCAAAGTGTACGCACTCACGTTCCTTATATTTTCTCCCCTGCTGTTAATTCTAGTTTCGTTCCAGAATTCGAAATGTGGGAGAGTAATAAAGTTGAGAACTGAAGAATAGAGTTGAGAACTAAGTAATAAAGTTGAGAACTGAGGCCGCTTCTGGTATTCCTGAAAATGGAAACAACCAGGAGCGGCTTTATTCATGGCTAAGAAGAAGTACTCCCATTCGGAGACAACGTTTCAGCGGTGGATCAAAGAAGGACGTGGTTCCGGCAGGGAACGCGACTACAGGCCATGGCTGACAGTGAGAGATGTTTCTTCCAGGGGACGCTCTCATCGAATCTTCGGACACAAATCCCAAAGAATCCATCACCTGCTCTCAGATCTAGAGCTTGCTGTCTTTTTCATACTTGAATGGCAGCAAGCGACTCTTGATGTTCGAGAGCAATTTCCATTGCAGCGAGATTTAACGCTTGAAATTGCTGGGCAATGCGGAATACCCCACCCGTCGGTGAGAGGTGTCGATCAGTACATGACCTCGGACCTCTTGGTAGATACTTCTGACTCCACCCTTCCCCGATTCGCATTGCAGGTTAAACGGTATGAAGACCTTGATAAACCCCGGACGATTGAAAAGCTCGAACTGGAACGTCGCTATTGGGAGACAAAGGAAGTCCCATGGTTTCTGATTACCGAGAAGGATATCCCTTCAACAGTATCTCAAAACATTGATTGGCTTTATTCCTCCCAAAGCGATGCCATTCAGGAAATCGACATGGCGCATCGTATCAAGATGTACAACCACCACTTTTCCGAACAACCTCAAGAAACGATCATAGACATCGCCAAATCGCTCGATGTTGCCTATGCCCTTCCTGCCGGACAGTCCTTATTAGAAATTCGGCACCTGCTTGCCCATCGCATTTACGCCTTCGACCTACACACACCTTTCCGCAAACTGACCCCAGCCGACTTTGTGACGATAGATGCGAATGACATTGAGGAGGTCCTTCATGTTCAAAATCAATGAGGTCCTCCAATACGAGGGCAAGTTGCTCAGGGTGTTGTCACTGGACGACGAGCAAGTAGTATGGATTGATGTTCAGGGTTCGAAGGCACTGCCGGTGGTTGTGTTTTTCCGTGATCTACAAAGAGCCATGGATGATGAAGCACTCGTCCGAGCAAAAGATCCATATGAAGCGCTCGCCTTTGCTGCCCCAGAAAAAGGAAGCATAGCGCAAGTCAAACGGGACAAGAACTACGAACTTGTTCGTGCGATAGTCAGTGCCCCACTCTTTTATGATCCCAAAGTTCGAGGAACAAAGATCAATGACTTGGTAACGTCTCGTGGAGTGTCTAAATCCAATCTCTACAAGTTGCTTCGCCGCTATTGGCAACGAGGACAAACTCCCAACGCCTTATTGCCGCACTACAAGAATTCAGGGGGCAAAGGGAAAAAGCGCAAAACGAACGGCAAGAAACTTGGCCGTCCTCGAACTGTCAGCCCTGGAATCGGAGCACTCATTGATGAAGAGACGGAACGCCTCTTCAGGATAGCGATCGACAAGCATTTCCTGACCGACAAAGGCAACGATTTACCATACGTTTATAGGCGATTCGTCACGCTTTTCAAAAACTACTTCCCGGACGCAGAAGACTCTGAGCTCCCCACGAAGTGGCAATTGCAGCACTTCTACAATCGAGAATACAGTCTTACGAAAAAGATCAAAAAACGGACACGTCGAATTAAATACGACAAGGACGTCAGGCAGCTTTCCTCGACTGCGACTGCACACGCCCTTGGGCCGGGCTCTCGCTATGAGATAGACGCAACCATAGCTGATATCTATGTACTTTCCGACAGCGAACGGCGCGACATTGTAGGTCGCCCTGTCATCTATTTCGTCAAAGACGTATTCAGCCGCATGATAGCAGGCTTCTATGTCGGCCTTGAAAATGCTTCGTATGTTGCCGCTATCCAAGCACTCACCATGGCCATGACAGACAAAGTGCAGCTCTGCTCTGAGTATGGCGTTGATATCCGGGAAGAGGATTGGCCAACAGTCGGTTTACCGAATGCAATTCTGGCCGACAGAGGAGAACTGCTGGGGCACCAAATTGAATCCTTAGAAAGCAGTTTCTCCGTTCGGGTCGAGAACACTCCTCCCTACCGAGGGGACGCCAAAGGCATTGTCGAGCGTAGCTTCAGGACTGTCCAGGCTGACTTTAAGAAATATGCACCCGGGGCAGTCGAAGAAACCACTATCAAAAAAAGAGGTGGGCGTGATTATCGCCTTGATGCCAAGTTCACCATTCGGGAATTCAAAGAAATCATCCTTCGTTCAATCTTGATGCACAATCGATTCGATGTACTGGAAAAGTATGATCGCGAAATAGACATGCCCGACGATTTGGAAATGACCCCGCTTTCCATTTGGAATTGGGGGATCCAACACCGGACGGGCAGGTTGAGAGTCGCTTCCGAAGAAGCAATCCGTATCAGCTTGCTCCCAAGGGCTAAAGCGTCCATTTCTGATTTGGGAATATCGGTTTTCGGCGTCTACTACACATGCGCCGAGATTGTCGAAAGCGGCCTGCTCCATCGTTCACAGAAAACGAGAAGACCTGTTGGATTGGAGGCAGCATATGATCCTGCCTCTGCCGATATCATTTATCTTTTCCCTTCAAAGGGAACGAGTGAATATTGGACGTGCAATCTCACACCTCGCTCCAGGGAATTCGCCGGGGCCTCATTCTGGGATGTTTGGCGAAGGAAGAAAAAGCAAAAGAGAAAAAATGCCGAGAGCCGGCAGCGCCAGACTGAGGAGAAAAGGCAATTTGAAGAATATCTCAATGAAAAAATCATTGAGGTGGACAGCCTGGCACCCAAAACTCACCATAGAAGCGATGCAGAGCGTGTTCGGGGTATCCGTTCCAATAGGGAGAATGAAAAGAAGAGAGAGCGGCAGCAGCGGAGCCAAAAAGATAAACCAAGAGAGCCTGCCACAAACGCGAAGACCATTCCTTTCAAAGGTAATGTGGTCGAGGATTATGAATACCCAGATCTGATTGATGAACTCTTCGACAGTGAGGATAGCTAGATGGCTCTTCCCCAAAACATGGTACGGGCTGTATACCGGGAATCCCCTGTGCCGCAACACCAGGGCAATCCCCTTATCGAAGCCCTACCGCCCTTGATGGACACAAGGCAAGTCCGAGAAGGCCTGGCTGGTAATGTCCACTTCGATCCTCAGTCGATATATGCTGGCGGCCGCGAACGAGCGCATATCATTTCCTCGCTGCTTGATGATTTCTTTCAACCGCTTTCCGCTCATGTCCAGTTGGAAGAAAAAATCTCAATTATGATCAGGAGAGGGTATGTGGGAAGGAACTTGGCTGATGGTTCCCTGAACACTCATTTGCAGAATGGTTATGAGCGAGTGATGAAAGGCGATCTGGAGGTGAACCGATTCGCACATGCCCAATCAACGGCCTCCAGCCTTTCCCTGATTGGTTGTTCCGGCAGTGGCAAAAGCACGACTATCACACGGATATTCGCAACCTACCCTCAGGTCATTTACCATGAAGATTACAACTTTACTCAGATAACCTACCTTAAAATTGATTGCCCCCATGACGGTACATTGAAGAATTTGTGCATACAATTTTTCAGGGCATTAGACCGTATTCTCCATACTGATTATGAAACGAAAATCGCCGGCAAGCGACTCGGCATTGAGCAACTTCTGGCAATGATGAGCCAGGTGGCTAATGCGCATGCCGTTGGTGTGCTGGTCATCGATGAGATACAGCACCTTGACCGAAGACGAGCAGGTGGCGTCGACAAAATGCTGAACTTTTTCGTCACGCTAGTAAACACCATTGGATTGCCCGTCATCTTCGTCGGAACGCCCAAGGCCAGGCCCATCTTTGAAAAAGACTTACGCTCAGCTAGGCGAGGAGCGGGTTTTGGCTCATTGATTTGGGAGCCGATGAAGTCTCCTGAGTTCAATAAAAAGGCGAGCCGGGAGTGGATCGCATTTACCAACGAGAGAAGTGGCCTCGGTTCTTCGGACCACTGATCGGCCATTTTAAGGTGGAGTCCTGCGTCCGAGTTTGTGCCTCCGTGGAGGCGGTTCGCCGCAGCCGTTGTGGAGCGTAGCCCGTCCCCGCAGGGGCGGCCCGAAGGGCCGAGGGCGGAGCGGAGCAACGGCTGCGAGCCAAGTCAATGAACATTCAGGTTGCCTCTGTATACGGCAGCGGGAGTTCTTTTGTCCAACGACGAATGTCCGCGCTCTTCGTTGTAATACCGAAAATAGCGCGTAAGCCCATGGTATAGCTCGATTCCATCAGAATACGCCTTGGGGTAAACATCCTCGTATTTCACCGTCCACCACAACCGCTCGATAAATACGTTGTCGATTGCACGGCCTTTGCCGTCCATGCTGATTGCAATGCCCTTGCTCTGCAAAACGCCGGTAAATTCACGGCTCGTGAATTGCGCTCCCTGGTCCGTATTGAACATCTCTGGCGTGGAGATGCGCAATGCCTTGCTCAGTGCGTCCACGCAAAACGAACTGTCCATGGAATTTGACAGTTCCCAAGCCAATACGAATCGGCTCCACCAGTCAATCACTGCCACCAGATACAGAAAGCCGCGCTGCATGGGGATGTAGGTGATGTCAGCACTCCAGACTTGATTCTTTCGCTCAATGGCAACTCCTTTCAGCAGATAAGGAAACACGGGATGCTCCGGGTTGGGGACACTCGTATGCGGCCCTGGAGTAATCGCTTGCAAGCCCATCAGCTGCATCAGTCGCTCAACTCGCTTGTGGTTGATCTGATGGCCTTGTGTCTTCAGCCAATCCGTCATGCGCGGCGAGCCGTAATCCGGCTGACGCAGATACTGCTCGTCGATGAGACGCATCAAGGCCAAGTTCTCATCGGACTCGGCTGCAGGTTTGTAGTAAAACCCCGAGCGGGAAATGCCTGCCAACTTGCATTGCCGCCGGATGGAATACTCCCGATCCGGTTTGATCCACTGGCGGCGTACCTCAAGCGGCAGGCTTACAACTTTTTTTCAAGCCACTTGATATCCATCTTGAGCCGACCGATCTCCTCGAACAAAGGTGCGGTGACCTCCTCCTGGCTCTTGGCTTTCTTGCCACCGGAAAAGATTCCTTCGGCATTTTCAAGGAGCTGCCTTTTCCAGGTGGATATCTGGTTGGGATGCACTTTGTACTCCGCAGCCAACTGCGCCAACGTTTTCACGCCACGGATAGCTTCCAGCGCGACCTTGGCCTTGAACTTATCCGAATGCTTCCGTCTTTTGTTGCTCTTTGTCATACGTCCTTCCTTATCGGTTTAAGGACGCAGATTCCACTTTAACCGGTGGTCCGAATTTCGGGGGAAAGCGCAGATGCCTCTTAAGAAACTTGCGAAAGTACGACTGGCTTCCCCGCTAGCTAGCAACAAACTCTCAACTTGATCTAAGAACAAGATCAAATTGTTTCTTTTCATATAGTCAATAATGAACTCGCATTGTAGATCAACTCTATCAGAACTGCTTTTTAGGATGCTGTCCCCGCCAGGCAAAGCCTTTAGTAAGTAAGGCAAGAAAGAATCTTCAAAAGTGTCATCGATCTGGAATGAGTACCAAACGACAACGTCCTGGGCGCTCCCCCAGCATCCGCGTTCACGCATTTGAGAATAAAACTCAACCAAGACAGATGATTTTCCAAAGCCCCCCCAGCCATGGACGATTATCGTATTGACTGAACCACTCGACCATGCCTTTTGCATTTGCCCTATTACGTCATCCCGCCCCACAAACGTCTCCAAACGTGTAGGCGCATAGAAATCCTTAATAACTGGCCCTGTAGCAACACGCTCTTCATCAACAGCTATCCGCTCACTGCGGGCTGGAGATAGAGCGACATGGATGAGTTTCTGTATCTCTTGAAGACTGGAACCAATATCGTCTAATTTTTCTGCCTGTTCATCACGATACCGATTTAGTAAATTCGAAAACCTTCTATCGAGTCTATAATTACCATCTTTTGCCCTCAGAAGAAGCCTCACGAGCGAGTCCAAAAAAAACTCGACAACATCTCTAGCACACTGATAACTTTGATTTTTATCTTCTAGATAAAAGTCCGCATTCGCTAAGAATAATAATGCCAACTTCTCAGTATCTAACTTAACATTCTCATTACAACACAACCGTAATTGCGATAAGACCTCATCACTTTCAAGCCAGTTTAGAAAACCATTTCTCTGTAATTCAACCCTGTCTTTGAAGTGAACGATTGTTTCATCTACAGCTTTGTTTATTAAGTACTTATCGTTTCCACGCCTTATAGCATCATAGACAAACGAGGAGGCAATGTTAATTAAGAATGCTTCTACCATTTACTTTAAACCATTATTTAAGTTCAATCAGAGGCTCTAATTTCTTCCAATATAGCTGCTTTTCGATTCTCTATAGTATCGACAGAAATCCTTTTAACGGCATAACCCAATGCTCGATAATCTTTTTCCAGCCACCTATCCAGCTTTTCAACCTCCATCCGGCTCTCTATACGACAACTATCTGAGACATAAGGCAACCTATCTAATATAAAAACCTTCTTATAACCATACCTAGAACACCTTCTTACCAAATCATTTGGATTTTCACCTATCAATCGATTATAAGTAATGCAGTCAACTAACGACCGATCAAAAAAAATGGGCTGATGGCAGGGGGCTTGTTCCTCAATGTCTTCTCGCGCACTAATTATTATTTCTTGCATCATGTGTTTATGCTTTGAACTGACAGGACCTTCTGGCTGAATTGAATTCAGCACTCCTCTCCCTACTTCCTCTCGAATTTCGTAATTAGTACTTTTTAAATGATTAATTATAGTCGTTTTGCCAGAGCATGGCGCCCCAGTGATCACGTACCATTCTGTTTCGATCCTCTTCAGTTCTGGTGGGATTCTCAAGCGCATAGATTATCTTTCTGAACTATATTTTAATCAACTTCAGGGAAGTCAAATAGAATCAACTGTCAAACTGTTATTTGAGACTCTCTACAACTTTTTTATCCAAATATCCAACAGCGTTCACAATTGCTAAAGTGGCTCCGATTGTTCTGCCAGCTAGGCGATAAAATTAAGGCGAGCCTTCAAACGAGCAAGACAGATTAGACAATTGGACTATCGACTATCACCCTTCCCGAAATTAAAGGCATAACCTAGGAGAGCTTTGGACGAGTGCCGGGCACTCGAACCAGCCGACACACTGATTATTAATCAGTGTGTCGTTCACCCCAAAAACTGTACGCAAAGTGTACGCAAAAGTGCGTACACTTTCGGTAGTTTTGGGTAGTTTTCGCCAGTTTCTGGAATATACCGCCCCAACCAATTCTCAGTAAAGTCAATAATATCTGCGAAATACAGAGTTCACACTACAAGCACCCATGCTACTTCGTAATCAGTAGGTCGTCGGTTCAACTCCGATTTCTGGCTCCAGCGAAATCAAGCGCTTACGATAAGTCGTAAGCGCTTTTTTGTGCCTTGGTATACGGGCTGGTATACATTTGAGTGCAGGAAGATATGCGTAGGGTGTCAGTGATTTATGACCTGAACTGTGTTTAGGTTTATCTCGTTTCTTCTTGCATTTTGCAATATGGGAAACTTTGGTATCTCCCACTCATTGAACTCGGACTTGCCGGTTAGGACGATTAAGCCGAAATACAGCCCCTTCCGTTGAACTTTGCCGCCATCCAGTGAGAATCCGAGACGAATCGTAAAACATGCAGCTGACCTTCCCTTTTCGCAAGGTC
Source organism: Pseudodesulfovibrio profundus (assembly GCF_900217235.1). Taxonomy (NCBI): domain Bacteria; kingdom Pseudomonadati; phylum Thermodesulfobacteriota; class Desulfovibrionia; order Desulfovibrionales; family Desulfovibrionaceae; genus Pseudodesulfovibrio; species Pseudodesulfovibrio profundus. The sequence goes on along the minus strand of NZ_LT907975.1, from coordinate 3,717,483 downwards.
TTTGCACCTCTGGCAGAGAGGTATGGGCAAGGGTGTTTCAAAAAGCAAGAAAGGCCCGGATAACCGAGCCTTTCTTGAAGGGTGAACTAGGAATGAGTTCCTTCCAACTCGCAAATACGTCACCTTTTGGGTCCAAGAAAAAACCAAAGCAGGAAGCCGATAATAGGGAAAAGAAGAACGAGTACGATCCAAAGCACTTTTTTCCCCGTGCCTGCGCCACTTTGGAAAATTTTAACTATAGCCCATACGTCTAACACCAAAACAAGTAATCCTAAGATTCCACCATACTCTGAGCCAAACATATTTTCCTCCGCTTTGTAGATTGAAAAGTATAGCCACCTAAAGATAACCGTTACTATTGTTTTTGTATGTAAAACAGTCAATCAAATTATTGATGCTGTTTGATTTTATTGAATACTTACCCTTGAAAGCTGCCCTCACAAGTGAATGAGCACTCCCCACTTACTCAGCGCCTTCGGAATATGAACTGTGCGCCTCCCCCCATCCTTTGGACCACTGATCGGTCTTTTTAAGGTGGAGCCCGGCGTCCGAGTTTGTGCCTCCGAGGAGGCGGGTCGCCATAGCCGTTGTGGAGCGTAGCCCGTCCCCGTAGGGGCGGCCCGAAGGGCCGAGGGCGGAGCGGAGCAACGGCTACGAGCCAAGTCAATGAACATTCAAGTTGCCCCTGTATACGTCAGCGGGAGTTCTTTTGTCCAACGACGAATGACCGCGCTCCTCGTTGTAGTACCGAAAATAGCGCGTAAGCCCATGGTATAGCTCGATCCCATCACAGTACGCCCTGGGGTAAATATCCTCATATTTCACCGTCCACCACAGCCGCTCAATGAAGACGTTGTCGATTGCGCGACCTTTGCCGTCCATGCTGATTGCAATTCCCTTGCTCTGCAGAACTCCGGTAAATTCACGACTCGTGAACTGCGCTCCCTGGTCCGTGTTGAACACCTCCGGCGTAGAGATGCGCAAAGCCTTGTTGAGCGCATCCACGCAGAAAGAACTATCCATCGAGTTCGATAGCTCCCAAGCCAGCACGAAGCGGCTCCACCAGTCTATCACTGCCACCAGGTACAGAAAGCCGCGCTGCATGGGGATGTAGGTGATATCAGCGCTCCAGACTTGATTTTTTCGTTCAATGGCAACTCCTTTCAGCAGATAAGGAAACACGGGATGCTCCGGGTTGGGGACACTCGTATGCGGCCCTGGAGTAATGGCCTGCAAGCCCATCATCTGCATCAGTCGCTCAACCCGCTTGTGGTTGACCTGATGCCCTTGTGTCCTCAGCCAATCTGTCATGCGCGGCGAGCCGTAATCAGGCTGACGCAGGTACTGCTCGTCGATCAGACGCATCAGGGCCAAATTTTCATCGGATTCGGCTACAGGCTTGTAGTAAAATCCCGAACGGGAAATGCCTGCCAACTTGCATTGCCGCCGGATGGAATACTCCCGATCTGGTTTGATCCACTGGCGGCGCACCTCAAGCGGCAGGCTTACAACTTTTTTTCAAGCCACTTGATGTCCATCTTGAGCCGACCGATCTCCTCAAATAACGGTGCGGTTATCTCCTCCTGGCTTTTGGCTTTCTTGCCACTGGAAAAGATGTCATCGACATTCTCAAGGAGCTGCCGCTTCCACGTGGAAATCTGATTGGGGTGCACTTTGTACTCCGCAGCCAGTTGCGCAAGCGTCTTCACGCCACGAATCGCCTCAAGTGCGACCTTGGCCTTAAACTTGTCCGAATGTTTCCGTCTTTTGCTGCTCTTTGTCATGCGTCCTTCCTTATCGGTTTAAGGACGCTGACTCCACCTTAACCGGTGGTCCGAATTTCGGGGGAAAGCGCACTGGGTTCAACATTCCCTTACCCCCTACAGAATAAGGTTGGCAGCTATCGAATGAGAAAAGTCCTCATTCTGCTCATATCACGAGAACAATTTTATTCTTATCAACCCTAATATATTGCATTTTTTCGACGACAAGATTGATAACATCCCACTTTTTCGGAACAGGGACGCAGGCGACCACCCACAGCAGAAGAGTTCCCCCTAGTATATGAACTGTATGTCAAGATGTGCTTTTCGTGTACCTCAACAGAAGTATCTATGGAGTAATTTGGCTCTGCGCTTTCCCTTTGCATTTTGAAACACCAGCAAAGGTGAGACCTTCGTTCTTTAACCAACCAGGAAGGCCGAAGGACGAAGGACAAAGGGCACAATTGGTAGAAGCAACTTGGACAAGCTTACAGTCAAATTTGCGCTTGAGCACGATTCGTGGCGTGAAGACGCTGGTGTAGCGAGCTAACGGATTCCCATCGACCAGCAGATCATGAAAAAGCCCACTTTGCTACCATGGCAAAGTGGGCTTTCAGTTATTCAGATCCTAATTTATTAGCCTCTGAGAATCCTTGCAGAGTTCGCCAAGGCCAGCAGTGCCGTGCCAACATCCGCAAACACGGCTTCCCACATTGTGGCCAGGCCGAAAGCACCAAAGGAGATAAAGATACCTTTGACAACAAACGCCAGGATTATGTTCTGCCAGACGATACGGCGAGTTTGCTTGGCGATGGAAATGGCTTCAGCAACCTTGAGCGGCGAATCCACCATAAGCACGACATCGGCAGTTTCAACAGCTGCATCACTCCCCAGAGCACCCATGGCGATACCGACATCTGCTCTGGCAATGACCGGGGCATCGTTAATGCCATCCCCGACAAAAGCGACTTTCCCGGACTGTTCGCTTCCGCGGGTCAGCTTATCAAACAAATCGACCTTATCTTCCGGCAGCAGCCCTGCATGGAATCCATCGAGGCCCAAAGATTTCGAGACAGCCGTCGCCACTTTTTCATTGTCACCTGTCAGCATGACGACTTCATTCACGCCCAGATTTTTCAGCGCGCTGACAGCCTGACGAGCATCGGTACGAATACTGTCTCCAATGACAATATAACCGGCATACTTTCCATCAATGGCTATATGGGCAATTGTCCCGTCATAGTCTTCATTCTCAAACTCAATGCCGTACTTTTTCATCAAGGCGTTGTTGCCGACCAGAACAGTGTGGCCGTCATATGTGACGTCAACTCCCATGCCGGAACGAACCGTGTGTTCGGAAATGAGGGATTCAGCCACCGGTTTTCCCTGAGCAGTGTAGATATCAACTATCGAGGTAGCGATCGGATGCGTGGAGTGAAATTCGGCTGCGGCAGCGAATTCAAGCAGTCGTTCCTTGGAGACCCCTTCGTTCGGGACGATGTCGTTTACCTTGAAGACACCTTCCGTCAGTGTACCGGTCTTATCGAACGCAACGGAAGTCACTGACGCCAGCACATCAAGATAGTTCGCCCCCTTGACGAGAATACCCTGCATTGAAGAGCGCCCTATGCCACCGAAGTACCCCAAGGGGATACTGACAACCAACGCACAAGGACAGGATATAACCAAAAGGACCAGGGCTCTGTACACCCAGTCATTGAGGCTACCGCCAAAGAAAAGTGGCGGGATGAAAGCAATCCCGGCAGCCGCGACCACGACAGCGGGAGTGTAGTAACGCGAAAACCGAGTGATGAACTTTTCAACCTTGGCCTTATTGGCGGTGGCGTTCTCCACCAAATCCATGACCTTGGCAATGGAAGACTCTTCAAAGGGGCGAGTCACCCTGATTGTCAGAGCACCGGTTTTGCATATCTGACCGGCCAAGACAGCGTCACCATCCTCTACAGACACCGGAACGGATTCGCCTGTCAGAGCAGATGTATCAATTTGCGATGAACCACTGGTGACTTCTCCATCAAGAGGAATCTTGTCCCCGGGCTTGACCACAACAAGCTGGCCTACCTGAACCATTTCAGGAGCGGTCTCTTTCAAACCATCGAGTTCCAGTAAAAACGCCTTGTCCGGCTTCGAGGCCAGCAACGAACGAATGGATCGGCGCGACCTGTTGACTGCAAACCCCTGCAACAATTCCCCGATCTTGAAAAAGATCATGATACCTACAGCTTCGGGGTAGGCATGGATGGCAATAGCGCCAATGGTAGCAATGGTCATCAGGACATTTTCATCAAAAAACACCCCTTTCCGTATGGTCTTGAGCGCACCCAGCAGCACATTCCAGCCAGCAATAAAGTACGCGACCAATACGAAAGGCAGTTCCCAACCCTCGAAACGAGTCTGATGAAATACATCTTCATAGACGAGGGTGAAAACAAACATGGCTCCGGCAATGGCGAGAAGAATCAAATCATGCGGAAAATTCCTTTCCTCTTCTGCCGCCTGACTAGAGGCCGAAAGCGTTGCATAATCAATAATGTCGACATCAGGCTCGATGCTTTTCACTTTAGCCTCAATATCGGCCACATCTTTAGCCGTAATGAGGAGAGTCATGGTAGCAAAATCGACAACAGCTTTGTCTACTGACTCTATTTCATTCAATTTTGCCTCAAGCTTAGCAGCACATGCAGCACAGTCCAGATTCTTCAAACCATATTTCTTTGGTCTACTATTTGTCATGCTCTACCTGTTATCTCATTCAAAAGGATATGTAATATCGCGGGTGACACACCCGGTTACCGCCAACACATGAACAAGTAGTCATTCGTCATATGTTTGTCAATATCAGCAGAAGAATTAAGACTGGCTGGGTAAAAGGTAGATTCTGAAAACGCCATAGCCCCACATAACCTGTTGCCATGACGGAGGAAGTATTCATCTTTAGGAGTATAACTGAGAAAGGCTGCGATTGTTGAAGGCAAAGCTTAATTCTTACGACTGATCAATCTACAAACCGCCGGTTCGAGTTAGGCTGTTGGGACCAGTGAGATCAATTTTATAAACCAATGTTTTATAGAATCATTACTCGGTGAACCATGTACCAGTTCACCGATCACGCCACATCCAGAACCTCACTTTTCCACTCTCATGTCTACCGACCTGCCCGCATGATTCTGTTCTCTAATTTATAACATCCGCGAGGCACTTTTTACTTGCAAAAGGTATTTTTTTGCCTTCTATAGCAATCATAGGGAAATCCCTTTTCTAACACATTTATACTGATTTTTTATAATCGGGGTGAATCATGATTCGTGTCCCCAGGGATGAGTGCGTTAACACCGAAACGGCTACTCGCAAGGAATGGCTCGATACCAACGGCATTGGGGGCTATGCCTCCAGCACGTCCATCAACTGCCACACCCGAAAGTATCACGGGCTTCTCGTTGCCGCGCTCAAGGAGCCTCGCGGCAAGTTCGTCCTGTTGTCCAAAGTGGCAACATCTCTTGTTCACAACGACCTGGAATTTCACCTCTCCACCAACAAATACCCTGGGGTCTATCATCCGACCGGGCACCAGTTCGTAGAAGAATTCGAGCAGGGATTGTACCCTTCCATCACCTACAGAATCGGTGACGCCCTCATCAGGAAATCCATGATGATGGTGTACGGCAAGAACACCACGCTGCTTTGCTACGAACTGCTTGAAGGCAAAGTAAAGCCGACTCTGCGCATAAGGCCCATGCTCGCTTACCGGGACATCCACTCACTGACCCGTGAGAACATGTTCCTGCGCCCCAAATCCTATCCTGAAAAAAACGGGCGTAAAATCCAGCCATATGAGGGCATGCCGAGCCTGTACATGGGTACCAACCGAACTTCCGAATTTCACCCTGGCCCCAAGTGGTCGTTGAACGTCGAGTACATTCTCGAAAGGGATCGCGGTTTCGACTACCAGGAAGACCTGTTCTGCCCTGGCATGTTCGAGTTGCCACTCCAAAAGGGAAAGCCGGTCATCTTTGCCGCCTCAACTGAACCACTCGGCAATCTGGAAAGGACGCGAAAGAAGGAATTGGAACGTCGCGAAGCTGCTTTCGACGCCTGCAAGGACCGAAGCAATTCCGGCAAGTGGCTTAAATATTTTTCGGACCAGTTCCTGATCCGCAACGCATCTGACTTTGCCTCCGTAGTGGCCGGATACCATTGGTTTGGCGAATGGGGGCGGGACACCATGATCGCCCTGCCCGGACTGACTTTCCATGCAGGCCGGAGGGAGTTCGGCGAGGAAGTGCTGGCAGCATACGCAAAGCTGGAACGCAACGGCCTGCTCCCCAACTACCTTGATCAACGGTCAGAACACTTGGCGTACAACTCTATCGATGCCTCACTATGGTTTTTCTGGGCGGTTCAGGAGTACCTGAAGACAAAAGGCAGCAAGCAGTTTGTCATGGACAATATCTACCCGGCCCTCCGCAGCGTCGTATCCGCACACCTTGAAGGGAAGGTGCCTCTATGCGGCATCGGAGAAGACGGCCTGCTCTACGCGGGCAATGAGAACACACAACTCACCTGGATGGATGCGCAGGCGTATGGCGGGCCGGTCACTCCACGACATGGAGCAGCGGTTGAGATCAACGCCCTCTGGTATAATGCCCTCCGCTTCTTCCTCGAACTGGCGCCAGAGGACGACGAACTGATCGAAAGGGCCAACAGTGCAGCAGACAATCTGGCCGCTAACTTCATCGATAGATTCTGGAACCATGCCGACAACTGCCTGAGCGATGTCGTCAACGAACATGGGCAGGACCACTGCATCAGGCCCAATCAGATTTTCGCGGTCTCTCTGCCATACACAATGCTGAATACCCGGCAGATGCGAGCTGTCATCAGCACCGCCCAGTCGCACTTGCTGACCCCATACGGGTTGCGAACGCTTTCGCCAAGAAATCCACTCTACACTCCCTTCTACCGGGGAGATTCCGACGAACGCGACTCCGCCTACCATCAGGGTATGGTCTGGCCGTGGCTGGCCGGACACTTCGGCGAGGCGTTGATAAGACAGGCCGAGGACAAGAGTGGGACCAAGGCGTTCCTTCGTAAATACTTCAAGCCGATCCTGCGCTCATTCCCTGACAACTTCGGTATCGGATCACTACCGGAACTCTACACTGGAAATCCACCACATCTGCCAAAGGGAACCATTGCCCAGGCATGGAGCGTGGCCGAGGCCATCCGCCTCAACAAAATCCTGGGAGGCAGATAAGTATGCGCGTACTTATGTTCGGGTGGGAGTTCCCGCCCTATATATCAGGCGGCCTTGGTACAGCCTGTTACGGTCTGACCAAGGGCTTGGCGCAACATGGCACAGATGTACTTTTCGTCCTGCCCAGGCTGGATACCAATGAAGAAGGCGGACACTTGGACCTCATTGGGGCCAACCGTGTCCGGGCCAGTGTCGGCATCAGGGAAATTCTGGATCTGCAGGAACATGTTTCCGTACTGGAAGTACTGTCACCGCTGCGTCCCTACCTCACAGAAAAGGCGTATCTGTCACTCGTCAAACGCGAGGAACTGATCACTGCAGAAGATATTATCGGGCAGTTGGACAGCGACTTCTCAGGCGGCTACGGCGAGAACCTCATGGCTGAAATCGTCCGTTACAGTCTGGTTGCGGGTCATTTGGCCAAGCATGAACAATTTGACGTCATCCATGCCCATGACTGGATGACTGCCCCAGCTGGTATCGAAGCCAAGCGCGTGTCCGGCAAACCGCTTGTCGTGCACGCTCATGCCCTTGAGTTTGACCGTAGCGGCGAACACGTCAACCAGCAGGTGTACGATCTGGAACGAGCCGGATTCGAGGCTGCCGACCGCATTATCGCGGTCAGTCACTTCACTAGGGACACCATAATCAAGCGCTATTCCATCAACCCGGACAAGATCACGGTAGTCCACAATGCCGTTTCCAAGGAACGTCGTTTGCGAGCCATGCGCATCGAAAAACCATTCCCGGAAAAACTGGTGCTATTTCTTGGACGCATCACCTTCCAGAAAGGGCCTGACTATTTTGTTGAAGCCGCCGCCAAAGTGCTGGCCCAAAATCCGAACATCCGGTTCGCCATGGCAGGATCGGGCGACATGTTCCCCAGAATGGTTGAACGAATGGCAGAATTGAGACTGGCGGACAGGTTCCACTTTCTCGGTTTCGTGCGCGGCATGGATGTGGAACGCATCTACGCCATGAGCGATCTCTATGTCATGCCCAGCGTCACAGAGCCGTTCGGTATCACGCCACTCGAAGCAATGGTCTACGATGTCCCCTCCATCGTTTCAAAACAATCCGGTGTGGCCGAGATAATGGAAAACGCCGTCAAAATCGATTTTTGGGACGTGGACCGACTCGCCTTCGAGATTCTCGACATTCTTGAAAACGAAGACAGGGCAGCCCTTCTGAAACTCAGTGGCCGCAGGACCCTCAAAAGAGTCCAGTGGGAACATGCCGCCGAAAAGGTGATCCATGTTTACGATCAGCTTGTAGGGGGTGCCGTATGATATCCGTCTGCTTCTATTTCCAGGTCCACCAGCCCATGCGGTTGAACAAGGAATATTCCTTCTTCGACATTGGCAGGAACCACCACTACCGCGACGAAGCGGCCAATCGGGAGATCCTGCTTAAAGTGGCACATAAATGCTACTTGCCAGCCAACCGGATGATGCTCGACCTGATCAACGAATTTCAGGGGAAATTCCGCATCTCGTACGCCATTACCGGCGTTGCCATGGAGCAGTTCCAGGAGTTTTGTCCAGAGGTCCTCGACTCCTTCCGCGAACTGGCCGATACAGGCTGCGTGGAGTTCATCGGCGAGACCCACTACCATTCGCTGGCCTTCCTTTTTTCCAAAAAGGAATTCAAACGGCAAGTGAAGATGCACGGCAGGATTCTGGAGGAATTTTTCGGTTCAAAACCGACGACATTCAGAAACACCGAACTCATCTACAACAACGACCTCGCCCTAGAGGTTGAAAAGATGGGCTACAAGGCCATCCTGGCCGAAGGTGCGGATCAGGTGCTGGGCTGGCGCTCTCCCAACTACGTATACCAGCCTGCCGGGTGCTCCAAGCTCAAGGCGCTGCTCAAGAACTATCGTCTTTCTGACGATGTGGCCTTTCGCTTCTCTGATCGAAACTGGGATGAATGGCCGGTAAGCACGGATAAGTTTGCCAATTGGGTACATGCCATTGCGGGCAACGGCGAGGTGGTCAATCTGTTTATGGATTATGAGACCATCGGCGAACATCAATGGGAAGACACCGGCATTTTCCATTTCTTCCGCAGCCTGCCCCGCTCGATTCTCTCGCATAACGACTTCATCTTTCAGACCCCTGCCGAAGCCGCAACTCGCCTCGACCCCCTGGCCCAACTCGACGTCCCGTACTTCACCTCCTGGGCTGATCTGGAACGAGATGTGACGGCGTGGCTCGGCAACCACATGCAGGATCAAGCGATTGAACTGGCGTACGCTCTTGAAGACAAGGTTCTGGCAACCGAGGACGACGACATGATCGCAACGTGGCGGGAGATGCTCACTAGTGACCACTTCTATTACATGTGTACCAAGTGGTTTTCCGATGGCGACGTGCACAAATATTTCAACCCGTACGACACGCCGCACCAAGCATTCATTGTCTACATGAATGCTCTCAATGATCTGGCCCTTCGGCTGAGAGAATCTCAAACGGCGTCCTAAACAGGAGAATGCAAATGGATACCAGTTGGCTTTTTGAAGTGTCATGGGAAGTCTGCAACATGGTGGGCGGCATCCACACCGTCATCGGCACCAAGTCGGCCCAGGCCATGAAAACCTTCGAGGGCCGATACGTGGCTGTAGGGCCGTTGCTGGACCGAAACCCCGGCTTTGAGCCGTGTGATCCTCCTGACGAAATCATTCCGACTCTGGAACGGCTCAAGGAAAGAGGCATCCCCACCAAAGTGGGCCGCTGGGATGTTCCCGGCAAGCCTTGGGCCTGGCTTATTGGGTTTCAAAACGCCATCCCAGCCCATGACAAACTGCTCTTCCAGTTATGGAACGACTATGGCGTGGATTCCATGTCCGGTGGCTGGGACTACATGGAACCGGTCCTGTTCAGCACGGCTGCAGCAATGTCCATTAAGGAAATGCATGACGACATCGAAGAGATGGCCGGAGTCTTTGCCCATTTCCATGAATGGATGAGCGGAGCCGGTGTCCTCTACCTCAAGAAACATGCCCCGGGTGTCGCCACGGTCATGACCACCCACGCGACCATGCTTGGTCGAGCCATGTCCGGTTCCGGCGTGGACATATATGAGCGGCTGGATGAAATCGAACCATCCCAGGAAGCCAAGAAATTCAGCGTCACGGCAAAGCATTCCATGGAATCGGTCTCTGCCCGCGAGGCTGACTGCTTCACCACTGTCTCCAACATCACCCGACGCGAAGCCGCCTATCTTCTCGGAACCAACCCGGATGTGGTCACGATCAACGGCTTCAACCTCGAAGGTTTTGCCGAACCCGCAATCGTAGCCAAGACACGCACAACATCCCGCAAGGCGCTCATCGACCTCGCGTCCCGTTTTCTGGAACGCGATCTCGATCCAAGTAAAACGCTGCTGGTTGCGACCAGTGGACGATACGAATTCCACAACAAAGGCATTGACCTGTTGCTCGACAGTCTCGCGGAAGTGGACAACCGCCTTGCCAACTCGGAGAGCGATATCACCGTTGTCTCTTTTCTGCTCGTTTCTTGCGGCTACGCAGGATTCAGCGACGAGGCTCGCAGGCGGATGACAGAAGACCAGTCCCTCCAGAAGTTTTCCGGCATCTCTACCCATCAGCTCTTCAATGCGGAGCAGGACCCCATCGTGAACCGGTGCCGTGAAAAACGCCTGGACAATACTCCGAACAAACGATGCTGCGTCATTTTCATTCCGGTCTACCTCGATGGCAACGACGGTATTCTGAACCTCGAATACTACGAAGCACTGGCCGGCATGGACCTGACCGTGTTCCCGTCCTTTTACGAGCCGTGGGGCTATACTCCGATGGAAAGCGCGGCCTTTGCCGTGCCCACCGTCACCGCCGATCGCGCCGGATTCGGGCAGTGGGTTATGGAAAAATATCCGAAAGGTCACCCAGGCGTGCAGGTGATCAACCGTCTTAAGGACAACTACGACACGGCCCGTACCAAGCTGACAGACTTCCTGCATGATTTTACCAACTGGACCAAAGACGAGCGAGCACACCGCAGTGCCGAGGCCAGAAACATTGCAGAGGAAGCGACCTGGGAGCACTTCTACAATCGCTACATCGAAGCATATGCCTACGCAGCGGGTATCCGAACCGAGCGCATTTCAGGCGTTCAGCGTTTGGCGACCGTGACCGGCAAGGAAGTCAGGTTCTCCGGCGTCAACACCACACAACCCCGACTCAGGTCATTCACGGTCGTAACGGAACTCCCCCAGGCCCTGGCACGGCTCCGTGAACTGGCCAACAACCTCTGGTGGGTCTGGCATCGCGATGCCCAGGAACTTTTCGAATGGATGGACGCGGACAAATGGCGTGAGTGCGGCCACAACCCGGTCCTCTTCCTGGACACCATGAACCGCGACCGTCTGAACCATCTCTCGGGCGATATCGAATTCATGGGTCGCTTCACCAATATCATGGAGCGATTTACCGCCTATATGGAGGAAAGGGACAAGGCCGACATCAGCGGCATCACCTGGAAGAATCCCATTTCCTATTTCTCCATGGAATTCGGCCTGCACGAGTCGATCCCCATATACTCGGGCGGACTCGGGTTGCTGTCAGGTGACCACATCAAGTCGGCCAGCGATCTGAACCTGCCTTTTGTCGGCATTTCACTGCTCTATAAGCAGGGGTTCTTCCACCAGAGGATCAACGGCAACGGGGAGCAGGTGGTAGAGTACAAGGAAAATGATTTCGCAACCATGCCCATCACTCCCCTGCACAATGGGGAAACCGAGAAAGTCCTCATCGCTGTGGACTTGCCGGGAAGGACTGTCTACGCCCAGATATGGGAAGTTCATGTTGGCAGGGCGAAACTCTACCTGCTGGACACCGATCTCGTTGAGAATTCCCGTTCGGACCGGGATATAACATCGCGCCTGTACGACCCTTCGTCCACAGGACGCATTGAACAGGAGATCATCCTTGGTGTGGGCGGCATACGATTGCTGCAGGCACTGAAAATCGAGCCATCGATCTACCATCTTAACGAAGGGCATTCCGCCTTTCTGCTCTTTGAACGGATTCGCCAACTCATGCTTATCGACGGCGTAGACCTCGCAACCGCCAAGGAAATAGTGCGAGGTTCCACGGTATTCACCATGCACACACCGGTTCCGGCAGGCAATGAACGTTTTGAAAGGTCGTTGGTTGAAAACTACTTCCGGGGATACGCTGAAGAAATGGGCGTGCCTTGGGATAGTTTATGGAATCTCGGCCATATCTATGCCGAAGAGGCGGACCACTTGAACATGACTGTGCTCGCCCTCCAGCTTTCCAGCATCCGCAATGGTGTCAGCAAACTCCATGGTGACGTTTCCCGACGGATGTGGATGGACCTGTGGCGGGGTTTCCTGCTCGGTGAAATACCAGTCGGGCACGTTACCAACGGTGTACACATCACTTCATGGCTCGATGAACGGTTGCGGCATGATCTGGAAGAAAGCTGCAGTGTTGACGTCCATCAGACATTGGTAACCGGCAGCGATTGGAACTGCCTGGATTCCATTGATGATCGCCGCCTGTGGGACAGCCATGTCGCCTTGAAGCATCGCCTTTATGACGAAGTTCGCCGGTCAATCTCCCATCAATGGAAACGTGAAGGCGAGCCGCCCAACAGGTTGAACGCATTTCTGAAATCACTCAACCCCGACCACCTGACCCTCTGCTTCGCCCGGCGGTGCACCGCATATAAGCGCCCCACCCTGATCTTCCATGATCTGCAACGGATCAAGGAGATTCTCTGCCACAACGACAAGCCGGTGAACATCATCTTCGCTGGTAAATCCCACCCGGCCGACACAATCGGGGCTAGTTACATCAACCTCATATGCCGACTTGCCAAGCAGGACGATTTCCTGGGCAAGGTCATATTCCTGGAAAGCTACGACATTCGACTGGCCCGACTACTTGTTTCCGGCGCCGATGTCTGGCTCAACAACCCGACCAGACTCATGGAAGCCAGCGGGACCAGCGGCATGAAGGCTGCAGTCAACGGCGTACCCAACTGCTCCATACTCGACGGCTGGTGGGACGAGGCTTTTGACGGCCAAAACGGTTGGGCCGTCGGAAGCGGTCTGGTGTACGAAAATCAGGTCAATCAGGATATCGTTGACGCCGAAAACCTGTATGCAACCCTGGAAACCGAAGTCGTTCCTGAGTTCTACGATCGAGATGCAGACGGAATACCCCATGCCTGGATCAGGCGGATGAAGGAGTCGATGAAGACAGGATTCAGGCAGTACGGGACACACCGTATGGTCAACGACTACATCGACGACATGTACTTACCCGCCATGGAGCATTCCGAACACCGCAACAGGAACAACTTCGCCCTTTCCAAGGAAATCGGCGAATGGCGCAAGCGCATTCCTGGCCGCTTCTCGACAGTCACCATCAACGAGGTTCAGGTGGACGGCATCCACGGCGATGTCTTCAAGCTCGGCAACAAGCTGACGGTCGCGGCCAAGGTGGACAAAGGACAGCTCATGGATGAGGAAATCCTCGCCGAACTGGTCGCTGCCACACCAGACGAGCAAACCATCGTTGACTGCATTCCAATGAAACTGAAGCACTCCGAAGGCAACATACTGGAGTTTCATGCAGAGTACGCACCCGACACATCAGGCCCGATTCGATACGGTGTTCGGGTCATCCCGATTCACAGCGGATTGGTCAGCAAGTGCGAAACCCGGCTCATCAAATGGAGTTGATGTAGTATCACGAGCAGTACGCAATCTGTAGATATCACCTGAAGAAGATCACTTTTGATCGTTCTTTCGGGCGATAACAAACAAATTACGAACCAACAAAAAGGCGCTTATGAGAATCATAAGCGCCTTAATCATGGTTGAAGCACAAGCTGGAATCGTGTCGGACTTTGTGCTGTTGATCAGTTGCCCTGGCGTGCGTTGTAAACCGTATTCTGCGACGCTGCGAACTCGCGGTACGCTTCGAGGGCTTTGTCGCGCAGTACATCCTCGGTCAGGGAAATACCGCGACGATTCAGCTCCTCACGCCAGTCCGGGCTGACAGGCCCCTCATCAAAGCCGGTGATTTCTTCCAACTCCGGACCGTCACCCGCAATGACCAGTGAACGCACTCCGGACCAGAGCACGGCGCCAAAACACATTGCGCACGGCCGCCAGTTGACCACCAGTTCGTGGTCCGGCATCCCGTCTGCACCGAGATCGTAATTGTTGAGCATCTTCTGGGCCAAAGACAATGCCATGATCTCGGCATGGGCCGACGAGCAGTTGTGTGGCATGACCCGATTCACGCCAATGACCACGAGCCGCCCGGATTCGCGCTCAAACACCCCGGCTGCAAAAGGACCGCCGGTGTTGCGCAGGAAGTTCTGACGCGAAAATTCAATCACCGCGGCCATACGTTCCTCCGGGGTGGGCAGGAACTCCGGCAACTCGTCGAGGGCGGAAACGGCCCACTCGGGCATCTCAAGGGTAAAGGACAACTCTGTTCGAGAATCTATGCTCATTAATGAACTCCAGAAATGAATTTTGAAATGAGAGAAAGGGCTATCTCCACGCACACGAAAAAGCAAGAAAGAGTCGTGAAATATTATAGCCGCCCGAAGAAGCCATTTCCGGGTAGTTCCATCACTTTTATCTGGCGCGAAAAGTACAACACGGGGAATCAAGGCGTAAGGAAGAAAGGCATCCAGCCCAATTATAGAGGAACGTCGATCGATTACCACATTCCACGGCGCAAAAGAAAAGGCCCGGAGGAACCGGGCCTTTACATGGTGAGTTTATTCTGGCTTGAAATAGCGGATCGTTTCCATTCGTTGTATGACATCCGCGATCTGCTCTTCGGTCAATGGCCATTTATCTGTATTCATGTCTTTACTGGGTGCACGCCACGCCGCATAAACCTTGGCAAATGATTGATCGACCTGACTAATGTAGAGCAATCCGCTTTCGGTGTTATTCCCCTTTTTCACCAGCGAATCTTTCAGATCGCTACAGAAAAAGCTGACAATGACTTTATCATTATCAGAGCTCACCACTTTGAGCTCTGCCTGAGCATCGCACCCAAGAGCCAAGAAGTTCATGGATTCTTCTACAAATCGGTTCATATCATATTCGGGCAGGTGGAAACCGTACACTCCATACAGTTTGCTCCAACTCTCAAACTCCTGTGAAACAGGTATCTGATCGAAGGCAAATGTGTTCGCAGTCTGATTTCGGTCACTTTTAATAAACTGGAGATCATTAACACTCTTTACCCAAGGGGCAACCGGATATGTCAAAACACCCTGGTAGAGTTGGATCGTTTGTTTCAGTTTCACGACCTCGACAGCCTTTTCAGGTGCTGCAGAAGGCTGCACGGAAGAAGCTTTTACGCGCTGGTTAATCAAGCCATAATCGAGTTCGCCCAGGAAATCCTGAATCACTTTCTCCATGGCTTTACTTCCGGCATAGCCATTGCTCATTTTCCAATCGGCTCTTTCTGCAGTCGCTGTTGCTGAGGACTGGGTGCGTTGGATGAGACTACCGGCGTTATCAAAAATATCCGTATCCATCGAAATGGAGAAGGTATCGGGAGGCCAGAAAGGGAATGTTGGCTCAGACTCTGTCTGGAGTCTTGGCACGACGATTACCTGAGCTCCATTTGCCATGGCATCATCTTTATTCTCATAATACCCGATGCTGTCACATGTCTCATTCAAGGCGTAACCAAGCCCAAAGTGCAAATCGGCGTAAGGTGTATATTTGTATGAATCACTGATACTCCCTTCAACGACTTCCTTGCTTAAATTTGACTCGGAGATGCAGATACCGCAGGCACCATCAATCTGGGCTGCTCCTTGCGTGTAGCCAAAATCCAATGGCTTGGTACTAATAGTCCTTGCACGGCAGCCTGCCGAAAAAAGAATGAATACACTCAAAAGAACCAACAGAATTTTTTTCATATTACCCTCGATTTAAAACACACCCTCATATGAACCACCCCAAAACCCCACAATAGTACACACATGCAGCCAGTCTACTTGTGCGACACGGCTGCAAGCCATTAAAGCTGTTTCAGGATTATTTTAAGGGTAGCAGAGCATTAACGACACTCCCCCCGGCAGCCCGGCTGTCTCAATGAGACCCGTGGCTTTCCGTCACCACCTCACGATGGCTTTGGCTTTAATAGACATTGTTTGAAAGCGGGCACTCTACCGGCAACCGCAATCGACAAAACAAATATCGACTAACAAATTACATTCATTGATACAATATCGATCAGATAAACAGGGGATGAGAATAGGTAGCTGAAATCGTCATCGTAACTCTCTGTTTGTTTTCAGCAAACCATCAGCCCTTCGCAGCGTCAATCTGTGGTTCTTGTCAGTATCGAGAATAAAATACTGGCGAATAAGCCACAGCCAACACACGATGCCTACCGTATTAGATCGCTATCGCAGCCATAGCCGGTCCCTCAATATGAATAATGCCGAATGGATCTGACATTTTTAGACACCCCCCTTGAAAAGAGACAACCGTTTCCGTACGGTAGAAGGTCTCTATACAAAATAGAGTGTCTTTTATCTCGTACAATGAAAGGGGAGTTATTCCCCTTCAAAGCACCATGAGACACACCGCATTCACCACAAGACTAATGACAAAGAAGAATGTGATAGTTTCAAGCGCAAGTCTTGAATAAGTTGGTTATAAAAGGAGGTTCACCTATGTCTTCAAACATGATCAAACGGCTCGTTATTGCCGGTTTGCTTATCCTGGCCGGTATCTGGAGCGTCAGTTCCGCTCCGGCCGAGGGAGGATTTGCAAACAGCAATTTGCTGGCCACTCCCCAGTGGGTATCCCAGAACATGACAAACGAAGATGTGATCATCGTTGATGTCCGGGAAGATAAATATGTAGATAACAACGTCATTCCCGGTGCTATCCACATGCCCTGGCGACTCTTCCGAAAAAACGACCTGCTCTACGGACTGGGCGGTGTTTTCGTGGGGTTGGACGAAGCACAACGAATATTGGGAGATCACGGCATTTCCCGCTCCGACACCGTGGTGTTGTATGATTCGGTGCAGCGCGATGGCGGCGCCACCAGTTCCTATGTGTTTTGGGTCCTCGACCTTCTCGGCCACAAGGATGTCCGCATTCTGGAACGCGGCGTTGATGGTTGGCAGGATGCCGGATTCACTGTGGACTCCACTCCGGCCAAGCGTGAGGCGCTACTGTATCAGGCACCTCTGAGCGAAGTGAAAGTCCGTAAGCGCATCAGCGGATCAGACATCTACCAGCGACTTGGCGACCCATACTATCAGATTCTGGATGTTCGTTCGGAGCAGGAATATCTCGGTGAAAAGCCCAACACCGGCCTGGACGGAACGGTCCTGAAGCTGGGCCATATCCCCACGGCGTTCAATATTGACTACACCCTCAACTGGGCATCACCGGAAACAAAAGCCATCAAATCGTATAACGAGCTTGCCAACCTGTACGCAGGCTTGGACCCGTCCCGCGGTACAGTGGTCTATTGCCACTCCGGTCGTCGTGGATCATTCGGGTACTTCATTCTACGACTGATGGGTTTTGAAGATGTCATGCTCTACGAGAACTCCTGGTTCGAGTGGGGGGCACCCGACAATTTCTACCCAGTGGAAACCAAGGCGAACACGCCTACTAGAAGCTACGGCCTACCCTCTGCCAATGCCGGGAGCAACAAGACACGGATGACCCAACCTGCAAGCAGCGCATCGAGCAATTCAACGGGCAGCAAGGCTTCCGGTTCCAATGACGGCTACATCTCTTGTGGAGGTTAACCATGCAACCCACTAATACCGATCCCAAACGATGGCCGGTGGTTCCGGCCGCCGCGGCTCTGGCTGGCATCATTGTTTTCATCTTTGCCAGCTTTGGCCCACCAGCTTCATCAAGTGGTTTTGTAACGACCCTCAAGGGGCTGTTTCTGGAAATAGCGCCACAATATGCTGCCGAGAATCCCCATTACGCAGCCCTTCCCGGCCCGGGTTCATGGCTCATGGGGTTTGTGCTCGGCATGGCTGCCGGTGGTTTTATTGCTGCCGTGACGGGTGGTCGCCAAATCAGAAACGTTCCGCAAATCTGGATACGCCGATTCGGGCCAAGCCCGATCAAACGATACGCGGCAACATTCATCGGCGGCTTCCTGATTCTGTTCGGCGCACGACTGGCCGGAGGCTGTACTTTGGGACTCTTCATATCAGGCAGTACCCAGTTGGCAATCAGCGGTCTGCTCTTCGGCGCAGTGATCTTTGCGACAGCGATGCTCGCTGCCCGAATGGTCTACGGCAAACAAGGCGGGAAAAAGTAATGACGGAAATAGTAATTGGCATTCTCTCCGGAACAGTATTCGGTTTCGTGATTCAGCGGGTCGGGGCCACTGATCCCGAGGAGATGGCTCTGGGCCATCTCATGCAGGATTCACGCATCCCCCGATTCATGCTCATGGCGGTCATCTTCGCAGCCATTGGCCTTTTTGCCCTGCAAGCGGTCGGCGTTGGACGCACGACCATCCTCCCCCTGACCATTGGCGGCATTCTGGTCGGTGGCACCCTGTTCGGTCTGGGCTGGGGATTGGCTGGATATTGCCCCGGCACATGCTGGGCCGCTGTTGGTGAAGGCCGCATGGATGCGGTTTTCGCGCTTATCGGTGGCATGGCCGGAACCGCGGCCTTCGCCCATCTGCATGCCTGGATCATTCCGGCCGTGTACGCTCCGACCAACATGGGGCAAATAACCATGGGCGACCTCTTCGGCGGCCAGTTGACCGGCCTTATCGTGGAAGTCGCCTTTCTAACTGTTGCAATTTGGCTGATAGGAAGGCTCTGGCGCCATGGTCCTGAAACACAGTAAACGTATGCATAATCGAGCACCCACCAGACTCGTCGCAGTCTGCCTGTTATTGACACTTATGGCCTGCACCGATGGCGGTTCATCATCTGAATCGCCATCGGTTGAACTGGATGTGCCACGCGGATACCAATCGACTGTTCGCATTGAAATCGGTGGGCAAGTGGCCTCATTCGGTCCCTTTGTCGGGTACTACTTTCGCCCTGAATCAACGGATGATCTGAGCCGACTCGACTTTGTCTGCTTCAACGAGCGCGGCTTCTACTCATCCGATATGCCGGTTAACGCTCAGCTGTTCAAAGGACAGGCTGTACTGGCCCGACTCCCGGGGACACGATCGGACCAACCGGCACCCATGGGCCGCATCACGCCGGTGGTCTTTGACAAAGCCCCGGCGTCCTGGCTTGCCACCCGCCCGGAACCGCAGGATTCATATCTTCATTTCCATTCACTGCACGATGGCCGCGGAGCCAGGATGGACGGATACTGGATAGCCCACGAAGCCCTCGCATCCTTCACCTACGACATGGGCGGGCGCGTCGGGCAAGACAGCGTATTGTATCATGAAGTCGAAGCAGGGACCGATATTCGATTTGCACCACTGATCGAGTTCGACCAAGGACCGGACGGGAAGTAACAACTCATCCGGTCCTTGCACTCGGATTCATTGTTTCTATTCGTTTTACCCAACTCATTGCCGGAATCAATCGACACAGCTATCCGAGTAGTATATGGTGGAACTATTAATTTAGAACCAGTTATAATCATTCAAGATAAACACCATGAGGAGCACAATGTCGCGAGGATTCTTCTCACGTCGTCAATTCGTCAAAGGACTCGCTGTTGGCGGCACCATGCTCGGCATGGGCATATCGCCCACAGCGCTGTTGGCATCGACCAGTTCGACAACGCAAAGCCCGGTCCTGAGAGGCAACAAGTTCGACCTTTCCATCGCCCCCATGCGCGTCAACTTCACCGGCACCGAACGGACAGCAACGGGTATCAATGGCTCGATTCCCGGCCCCATTCTCCGCTGGAAAGAGGGTGAAACAGTCACGCTCAACGTGAAAAACATGCTGGCCGAAGACAGCTCCATCCACTGGCACGGCATCATCCTGCCCGAGAACATGGACGGCGTTCCGGGCATCAGTTTCGACGGTATCAAGCCGGGAGAGACCTACAAGTACCAGTTCAAGCTCAATCAGAGCGGCACCTACTGGTACCACAGCCACTCGGGTTTTCAGGAACAGACCGGCATGTACGGTGCCATCATCGTCGACCCCATCGAGCCCGACCCATTCAGCTATGACCGGGATTATGTCCTCGTGCTTTCCGACTGGTCGGACGAAGACCCGGACAACATTTACGCCAAGCTCAAGAAGTTGAGCCACTACTACAACTTCAACGAGCGAACAGCAGGCGACCTCTTTGAGGAGATTCAGGAAAAAGGACTTGCCCGCACCTGGAACGACAGAGCCATGTGGAATCAGATGCGGATGACCGATCGCGACCTGTCTGATGTCACCGGCTATACCTACACCTTCCTGATGAATGGCCAGACACCTGCCCAAGGCTGGAAGGGCCTCTTCAAGCGAGGGGAAAAAGTCAGACTGCGGGTCATCAACGGCTCTGCCATGACGTTCTTTGATTTCCGCATTCCCGGCCTGAAAATGACGGTGGTCGCTGCCGACGGCCAGAACATCGAGCCGGTATCGGTCGATGAATTCCGCATCGGCGTTGCCGAGACCTATGATGTCATTGTCGAACCCAAGGACGACACCGCCTACTGCGTGTTCGCCCAGGCCATTGATCGCTCCGGGTATGCGAGAGGCACACTCACGCCGGACGCTTCCCTTGAAGCAGATATTCCTGAAATGGACCCGCTCCCCATCCTCGGCCACCGGGACATGGGCATGGCAATGGACATGGAAGGCATGGATCATGGAAGCGGCGGTCACACCATGGGCAACATGGAGTCAGAACCAACCATGGACCACTCCCAGCATCAGATGCCGGACCAGATGCCGGACCAGATGGACGACATGGCAATGCTTGGCCGGGCCGGATTCGGCAGTCAGGAGCCGATCGTTCACGCACCGACCGAGTTTGGTCCCCATGTGGACATGCGGGCCGAAGCACCGCAAATGCGACTTGACGATCCCGGAGTCGGACTCAGGGATAACGGCCGCCGGGTGTTGACCTACGCCGACCTGCGCAACCTGTACCATACGCCCGACATGCGCGAGCCGGAACGGGAAATCCAGCTCCACCTGACAGGCAATATGTCCCGCTACATGTGGTCCATCAATGGCGTGAAGTATGCCGATGCAGAGCCTATTCAGCTCAAGTATAATGAACGAGTGCGCATCACATTCGTCAACGACACCATGATGAACCACCCCATGCACCTGCACGGCATGTGGTCCGACCTCGAAACAGGCGACCCGCACGCCATCCCGCGGAAGCACACGGTCATCGTCCAGCCCGGCTCGAAGCTGAGCTATCTGGTCACCGCTGATGCCATGGGCAGTTGGGCTTTTCATTGCCATCTGCTCTACCACATGCTCGGCATGTTCCGAAAAGTCACTGTCAGCTAGGAGAATCACATGAATAGATACATTATACTCATCCTGGCATTTCTGAGCCTTCCCATGGTGTCGTTTGCCGAAGAAATGGAAGATGACCCACTGCTCTTTTCACTGATGGTGGACAAGCTCGAAATGCGCACCGCAGACGACAGCAATCCCGTTGAATGGGACGCCTCATTCTGGGTCGGCAAGGACATCAACAAACTCATGTTCAAGACCGAAGGGGAATACCACGACCAGAAACTGGAAGAGGTCGAATACCAGGCCCTCTACAACCGGGCTATCTCAGCTTTCTGGGACCTGCACGTCGGTGGGCGCAAGGACACCTATCAGGAGCCGGGCAAGCCGGATCGCAACTGGTTCGCCATAGGGTTTGAAGGAGTCGCACCGTACAACATTGAAATCGACACCGCGCTGTTCCTTGGAGAAGAAGGGAGAAGCTCGCTTCGCTTCAAGGCGGAGTACGAAATTCTGTTCACCCAGCGGCTCGTTCTGGTGCCGGAAGTGGAAATGGACTTCTACGGTACGGACGACTCGGAAACCCAGACCGGTTCAGGCTTGTCCGAAACCGAACTGGGGATGCGCCTCAAGTACGAGATAAAGAGGGAATTCGCCCCGTATATCGGCGTGAATTGGAGCAGGCTCTGGGGACAAACCGCCGACTACGCCAAGGATGAAGGAGAAGACTTCGACAATATTCGATTCGTGACAGGAGTCAGTTTCTGGTTCTAGAGCCACTCTAACGGCCTGACGGATGTCCTTCTTCCCTCCCCGACGAACATGGGGAAAACGAAAAACATTGGAGTTATTATGAAGAAGATGAAAGTCGCGCTGTCCGGATTAGCCCTGACAATGGTATCCTTGCTGGCTGCATGCGGCCAGCAGATGGGACCGAGGCAACAGCATGGATACATGATGAACATGCCATTTGGCGGATTGATCATGATCATGGTTCTGGTTGCGATTGTCGTTTTCATTGTCTTGATTCTCAAGGGAGTCCTCAAAGGAGACCCGAGCAGTCAATCGCCGGAGGATATCATCAAAAGGCTATATGCCAGCGGGGAAATCAACAAGGAAGAATACGATCAACTCAAAAAGGACTTGAGCGACGAATAGCGCCCTCTAGTCATTTCAACCTTGGAGCATCAAAACCGATCAAGGAGGCAACAGCATGAAACCAATTGGCAAATGTATTCTCGTCATTGCCCTCAGTACGCTCTTTGCCCTTCCGATTCCCATGACGGCCTATTCCAGTGAAGGTCACTCTCATGAAGAACCCCAGACAGACATGGACGGATTCTTCAAAGGGGCTTCGCTGGAAAATGGTTCCAGAATCTACTTTGTGGGCCGCACCATTTCAGGCAAGCCGGTCGAGAGAACCGGCGGCCCGCACTGGCTGTACATGCACGGCGGCGGGTGTGCCAATTGTCATGGCGACAACGGTCAGGGCGGAATCGTTCCAATGATGTGCGCCAAGAGTTCACCGCCCATTACCATGAAAGCATTAACCAGCGGCACCCACAAACACAACGGCACCGAAGAGCACCACACACCTTACACGATCGAAACCATCAGGCAGGCTCTTGAGAAATCCGTCAACCCTGACCTCAAGCCATTCAGCCCGTGCATGCCGCAGTGGTTCCTTTCCGATACGGATTTTCGCGACCTCCTCTACAAGCTGAAGGAACTCGACAAGTAGCAATGCCTACCTCGTGTGGTACTTTGAAAAGCTAACAACACAACTCCATGCAAGCAGGAAGCGCCCGACATCACTGCCGGGCGCTTCGTATACCTTGGGAGGAGGTATGGGGTTGAACTAGCTATTATAGGTATCGACCAGACGTTTGAGGCCGTCAAAGACCTCTGGATCGAGCTTGAGGTCGGCAGGCAGCGGGTATTCGCGGCCCGTGCTCTCATATTTGGGCTGGCCCATCCGGTGATATTCGAGAATCTCGTATTCCACCTTGTCTCCGGGCAGCTCTTCAAGAAATTTGATGATGGCAGTGACGTCAGCTTCGGTATCGTTGAAACCGGGAATGATGGGCGTGCGTACGCGAATGTTCAGCGTCGGGAACTCCTCGCGAATCCGCTTGAGGTTCTCCAGAATCCGATCATTGGGCTGGGCAGTGAATTCCTTGTGCTTGTCGCTGTCCATGGACTTGATGTCATACATCAGCGTGTTGATGTATGGCAGCGCTTCGCGAAACTCTTCATACTTGGCCGCTCCGCACGTTTCCACTGCGGTATCCAGATGACGGAGCCGCGCTTCACGCAGCAGTGCTGTTGCGAATTCGGGCTGCTGAAACGGCTCGCCGCCCGACAGGGTCAACCCGCCGCCAGACCTGGCGTAGAACATTTCATCCTCTTCCACACGCTTCAGCGCGTCATCGACCGTGATTTCATCGCCGTACACAATCAACGCACCGGCTGGACACGCATCAGCACAGTGCAGACCGCTTGAGCAGACATCACGGTTGATATCGATTTTCCCGTCTTCCCCCTGCGTGATGGCCCCCGCAGTGCAGACTTCGGTACAGCGAATACATTTTTCCAGTCCGAGGCATTTGTTGCGGTTGTATGCGAGCTCCGGCTTGAGCAACTGGGATTCAGGATTGCTGCACCACTTGCAGCGCAGAGGACACCCCTTGAGAAAGACGATGGTACGGATACCGGGGCCGTCATGAACGGAGTACTTCTGAATGGAAAAGACGATGCCGGTCGTTTTCTTATCGATAAGGGAGCTCATTGGATTTCCTTTGCGCGGTTGTATCAGATGAGGTGGCAGGGGCGGGTTCTCCGCCGCCCCTGCCGGTTTATGTGGGTAAGGAGGTCGTATATGTTTAGATAGCTTCGTGAGCGGTACGACGGATCAGGTCGTCCTGCAGATCCTTGGACAGGTCGCAGAAGTAGGCGGAATAACCGGCGATACGGACGATCAGGTTACGGTACTTCTCAGGATTCTCCTGTGCGGCCTTCAGGGTTTCGGCATTGATGACGTTGAACTGAATGTGCCAGAGGCGCAGGTCGCAGAAGGTGCGGATGAAGTCGGACAACTTCTTGGTGCCTTCGGGGCCCTCGACGCACTTGGGAGTGAACTTGATGTTCACGAGGCGAGCAGCGCGCTCACGGTAGTTGAAGTTCTTGGTCGTGTAGTTGGACAGCATGACAGCGGTCGGACCGTTCTTGTCTGCGCCATGGGACGCGGAGGAACCGTCGGACAGAGGTGTCCAGGCCATGCGACCATTCGGGGTTGCGGAGACAACCTTGCCGAAAGGTACGTGAGAGGTGAAGGGAACGTAGCGGACATCGAGATGCACGCCCAGCTCCTGCTGGTACTTGTTGGCGAAATCAACGCAGATGCGATCGAGTTCCTTGGCAATGGAGTCCGCGTACGGATCATTGTTGCCGTAGCAGGGAACGTTCTGCAGCATGGCGCGGACATCTTCCTTGCCCTCGAAGTTGTTGCGGCAGGCTTCGATCACTTCGGCCATGGTCAGCTTCTTCTCTTCAAAGACCAGCTTCTTGATGGCGGACAGGGAGTCAACGATGGTGCCGATACCCATGAACTCGAAGTAACCGAGGTCGATGCCTTCGGGAACATCAGGCTGGTGAAGATCAACAGCGTGCTTCATGCACAGGTCGTGCATGGCGGAACCGAACGGAGTCGCAAAGTGCTTCTTGCGGTTGTTGATGACGTGGTACTGCTGAGTGAAGGCGGTCTTCAGGAAGTGAACCTGCTGCGCCTTGTACGCATCAAAGAACTCGTCCCAGGTCTTGAAGGAGGTCGGATCACCGGTTTCGATGGACAGCAACTGATCGCCGTACTTCTGCATGCGGCCGTTGTACATGGCCATTTCCAGAGCTGCGGCAAAGTTGATGTAGGCGTTACCGGAGGTGTATGTGTCGCGGTTGGGCATACGAATCTCGGCACAACCGGAAACAGCGTAATCGTAGATTTCCTCGAACTTGGCGCCCTTGGACAAGTGCAGCGGAATGACTTCCTCGTCGTTGATCAGCTTCGGGAAACCAGAGCCTTCCTTGATGGTCTCAGCGACTTCAGCGAGGAAGCGTTCGGGTGAACGAGCGTGGATACGAGCAGCCAGATCAGGATAGTGATGCGGGAACTCGCGCTTGGAACGCAGGAAGAGGTAGGTCAGTTCGTTGGTGGCATCAAGGCCGTCCTTGGTCTGACCACCGACGGTGACAGCTTCCCAGTGAGCGTATCCTTCGTTGAAGGCGCCGCCTTGAGGGGAGATGTAGAGGTCGATGAACTGAGCCATGCCGACGTACATGCACTCGATCAGCTCGATGGCTTCGTCATCGGTCAGGATACCGGCTTCAATGTCCTGTGCATAGTAGGGGTAGAAGTACTGGTCCATGCGACCGTTGGAGATGATGGTACCGGTCTTCTGCTCGATGCGGGAAAACATCTGGGTGATCCACTGAGACTGTACAGCCTCGCGGAAGTTGCGTGCCGGATGTTCGGGTACGCGGCGGCAGTTGGCGGCCATGGCTTCTAGTTCGGCCTTGCGGGTCGGGTCGGATTCTTCTGCTGCCAGCTTTTCGGCCAGATCGGCGTGACGGTTGGCCCACAGGATGACGGCGTTGCACACGCGGACGATGGCTTCGTAGAACGGCTTCTTCTCGGCGTTGTCGGTGGGAGACATCGGATCAAGGCTGTCCAGCATTTCCTGGGCCTCATCACGAATGCCGCCAAAACCGCGCTTCAGGATCTTTTCGTAGTCATGCACCCACTGGAGGGAGGAACGGAAAGAGGAAGTCTCGTTGACGATGAAGCGGGACTGGAGTCCTTCGGGATCATCGTAAGTCAGCTTGTGAATCTCTTCGGGCAGAGCGATGTTCAGTGCTTCGTGGTAGGTCTTGCCCTTCCAGTAAGGAGCGATCTCTTCCACGACGATGCGGGCGTCTTCTTCGGTGATGGAGAACGGGGAGCCTTCACGCTTGGGCAGTTCTTCAACAGCCATATCGAGGAAGTCACCATCCAGTTCGGGGTACAGGATGCCGTAGCGACCCTGGTAACCGGCGCGACCGGCGAGCAGCTGATCGTCATCGATGTAGACGGTGATGTTGGCGGCCACATGCTCCATGGCCTTTGCCCAGCGAAGAATCAAAGGCTCGCCTTCGGTCTCCTGCATGGACTGGGTGAAATACAGGGCACGTTCAACGTCAATCTGCGGCTTGAGGTTCTCGATACGATCAAGAATCTTGAAGACGCGGGCGTGCGTTTCACGGAACTTGTCTTCCTTGCCTTCGATACGGTCCTGCAGACGCTGTTCGTGGGGGGTCATGGTTTCGCAGCAATGTACGTTCAACATTGATCCTACTCCTTACATGTGTGTTCTATGTGGGCGCTTTCACGACGAGGAAAGCTCTTTTGCAACCCTTCGCCAACCGGCGATGACTCCTTAATGGCAAACGGTGTGCCAAAGACTGCAAAACCAGGAAAAATCACACAAACACTTGAAATAGTGTACTATTATTGATTTTAGTGAATTTCATCGAAATTGGGAGAAAAAAACACTTCCCAAAGGGGATGATGCAGAAATGCAGCGCTGATCAGAGGAACACAATAAAGAGCGTAAATTCGGCAGGATACAAAAACGGTGCAAATTTGCATCGTGATGCAAACCTGCACCGCGGTTATGCTGACCATACCAGAAAAAGCCGCCCTGCTGCATGCAAGACGGCTTCTTTTTTGAAATCCATTCATCTGAGATAATTACTTATCCATGTCTTCACTTGAAATTCCGGCTTTTTTCAATTTGCGAAAGATGGTGGTCCTGTTCACGTTGAGTTTTTCGGCAGCCTTGGTGGTAGAACCGTACCGCTCAATCGCGTGCAGCAGGTATTTGGCCTCCACTTCAGCCATGATCGTTTTCAGATCCTTGCCTTCCACATCGTCGAAGTCGAGGCCAATCTGCCCCGGTTCGCATTGCATATCCGACGAATCCAGCATGCGCATTGGCAGGTGCCGCAGTTCAACGCGATCATCGTGGGAAGTGACGGCCAGGCTGTGCATGAAATTTTCCATCTCACGAATATTGCCGTCCCACCGGTAGTTCAGCATTGCCTCTTCCACCTTGGCCGACAGCTTCAGGTTTCGTTTGTATTTCGTATTGAACTGCTGGCGGAAGAAATGGAGCATGGCATGGACATCCTCTCCCCGTTCACGGAGGGGCGGGATGTTGATGACCGCCACATGGAGCCGATAAAACAGATCACTGCGGAATGTGCCCTGACGGACCTCCTCTTCCAGATCCCGATTGGTGGCGGCGATGATACGGACATCGATCTTGCGCGCCTTGGTAGCGCCAACGCGTTGAATCTCGCTATTCTGCAACACACGCAGAAGCTTGCTCTGCATGGAAAGCGGCAGTTCCCCTATTTCATCAAGGAACAACGTACCTTTGTCCGCCATCTCGAACATGCCGGGTTTGCCGCAGGAATCGGCACCGGAAAAGGCTCCGGGCGCGTAACCGAACAGTTCCGATTCGATGAGATTCTCCGGAATGGACGTGCAATCCACCTTGAACAGCGGATGCCCTTTTCGGTCGCTTTTTTCATGAACTTCACGAGCCAGCACATCCTTGCCCACACCGGTTTCGCCCAGAAGCAACACAGTGGCGTCGGTCTTGGCCACGCGTTCTATCTGGCTGTACAGCTCGACCATGACCGGACTGGTGGACCGGTACAGGCTCTCGTTGTTCTGCTGAATTTCATGCTTGTATTTGTTGATCAACTGCTTCTGGGCAACAACCTGCTCTTTGAGCTGCGATATGAGCGCGATATCCCGAACAAAGGTGACGACCATCTCCACATCTTCATCATAATCGAAGATAGGATGCGCCATGAGCACGACCTTGCGCCCCTTGTTGGTCATCTGGACAGCCGTGGCCGACTTTTTCGTTGCCACCACCTTGGAATTGAGCGCCAGATCAAAGACCCCGCTCTCCACCAGTTCCTTGACGTTCTTGCCGACGATATCCTCGGCCTTCAGGCCGGTCAGATTCTCGTACATCTCGTTGACCGTGATGGTGTCCCCATTACTATCAGTAATGTACAGCCCATCGCGCATGGTATCGAAGACCTGACAAAGGTAGCTGGAAATCAGGTATTTGTTTTTGGGGGCAATGCGTCTTGCCCGTTTCGAGTTCTCATATTCCATGCTGTATCCTTTATTTCCTCAAACAATGAAGCAGTCATCATAAACACGAGTAGATGACAGAAAGCCCGGCAGTCATGATCACCATGAGAATAATCCGGCGATACACTGCCTGAGCCACAAATCGTGATGCAAAAATTCCTATACCGCCACCGGCAAGCACAGCCGGAACACCTATGGCGGAGTACCGAAGCGTTTCCATTGTAACGGCACCGGAAACGACCTGCCCGATCAATATAGTGATGCCCGACAGGACAAAGCAAGCCCCGAGTAATCCCTTGGCCTTTTTTTGCTCCCAACCACCGGCGGTCACATACACCGCCAGGGGTGGACCATTGAAGCTGAACAGCGCACCGAGCAGCGTGGAAAAGAAGCCTGCCACCGCTCCCCAGAAAGAATGCTTTTGCATCTGCCCGGCGTGGTCCGATTGAAAAAAGGAATACATCCCATACAGCACGAGGAACACGCCCATGGTCAACTTGAGTGCGCCTTCCGGCACGGTCTCCATGATTACCAGTCCTGCCACTACACCAACCACGCCGCCAATCACCACGGATCGCAGCGCTGACCACGGGATATTGTGCCTGTACGCCCAGGCCATTTGGACATTCAGCATGACGATGATCGGCATGGCGCTGACAACAGCCGTTTCCATGGGAAGGACAATGGTGAGGATCGGCATGGCAACCATGGCAGCACCGAAACCGGCGAGGTTGTTGATTGCCCCGGCTACGAACCAGGCGAGACTGAAAATGATGAGATCGAGCATTCAAACACCTTAGCAAATTGCCTGCCATTACATAACAAAAAACACCACTCTCTTTCCTTGTTCGGCGCACCTGTTCAAAGGCGTGGTATGGACCTTGCTTAGTGAGGGCCGCGTATCGACGCACTCAAACCAACAAGGAGTCATTCAATGAAGGTTATCGACTTTCGATTCAGGCCCAATACCCCCGAAGTAATCAACGGTATCGCCAATAGCGCCATGTTCAAGGATTTGTGTGAAGCCATTGAATTTCACAAGCAGAAACCCGAGCCGTTCGAGACAATTCTCGAAGGACTTGAAAAGCACAATGTGGTCAAGGCTGTGATCACAGGCCGTGATTGTGAAACCACCTATGCTTCCATGGCCAACGGTAACGGTGCTGTCCTGGATTTCTGCACCAAAGCGCCCGAGACCTATGTCGGATTCTGGGGAATCGACCCGCACAAAGGCATGGATGCCATCCGCGATCTGCAGCAGGCCGTGACCGAAAACGAGACCATCAACGGTGCAGCCGTTGATCCGTATCTCGCCAAGATTTACCCCAATGATGCCAAGTACTACCCGGTCTATGCCAAGTGCTGTGAGCTGGATATTCCCATCATCTTCACCACCGGCACAGCCAGCTTTGTCCCCGGTGCTATCATCGATCATGTGGCACCGCGTTACATTGATTTCGTAGCCCGCGATTTCCCTGAGCTCAAAATCATCATGAGCCATGGCGGTTACCCCTGGGTCAACGAAGCGATTATCGTGGCCCAGCGCAACAAGAACGTATTCATCGAATTCTCCGAGTACGAACTGTGGCCCATGGGTTCGACCTATGTCGAAGCGGCCAATACCATCATCGGCGACAAGGTCATGTTCGCCAGCGCCCACCCGTTCATCGACTACCGCGAACAGCTCGAAAAGTACGCAGCCCTGCCCTTTGAGGACGATGTCCGCGAAAAGGTCATGTACGGCAACGCCGCCAAGCTTCTCGGCCTGTAGCAGGCCTACAGTCCACCGGCCTACAATCATTGCCCATCCCCAGCGCCCTGCCCGATTAGTCGGTCAGGGCGTTTTTCTTACCCTCGCAAAGACCATGAAGCTGGACAGCCATCAAAAGCGGAATGGGATCACACTTTTCTGATCATTTATGAATTTTTTCACAGACAATTCCCCCAACAGGCGATGCAACTTCGCAACGCGTTGCAGTTCTGCATCGCCAAAATTGATATGCCATTACGGCATGTTGGGTGAATGGATGCAAAAAAGCATCCTGACAACTGCATGTTTGCAACACAGAGCATAGCTTGATAAGCAATCCCTTCAGCAGCAATCACTTCTCCTCAAAACGGGCGACAAGATCACTTTACATACTGGTATTACTGATCTTTTACACGACAGCTCTCCACACTCCACCATTGCTGACTGTTTTAGTCAGGTTTATTTTTCCTGATTGCATAAAAAAAACCAACTGGCACATCATTTGCTGAAAACATACAAGGCTATGGTTTTTTCAATGTTTTTTCAGCAACTTATCCTTTCTGGGGGAATGGTGTTTACAAGTAAAATTATCAAACAGGCGTTCTTTCTCGTCTTACTCCTGCTACTTGTCGCAGGATGCAAGCTGGGAGCACAGAACGATGACGGCATCATCAAAATCCGTCTGGCGCACCCCATGGCTCCGGGCAACAACGTCACGCTCGGCTATGAAAAATTTGCAGAACTGGTGAACGAGAAATCCAACGGCACCATCAAGGTCGAGGTGTACGGCAGCAGCATGCTGGGCAGCGACCGCGTAGCCATGGAATCCGTTCAGCGCGGTTCCCTTGAGATGGCCTCTAGTTCCTCACCCAACATGGCCAACTTCTCACCCTATTTCATGATCTTCGATCTGCCCTACATCACGGACATCAAGCATCAGAAAAAGATTTACGATGCGTTGGACAATGGTTCCCTGGGTGAATTCTTTGACCGTCTTGGCGAAGAGATCAACCTCAGACCGATCATGTTCAGCGAATACGGATACCGGAACTTCGTGACCACCGGACAGCCCATCTCCACAGCCGACACCCTCAAGAAGCTCAAGGTCCGCGTCACCGCCTCCCCGGTCGAGATCGAGGTCGCCAAAGCGCTCAGCATGAGCCCAACCCCCATTGCATGGGGCGAGACCTACACCGCCATGCAGCAGGGCACGGTCGATGGCGAAGGCAACACCTTCTCCCTTCTCTCGGACTCCAAGCACGACGAAGTCATCCGTTATGCGGTTGATTCACGCCATAACTATTCAATGCACATCCTTATGGTCAATAAGGACTACTGGCACGATCTTCCTGACAACGCCAAGAAGATCATCAATGAATCCGCTGAAGAGGCATTGACCTACCAGCGATCCATCACCGCTTCTCTTGAAAGGAAGGCGGAGCAGAAGTTCATCGACCAGGGCATCAAGGTCCACAAGCTCACCCCTGATGAGCTGGCCGAGTACAAGGCCAGGACCCGCCCTGTCTGGGATCTGTTTGCTGACAGAATCCCCTCCGAACTTTTCACCATGATTCAGGAAATCCAGCAGTAGTCTGACTTCTCAAACGACATAAGGAATAGTACCCATGGAACAAGTAATACCACCGACCCATGTGGCCGAAGACACCCCGAAAACGGGCATCATAGCCTGGATCGATGAAAATATTGAAAAGCCCTTCCTCTTTATCGGGCTGCTCTCCATCATCCTGATCATCACCTTCCAGACCTTTTACCGCTACGTCATCACGCAATTTACCGACGGCGCCGGCTCCGCAGTCTGGACCGAAGAACTGGCCCGGTTCATCTTCATATGGATATCGTACCTCGCCGCCTCAATCGCCATTAAACGCCGCGAGAATATCCGCGTCGACTTCGTCTATGACCGGCTCCCCGAACACTGGAAGCCCACGTTCTGGATCGTCAATGATCTCTGCTATCTGGTCCTCGGCCTTGTGGTTCTTTTCATGGGAACCGATCTGGTTAGTTTCCAGATTCAATTCCCGCAGATCGCTCCGGCCCTCCAGATTCCCTATTATCTCCCGTACATGATCCTGCCCATCGGGTTCGGTCTCATGAGCATTCGTTTGATTCAGGATATCTGGAAAGAGGTGCAGACCGCCGGTATCAAGAGCTTTGCCATCGCCACAGCCATCACTGCAGCGATCTTCACTCCTGTTCTTCTTGGGATCGACATCGCCTCAACCACCATCCTGTTCGGCTACTTCGCTCTCTTCCTGATCATCGGCGTGCCCATCGGCATCAGCCTCGGCCTTGCCTCTCTGGTAACGCTTGTCGGGTCGGGAACGCTGCCTGTTGATTATATCGCTCAGGTATCCTTCACCTCTATCGACTCCTTCCCGATCATGGCGATCCCGTTCTTCATTGCCGCGGGTATCTTCATGGGATCGGGCGGTCTGTCCACCCGTCTGCTGAATCTGGCCGACGAACTGCTCGGCCCCCTGCCCGGCGGCATGGCCCTGGCAACCATCGCAACCTGCATGTTCTTCGCGGCCATTTCCGGCTCAGGCCCGGCGACCGTTGCAGCGATCGGTTCCCTGACCATTCCGGCCATGATCGAGCGCGGCTACGACAAGTTCTTTGCCTGCGCCATTGTCGCTGCTGCCGGTGCCATCGGCGTTATGATTCCGCCCTCCAACCCGTTCGTCATCTACGGTGTCGCTTCACAAAGCTCCATCGGCAAGCTGTTCATCGCCGGTATCATTCCGGGCATGATCACCGGTCTTGTCCTGATGGCTTTCAGCTACTGGTACTCCAAGAAAAAAGGATGGATGGGTGAAGCAAAGGAACGTTCTGTCGCTTCCATCTCCAAGGCCCTCTGGGATGCCAAGCTCGCGCTGATGGTCCCGGTCATCGTCCTCGGCGGTATCTACGGTGGTCTCATGACTCCCACCGAAGCTGCTGCCGTGGCTGCTTTCTACGGACTGATCGTCGGCCTCTTCGTCTACAAAGGGCTGAACATGAGCAACATTGTCGACTCCTTCATGGAAGTCTGCACCACCTCAGCCATCGTCATCATCCTTATGGCCATGGCCACAGTGTTCGGCTACGTCATGACCGTCGAGCAGGTTCCGGCCAAAATCGCCTCCTTCATCCTTGGCGTGACCGAGAGCAAGATCGTCATCCTGCTGCTCATCAACGTCCTGCTGCTCATCATCGGTACGTTCATGGAGGCCCTTGCCGCCATTGTCATTCTCGTGCCGATCCTGCTGCCCATCGTGACCAAGGTCGGCGTGGATCCTGTCCACTTCGGTATCATCATGGTCGTCAACCTTGCTATCGGCTTTGCCACGCCTCCTGTCGGCGTCAACCTGTTCGTGGCATCAAGTGTCGCCAAGGTGAAGCTTGAGCATGTCTCCAAGCAGATCCTGCCGATCCTCGCACTGATGATCATGGTCCTGCTGGCAGTTACCTACATCCCGGAAATCTCGTTGATGTTCATCGGCGATTAATTCCATCCCCCCTGCAAACAAAAGCCCCCGGACAGAGACTGTCCGGGGGCTTTTCATTTTCAACGCGTTCGTATTCGGATTTAGGTCAACGCATCCAGAACGGCTTCACTGCCAAGACGACGGACCATCATGCCAAGTCGCTCGCCCTTCTTTC
Organism: Pseudodesulfovibrio profundus; assembly: GCF_900217235.1. Taxonomy (NCBI): domain Bacteria; kingdom Pseudomonadati; phylum Thermodesulfobacteriota; class Desulfovibrionia; order Desulfovibrionales; family Desulfovibrionaceae; genus Pseudodesulfovibrio; species Pseudodesulfovibrio profundus. Next base: position 3,683,393 of record NZ_LT907975.1, on the reverse strand, counting down.
CGTTCTCCTTGTAGTACGCCAGCCCCTTCTCAATGAGGTCCAGCGCTTCGTCTGCGCTCGCGCCCTTTGCAAGGGTCAGTCCCGGTGCAGCGCGATGCCGTGCAGAACCGCCGTAGAGCACGGTCCATCCCTTGGCTCCGCCAACCAGGCCGAGGTCACGCACGAAGCTCAATCCGCAGGCCATGGCACAGCCGGAAACACCGCTCTTGACCTTGAAAGGATACGGGGCGTTGCTCTTGAGCACGGCCAGCAAACGGTCCGTAATCTCGCGAGTCTCCTGCTTGCCGTACTTGCAAAGGGCTCCGCCTGCGCAAACAGAGATGCCGGGAGGACACTTTTCAACCTGATTGCCCAGTGATTCCAGCACGGAGTCAATCTTGTCGGCTGGCACGCCTTCCAGGTTGAGGCGCTGTCCTGTGGTCACGCGAAGATCGGTCAGGCCAAATGTATCCATGACCTCCTGCACAGTCTGCATGGCAGCGCGGTTGAACAAGCCCTGATGCAGACACAACCGCACGGCGTAGGTGCCGTCTTTCCGTTTTACCGGCATCACATTCATAACTTCGGATTCCATATTTTCCATCAATGATACTCCTGTATATGATTTACAATCTTCGGTGGCATTAGCAAATTCAATGCCTTTTTATGTGCTGACGCCTTTCTCGTTTCAGCGGATGCGGCAATACCACATCGATCCAAAAGACGCACTTGAATCATGACCCACCAAAATCTGCAGCTACTATTCAGCTCCACCTGATGGGTGGATAATCATCACTGGAGGATCAGCCTTGTAACCTTTCGCTTGCCCACGAAATAACACCGCTATCTCGCCAAATTAGGCATAATAAAATGTAGTGTAGAACCATGAGTAACATCATTTCTTTTGCCACGATCATGCTTACCCTCTATTCCATGGAGCCTTTGTGCATGAAGTACAAAAAGTAATGGAAATGGAGGTGCGTATGGCACTCAATGGACAACCTTTTACAGCGCGGAGCACGGCCAATCTTCCTTTTGGAGGGCTGGGGGTGTCTCTTGAGGCGTGTGAAGAGTATGCCAAAGCGCTGGAGGTTCAAGTCATCACTTGGACTCCAGTTTCTTTTTGCGATGGCAGAACCCTTCATGAGCCCCCTGTGGCGCTCTCTGGTTACAGGCTCCTTACAGTGCTCGGCTGTGAGATTCGTGGACGATAATTACTAATCAAGGATTTAGGAATGAGATTGAATCGTCGTGACTTTGTAAAGCTGTCTTCTGCAACAGCGCTTGGCGTGGCCTTCACCGGCCTCGGCATGGGTTGCAAGAAAACAGCGGTCACAAAAATTGCTCAGATGAAACCTGACTGGAGTAAGGAAACTACTTCAGTTTGCGCATACTGCTCGGTTGGTTGCGGACTGGTAGTCACTACCTCCCTCCAGACCAAACGAGCCATCAACGTGGAAGGCAACCCCGATCACCCCATCAATGAAGGTTCTCTCTGTGCCAAGGGCGCAAGCTCCATCCAGATGACCGAGAACAACCTGCGCAACGGCAAATGCCTGTACCGCGCACCCTACTCCGGTGAATGGGAAGAAAAAAGCTGGGACTGGTGTAAAAAACGCATCGCCAAGCTCGCTAAAAAATCCCGCGATAAAGCTTTCGTAGAAAAGAACGACAAAGGCCAGGTCGTTAACCGTAACATGGGTGTAGCCTCCCTCGGCTCTGCTGCGCTCGACAATGAAGAATGTTACGCAATGCATGCATTTATGCGTGCCCAGGGTATCGTATACCTCGAACATCAGGCCCGTATCTGACACAGTGCAACTGTTGCGGCTCTGGGAGAGTCGTTCGGACGCGGTGCGATGACCAATCACTGGAACGATTTGCAGAACAGTGATTGTATTTTGATAATGGGCAGTAATGCTGCCGAAAACCACCCCATTTCCTTCAAATGGGCTTTGAAAGCGCAGGCCAAGGGCGGAAAGATCATTCACGTTGATCCGCGGTACACCCGTACTTCCGCACGTTCCGACAAGCACATTGCGCTTCGTTCTGGTTCCGATATCGCCGTTCTCGGTGGTATGATCAAATATATTATTGATAATGAGCGCTACTTCCTCGAATACATGCGTGATTACACCAACGCCTCTTTCATCGTTGGTGAGGATTACGAATTCAAGGATGGCCTCTTCTCCGGTTTTGATTCGAAAACCGCTTCCTACGACAAGTCGAAGTGGGCATTTGAGTATGACGAAAACGGCATACCCAAAAAGGATGAAACCCTGAAGGACCCCCGTTGTGTTTTCCAGATCGTGAAAAAACACTTCGAGCGCTACTCTCTGGATAAAGTATCCAACATGTCGGGTATTTCTCACGAAGACCTGACTTACCTCTACGACACGTACACTGCCACAGGCACCGCCAAGAAAGCCGGTACCATCATGTACGCCATGGGTTGGACCCAGCACTCCGTTGGTGTGCAGAACATCCGCGCCATGGCCATGATCCAGCTCATGCTGGGTAACATCGGTATTGCCGGTGGTGGCGTCAACGCCCTGCGCGGCGAGTGTAACGTTCAGGGCTCCACTGACTACGCCCTGCTGTACCACATCCTCCCCGGTTACATCGCAACCCCTCTTGCCGGACTGGACACCCTTGACCAGTACAACCAGAAGTTTGCGCCGGTAACCAAGGATCCGATGAGTGCCAACTGGTGGCAGAACTATCCCAAGTATTCCGCCAGCCTGCTCAAGGCCATGTACTCTGACGACGATCCCCAGGATGCCTACAAGTACCTTCCGAAACTGGAAAACCACAAGGCAAGCGAATACTCCTGGATTCCGCTCATCGACCGCATGTACAAAGGCGGCTTCACCGGTGCGTGGATCTGGGGCATGAACCCGGCCTGTTCCAGCTCTGACTCTGAAAAGACCCGTAAGGCTCTTGGCGAGCTCGACTGGATGGTCAACGTCAACGTCTTCGACTGTGAGACTTCGAGCTTCTGGAAAGGTCCCGGCATGGACCCGAGCAAAGTGAAAACCGAGACCTTCTTCATTCCGTGCGCAACCGCAATCGAAAAAGACGGCTCCGTTTCCAACTCCGGTCGCTGGATGCAGTGGCGTTATGCCGGTCCCGAACCAAAAGACGGCGTGCTCACCGATGGTCACATGTTCCACGAACTGTGGGAAGAGATGACCCACCTTTACAAAAAGGAAGGCGGCGCCTACCCCGATCCGATCACCCGTTTGAGCTTCGAGAACATGTGTGAAGACAATGGTCATGGACACATGGAGTTCAGCGCCGAGAAGACCGCAAGGCTCTGTAACGGCTGGTTCACCAAGGACACTGTCGTCAAAGGAAAGCAGTTCAAGAAGGGACAGCAGGTCCCGAGCTTCGCCTACCTTCAGGACGATGGTTCCACACTCTCCGGTAACTGGCTCTATTGTAACTCGGTGAGCGATACCGAGAACAAGTCCCAGCGTCACAACTCAAGCCAGACTCCGCTGCAGGAGAAGATCGGTCTGTTCCCGAAATGGACCTGGTGCTGGCCTGTCAACCGCCGCATCCTCTACAACAGAGCTTCCGTTGATATGCAGGGCAAGCCCTGGGATCCGGAACGCACTGTCATCAAGTGGAACGGCGAGAAGTGGGAAGGCGACGTTCCCGATGGTGGCTGGGCTCCCGGCACCAAGCATCCGTTCATCATGCGCAAACACGGCTTCGGTCAGCTTTATGGCCCTGGTCGCGCTGATGGTCCGCTGCCTGAGTACTATGAGCCGCTCGAGTGCCCCATCAAGGAACACCCGTTCTCCAAAACGCTTCACAACCCGACAGCGGTTCAGGTGAAAGACGAAGAAAAAGCCGTCTGTGATCCGCGCTACCCGTTCGTCGGCACGACATACCGTGTCACCGAACACTGGCAGACCGGTTCCATGACCCGCTGGTGCAGCTGGCTGGTGGAAACCGAGCCGCAGATGTTTGTCGAGATCAGCCCGCAACTTGCAGAGCTTCGCGGCATTGAGAACGGTGAGAAAGTCACTGTCGAAAGTGTCCGTGGTTCCCTGTGGGCCATCGCAATGGTCACCGAACGTATTCAGCCGTACAAGATCAACGGCAACGACGTTCACATGGTCGGTATGCCCTGGCACTACGGCTGGGTTATGCCTGTGGACGGTGGCGATTCCGCAAACATTGTAACACCCAACGTTGGTGACCCGAACACCGGTATTCCCGAATACAAGGCGTTCATGGTCAACGTACGCAAGTGGAAGGAAGGGGATAAATAATGAGTGGTAAAAGCTTCTTTGTTGATTTGTCCCTTTGTACCGCCTGCCGCGGTTGTCAGGTAGCCTGTAAGCAGTGGAAAAACCTCCCTGCCGAAAAGACACGCAATGTCGGCTCCCACCAGAACCCGCAGGACCTGTCCTTCCAGACAATCCGCCTTGTCCGCTTCCATGAAGCGCACGATGCCAATGGCAAGCTCCAGTGGAACTTCTTCCCGGAGCAGTGCCGCCACTGCATCGAACCGCCCTGCAAGTACATCGGTAACATGTACAGCGACCAGGGTGTCGAGCAGGACGCACAGACAGGCGCTGTTGTCATGACCAGCCGCACGACAGCCATCGGTGACACCGTCACCAGTGAAGAGTTGTGCCCGTACAACGTACCCCGCATGGACGAGAAAACCGGCCAGTGGTCCAAGTGCGACATGTGCCTGGATCGCGTGCAGTCCGGTCGTCTTCCCGCCTGTGTTCAGAGCTGCCCCTCCGGCACCATGAACTTCGGCAATCGTGAAGACATGATCGCCCTTGCTGAGAAGCGTCTGAAGGAAGTGCAGAAGACCAACCCTGATGCGTACCTGGCAGACCCCGAGTCCGTTCGTGTCATCTACCTGTGCACCGCACAGCCTGAAGACTACAACGGCAATCTGCTCGCATCGGTGGACGGAAGCAAGATGGTAAGAACCGCACAGGGCAAGAGCGGCGTCAACCGACGCAACCTGCTCGCCGGTCGGTTCGGCTCCAAGGCGAAAGCGTAAACTTACATACTCTAAGGAAATATAATGAAAAAAATATTCATCCTGTCTTTGCTGTGTGTTTGTTTTACCGCAGTATTGGCCTTTGCTCAAAACGAACTGGTCGCATCGATCGATGCCCCGGAAGACGATCTTGAGATCAACTATATCGCAGGAAAAAGTGATCGTAACCTCGGAGTCATTTTCAATCACTCCAGTCACGAATACATTGACTGCTTCACCTGTCACCACAAAAACGAAGTGGCCGACGAACCCGAGTCCTGTTCCAACTGTCACACCGATGTGAACCCGGACGCTCAGGGCAAGTTGTCCTACTTCCGTGCGATGCATGTGAAAGGCGCTGAACAAACCTCCTGTCTCTCCTGTCACCTCGAAGAATTCGAAGGCGACAAGGACCTGACCGGTTGCGCCACCTCCTCCTGTCACCCCACCGGGTTGTACTAGGGAAGAAAGGACCGATGCCGATGATTGTCAAAACAGCTGATCCGCAGGCTTCCGATCTCTTCGTGAGGGCGTGGTCTGCCACCAGCAGGCCCGATACGGATTCGGCCAGGTCAAACACATGATCCAATAGTGCTCAAGCACACAAACACCCGGGGCGGGCACCTCCCCCGCTCCGGGTTTATCCTACCCGCTTCACAATCTGCTCCGAATGTTCGCTGAAACATGGCAGGAATCACCGAGGCACCACGCTCTCGATGCTTGTTGGGATTCGCCTTGTTCAACAACAGGCAACCAGCGAGGATTCCGAACAGATTGATAGAACACCTCCGTATGCCGTCGCACCGGACCTCGCGACACATGGCATCGGAGTTTCAAAGCCCCTCGCAGCGTGCTATCTGCGAGGGGCTTCTTCTTTGAAGGTATTGCGTTACCCATATGTTGGGGTTGGTGGGTGTACCAGTTGCATTCCGAGGAAAACAGCAGGTTCATACCCTGACAGGATGGAACCTATTTGGGCGGCGTGTACCCACCCCAGGTCTGCTGACAGATTCCCACCACAAGAAAGGCTTTTGGGTCGAGCGTATAAATGATCTGTTTCGCATCATAGATTCGCGAGCGCAGAAGCGAACAGTAGAGCATGGTCTTTTCCGTTCCCGAGAACCCGCCTTCCACATTCCAGGTGGTCACGCCGGTTCGCAGTTCGTTCATCATGGCGTACTTGATGGCTTCCGGCGAGGTGGTCACTATCATCAGGCTGCGACGCTGGCTCGATCCCTCCAGAACAAAATCCGATGCCATGCCCGAAAGCAACAGGGCCAGGAACGCCAGCAGTGCGTTCTCCCAACTGAACACGAATCCGGCCAGTACAATGATCAGCAGGTCCGTGAACAGACACGACTGCGACATGGGGAAGCCTGTTTTATTATAGATAATACGCGCCGGGATGGATGTACCGCCGATAGTTCCACCATATCGGTAGAGAATACCGATTCCCACACCGTACAGCAGACCGGCGAAAATGGTTGCGAGCAACGTGTTTTCCGTAATGGGGAAATCCCCCAGCACCACCGGCATATTGTAGGTGAAGAATTCCGTGGCGATGGAAAAGAAAATGACGGCGAGCGCCGAGGAAAAGACGAACGACCATCGACCAAGGGTATAAAAGCCCAAAATGAAGAGCGGGATATTAGCCAGAAGGTAAAACAGACCCGGCGGAAATTGGGTGTAGAAATTCACGATGACGCCAAGACCTGATATACCGCCAGCCGCCAGATTGTAGGGCAACTGAAACAGCACATAGGCAAACGCAGAGAGCCCTGCCCCCAACGCGATCATGATCTGTTGTGTCCCCACTCTCAATACGGTTTGCCAGAGTGGCATTTCCAACTTTCTTCTTACTTTTTCTCCTAACCTCATGCCGTTCAATCCTTTTCTGTTCCAGAAAGCAATGCAGCTTCAAAGAAGCACCACATGCCGGTGTTCCATTTTCACTTCGACAAACGAACCACCGCAGCCTTCACACCCATGATGGAATTTGTCCACCCCTCAGGAGGGAATTTTCACAAATCAATGGAGAATGGCTAAGGAAAGACAAGACTGTTGATGCAGTCCAGGAGACTTAGAGAGAAATCAACGGCGCAACCAGAGAAAAAAAGACGCAGCCTACCGTTTTTTTCGGATGTTCAGCTTGCTGATACGGGTCGACAAGGTGGTCGGCTTGATTCCAAGGAGGTTGGCGGCACCATCCGGCCCGTAGATTTTGCCATTGCAGCGTTCCAGTGCCTTCTCGATATTGCGCACCTGCAACCGGATCATTTCCTCTTCGGTCAAAACCGAATCGGAATCCACGCAATCAAGAGAGGCTGGAGATGGCGTAACCTCATCACCCAAGTCGTTGAGCAAATCCACGTGACGCGCTCCGGCAATGGATGAAATGGCGAAGCGCTCAACCACATTCTGCAATTCACGCACATTGCCCGGCCAGTCATAGCCATGCAACTGCTGCAACTGCTCAGGACGGAATTTCAATGCGGGACGATGCATGGCTTGCAGGGACCGCTTGAGAAAGTGCTCGGCAAGGGGCGCAATATCTTCGCGTCTGGCCCGAAGCGGTGGAACCGTGATCGGAAACACATTCAAGCGGAAGTAGAGGTCTTCACGGAATCGACCGGCCTCCACTTCCTTTTGCAGATCCCGATTAGTGGCGGCAATGATGCGTACATCCACCTTGCGAACCTTTTCCTCACCGATGCGCTCATACTCTCCTTCCTGAAGGACGCGAAGGAGTTGCGCCTGGAGTTCCAAGGGGATTTCACCCACTTCATCAAGAAAGAGCGTCCCTTTATTGGCTGTCCCGAACTTGCCTACCCTGTTGGCGTGGGCACCGGTGAACGCCCCTTTGACGTGCCCGAAAAATTCGCTGGCAAACAGCTCTTTGGGGACCGAGGCGCAGTTGACCTTGACCAGCGCATTGTCACTGCGGTTGCTGCGCTGATGCAGTTCACGGGCCACGACTTCCTTACCGGTTCCCGACTCGCCCTGAACAAGGACGTTGGCATCGGTGGGTGCCACCAGATCGATCTGCTGAATGATTCGCTGCAAGGCAAGGCTGCGACCGATGAACCCGCCGTAAGAACTGGCCTGAACCAGCTCCTCGCGAAGGTAGGTATTTTCGGCTTCCAGCTGTTTTTTGAGATCCTCGATCTGCTCGAAAGCCCGGGCATTGACCAGTGCGGTGGCCGTATGATTAGCGATGATGTTCAGGATATCCAGGGCAGGCTTTTCAATACGGGTCTTGGTGAAGACGGCCAGCACGCCAAGGATTTCGCCGTGGAACTGGATGGGCTGCCCGGCAAAACCATTGATCCCTTCCTTTCTGGCCCACTCGGGATGAGCAATCCATTTGGAATCGTCAGGAATGGACTCCACCACAACAGGCAGTCCCGTGGCCGCAATATGTCCCACCTTGCGCACGCCCATGGGAAAGCGCTGAAAGGTGCCGTCTATTCGACCCCAGTCGGCTGAGTCGTGCACCGGACTTCCTGCGCTGGCCACCAGATGCAGGCAAAGTTCCCTGCTGGGACACTCCTCGGCCATGAGACATGACGAGCAGATATCCCCTTCCTTGATGAGCCATATCCGGGCAAGGGAGACTTCTTCAAAGCTGGAAAGACGGTCAACGATGAGGCGAAAGAGGGAAGAGGTCGAGCGCTGTTCACCCATCTCCAAAAGCAGTGATTGGATTTCCATATTGCTAAAATGAAATGTGCGCTCGGCCGACATGTCGTGAGAGTAAACGAAACGTTTTACTATCACAACACCAATGACGGCAGCCGCGGCTCCGGTTGAGTGAAAAGGTACTGTTAATCGCACACATCGAGTAAACAAAGGCAATCGCCGTGCCAGCCATTGAAACTTGTTAATCAACTGATTTTAAAGGCTAATAATATATTCCATCAACGTATCAACACCGGAATTTCGTGCTGCAACGGAAAACAGTCATACTCACAACGGCATTTCGTTAAAAACAGTTAGACAAACCCTCTTACAACTGCGTATCAAGCCATCCCAACCACAGGAACACAGTCGGGCCAGCATTTTGCCAACCAATAAAAACACATCATTCAAGACAGTTAAGACAAATCTACCGTTGACCTTGTTGTTTTATGCGCTGCATAAGCACCCAAGGCATGCACTTTGCTCAATGCCTACCACTCATAGTGAGTATTCCATTCCAAAGGTTCACTCCCGCAGGTCGGCTGAGCTTGCTTTCACGCCATCAATCACCTTGGGCTCACCGATTCGTACTGCGGGAGTGAACAAGCCAAGGAGACAACACGTTGAACTATAAAGAAATGCAAGACGTACTGATGAAGGAGCTTCGGCTTTACCACTACCCGGTAGCCGTCAAGTTTTTCTACAATGAAGAAGAACTGGCCTCCTTCCAGGAAGATGCCCCGGAAATCCACACACCGCTCAAGCCCATGACCTTCTGTCAGTGGGAACTGGGTGCGCGCATGCAGGGCCAGATCGTCTACTCGGACATCAAAGGACTGGGGTGTGCCAACGCCAAGTACAGCTTTGGCTGGAAAGGGCAGGACGATGCCGAGATCAAGGGACACGCAAAGTACGTTCAGGACCTTGATCAGGCCGAACGGTTCGTCAAATCCAAGCACCAGCTTTGGGAAGGCTTGCTCGGCATAGCAGTGGCTCCGCTGGGTTCCATCGACGGCCTGTTCCAGCCGGACACCATCCATTTCTACTGTGACAACATGCAGGCGTATCACCTGGCCGTCGACTACATGGCCGCCACCGACACCCACCCGTTGCGTCCGAATATCACGATGAATTCATCGGCATGCGGCGGTAACGTCTTCACCTTCATCGAGCAGGAATTCAACATGCTTCCGGCCTGCTCCGGCAGCTACAACGCGGGCAAGACCGAACGCGGCGAGATCAACGTCATCATCCCGGGCAGCAAGTTCAAAGCGACCTTCCAGCGACTCATGGACCGCATCGAAGCTGCCAGCAGCTCCATCACCCGCCCCGGCGACGGCTTCCCCGGCGCAGATATCTGCAAAAACTGTCCGCTGATCATCTTCAAGAAACAATAGCGAACCAGTTGCCCTAAGCCGCAGCCACTTGCTTTAAACACATCACCCTTCTTATAAAACCAGCCCCTCATCCCCTGTCACACAACAAGAGGCGGCCCGCGAGATTCGCGGGCCGCCTTCTTTTTTATTAACGCGGTATGGCTTAACGAATACTATCTCCAGCAACGATCAGACCGCACCTGCGCAAAGTCGGCAATGATCATCTCAGCCACTGCTTGGGGATCAGAGTCCCATTTCATGCTTGAACCAACCAGCTCCCGAGCGCCTTCGCAGACAAACTGTCGAACCGCTTCGGAGCCTGATATCGGATCCGAAGCGCAATGATAGGAATCAAAACCCGACATGCGATACGCAAGAGGCACCACCACTCCCTTGTCACCAGACCACTCCGGCGAAAGGTACGCAAAAGGCAGGTCCTTCATTGCATTACCGGCATATTTGGCGATCTCTCTGAAGACATGCAGGGCGTTGGCATTATCGACACATTCACCGAAATGCCACACCGGAGGCAGCTCGCCCTTGAGAAACATCTGCAACTTGTCACCACACCGGTCGAGCGCCTTTTTACTGCAACGCCCGGACTTCACCAACGGCATTGCCGCGCATCCACTGGCAAAGACAAGGATATCATTTTCCAGGAGCAAATCAACGGCATTCAGCAACGTTTTTTCATCGGCACCCGAGGTATTCGTACACCCTGCAAGGATGACAACACCTTTGATTTGCCCGTTGATAAGGGCCGAAGCAACGCGTTCCAGACAGCCGTAATGGGCATCAAGAGCATCCAGGCTGATCCCGAGAGTTGCGACGACTTCGTTCAGCTCTTCATCACGCCTGACATCCCGTCGACCGGCAAAGCTCTCGATAGCTCGCGAAACAATCATCCCTGCCAGATCATCCATCTCAACGGAAGTATCATTGCCCCCGAAATGCTCGGCGCCTGCCATACCCTCTTTCTCGCCAACGGTAGCGACGACCGTCTTGTGACAATCGGCAACGTTCATGATTCCGGGGAGCACCAACCGGCTATCGGCCAACCACAAATCAAGCGCACCTGTGGACAACGCCACTTCTGAACCGCTGACATTGCAAAGAGGTATCAGCCCGCAATTTTCGTTTTCCAACGACAAGTCGGAGGGGCAAACTCCATACAAGCGAATCCCTGTCGCTCCAACCTGCTCCGCTGACTTGCGGAATTCCTCGGAACGGGCAGCCTGCACGAGACAATCGAGTAATTCCGGGGATACGTCATGAATCGCGATATTCACCGCTCCCCCATCAAGCGCACTCAGATTGGCTTTGGCAACTATCTTTTTCGGCTTGTCGTAAAGGGCGTCCCGAGCAATGGAACCGCCCATCAGAGCATCAACGGAAAAGGCAATACCGAGTCGCATGAGCCGATCCACCGTCATGCGCCACTCATCCTGCGTACCGACCGTGGGCTGGTGCAGGGCTTCAAAAACCTCGTGTGGCAACCCCACTGGGAGCAGGTCCCGGTTGAACCATGTCAATCGACGCTCGGGCGACGCGGCGGCATCGATCACCTTGTGGGGAGTCGACACAACGCGGTTCATGTCCTCGAAAAGGGTATCGGCGACTTGTCCGGCAAGAGTCTCCAGACTTTGCTCCTTAATAGGAAAGCCGAATTCGGTAGCCATGGCGCTGACTGGTTTCGAGCCAGCAACAGGCAGGCTGATTTCGTTATCAGCAGCTTGTTTCAGCGCCAGCATGGATCGCCCGACACGAGCGCCGTGGTCTGCCGCATCCATGGCCGCAGCACGAAGGATATTTCGGGCTACCACGAGATCGGCATTGGCCCCACAGGTCCCACGTGTTTTTTCATCAGTAATAGTACAAGGCCCGAGCGAACAGACTTCGCAGTGGATTTCCTTTTGACCGAAAACAGAGGATGCCCTCGGCCCGGCATCGGGGTTCTGCTGTACTCCACCCGCAGCAGGGTCACAGGTTCCACAGGTTGGTGCATATGTTTCTCTTTTCATGCTGAGTATCCTTCTGGTTATGATCATTGACCGGCTACACGGAGAGCGCTTCCGCCTCCCTGTTTGCCTCGGCAAAGGCATCAGAATGGCAAGAGATATGCCAAAAACAAATAAACGATAAGTCACTGTATTAAATACATAAAACAAAAAGCATCAAGCAAAGCACAACGAGATACCGTTACAGCAACTCATTCCCGATGAACAAGTAACGACTTTCCGTTACACAGACACCTGACCCGCTCTCGAAGGCCGGACGACCTCCAAGCGCCGCCCTCTCTGCCTATAGAGGCTTTCAGATCCTGTTAAAAACATTGATTTTAGCCTGAAACCGTCTTATTTACCCCATTCCGTTCAACACATTGCAGTGATGGCAAAAGTATGGTGCAAGCACTGCTTGCGCCGCTTTTTAATTGTACTTTTACTGATTGAGAGAGAGACATGAAACGTATTTTACTGAGCCTCTGCGCGGTTCTGCTGTTTGCATCCAACGCCATTGCCGGAACGCCGGTCAAAGTGGCCCATGCAACATGGGTCGGCTATGGTCCGCTGTATATTGCCAAGGACCTCGGCTACTTCGATGAAGAAGGTCTTGATGTGGACATCATGATCATCGAGGATGAATCCCAGTACGCCGCGGCTCTGGCCTCCGGCAACATCGACGGCCTCGGCAACGTGCTTGACCGCGAGGTCATCCACTACGCCAAGGGTACCGACGAAGTCGTCATCTTCGGCATGGACGAGTCCTCCGGCGGCGACGGCGTTGTTTCCTCCGCCGAGATCAAGACCGTTGCCGACCTCAAGGGCAAGACCGTCGGGCTGGACAAATCCTCCACTTCCTACTTCTTTTTCCTGTCCATCCTGAACAAGTACGGCGTGGAAGAATCTGACATCAACATCATGGAAATGGGTGCTTCCGATGCCGGTGCCGCTTTTGTAGCCGGTCGCATCGACGCTGCCGTGACCTGGGAACCGTGGCTGACCAACGCCGGCCAGCGCGACGGTGGTCACGTCCTCATCTCTTCCAAGGAAATGCCCAAGACCATTGTTGACGTCTTCGTGCTCAACGCCGACTACGTGAAGGCACACCCCGAAGTTCCGGCCAAGATGACCAAATGCTGGAACAAGGCCATCGCCTGGTACGAGCAGAACCCGGACAAGGGCAACGCCATCATGGCAAAAGCCATGCACCTCAAGACACAGGAAATGGCTGACATGGCCGCTGGCGTCACCTTCATTGGCGCTGAGGAAAACAAGGTTTTCTTCGACAAGACCAAGGAAAACAACATCTACGAAGTGGCTGATCGCGCCATCACCTTCTGGAAGTCCAAGGGTATCATCACCAAGGATGTTGACCTCGACGCCCTGATCACCCCTGAATACGTGAACGCCAAGTAACATGAAGCAGCCTATGCTGATATTCCGGACCGGGACGAGGCTTGCAATCGCGTCCCTGTCCGCTGTTTTTGCCGTCTGGTCCATGGCCGCCTACTCGGGCATGGTCAAACCGCTGTTCCTCCCCGCACCACACAAGGTGTTCCTTGCCTTTGGCGAAATGTATAATGAGGGCATCCTCTTTTCGTATACATGGGACAGCATCTACCGCGTCATGGTCGGCTGGTCGCTGGCCGCCATCGTCGGGGTCCCGCTCGGGATGCTCATCGCCACATCAAAACGTGCGGCTTCCATCCTTTCGCCGCTCATGGAGTTTGCCCGTTACCTGCCTGTGGTTGCGCTTGTACCGCTGACCCTGCTCTATCTCGGGATTGGCGACAGCCAGAAATTCGCCATCATCTTTCTCGGCACCTTTTTTCAGTTGGTGCTGATGGTCTCGGACAGCGTTTCAGCCGTTCCCGGCGACCTGAGCCGTGCCGCCGCCACCCTTGGCGCGTCACGGATGCAGACATACCGCCTTGTCCTTTTCCCCGGCGCACTACCGGGCATCATGGATGACCTGCGCATCACCGTGGGGTGGGCCTGGACCTATCTCGTGGTGGCCGAACTGGTGGCTGCCAACTCGGGGCTTGGTTTCATGATCCTGCGTGCCCAGCGTTTTCTGGCCATTGACCGTATTTTCGCGGGCCTGATCATCATCGGTTTACTGGGCCTGCTCACGGATTATCTGTTCAAGGTGCTCGCACGCATCATCACTCCCTGGAGTGAAAAGTAATGAGCATGCTCGCCATCAACGAACTGGGAAAGACGTTCGATTCCAACAAGGGACCGGTCATCGCCCTGGAAGACATTAATCTTGAGGTCAATCGCGGTGAACTGGCCGTCATAGTCGGCCCCAGCGGGTGCGGCAAATCCACCCTGCTCAATATCGTGGCCGGACTGGAGCAGAAGACCACCGGCGTCGCAGCCCTCGAAGGCAATGACATCGACACCCCGGGAGCGGATCGCGGCATGGTCTTCCAGTCCTACACGCTCTTCCCCTGGCTGACGGTTCGCAAGAATGTCGAATTCGGCCTGCGCCTCAAGGGGGTACCTGCTGCCGAGCGGGCGGAAATAGCCCGCAAGTATATCGGCCTTGTCGGGCTGGAAGATTTTGAGAACGCCCTGCCCAAGGAGCTTTCCGGCGGCATGAAGCAGCGCGTGGCCATTGCCCGCGTCCTGGCTAACAGCCCGGTCATGCTGCTGATGGATGAGCCTTTCGGCGCACTGGATGCACAGACACGGATTCTGCTGCAGGAACTGCTGCTTGATGTGTGGAGAAAAGAGAAGACCACCATTCTCTTCATCACCCACGACATCGATGAAGCGATTCTGCTGGCAGACAATGTCTACATCATGTCCAGCCGCCCCGGGCGCATCAAGGCGAAGATCCCCATCACCATCCCCCGCCCCAGAGACCACAAGGCCACCGTCACGCCGGAATTCTCTGCGGTCAAATCACAGATCATGGACCTGCTCTGGGAAGAGATTCAGCAAAGCTGATAACCGGGCTGCCACAACTAGCCTGCCCCATTCCTGGTCAATCATAGTACCAATCAAGCCCCTGTGAACCTTTGTTCGCAGGGGCTTTGTCATACCCGCAGCCATCGACTTCCCCCTCTTCACAAACCGCGCACTTCCGGCTGGCAGCTTTTTTTATTGTCCCTTTGCAAACTTGGTTTTACAAGGACAGGAGGAGTCACGACATAATGAGAAAAATGCTTGTCATCACCCGCGACGGAAATCACTCCAAGCGCATCGGCGATCTGCTCGACCGAAATGAGGAAATTTCGGCCCGAACCACCTTTGAATCATCCATCCCGGAAAATGACCGGGAAGTGGACACGCTGTTTGTCGATGTCGAGTCGCTACTGAGCAACAATACGCCCGTAAACATGGCGCTTAAAGAGATGTGGTCACACTTCCCTTCCGCCGCCATTATCGTGATGGCCGACGAAGAACACACCACGGACGCCGTGGACGCGGTCAATGCCGGGGCATTCGGCTATCTCACTCACCCCATTCAAAAAGAAGAACTCGACCTTATCGTCGACAGGGTGCGCAAGTCGAACGTGCTCCACTCGGAACTGAACTACCTCCGTGATCAGTTTTGGGATGAGGATTCATTGAAATATGTCGACACCCGCAGCAAGGCCATGCACGACGCCTTTGCCAAGATACGGCAGGTGGCAAGCACGCGCACGACCGTTCTGCTGACAGGAGAAACCGGGACAGGCAAAAGCCTTATCGCCAAACTCATCCACGCCCACAGCAACCGCAGGAACAAGCCATTCATCAGCGTTCATTGTGGCGCAATTCCCGACACGCTGGTGGAGAGCGAACTCTTTGGTCATGAAAAAGGATCATTCACCGGCGCTATTCGTCGCAAGCTGGGCAAATTCGAACTGGCCCACGGCGGAACCATCTTTCTGGACGAAATCGGCACGGTCAGCCAGTCAGTTCAGGTCAAGCTGCTCAACATCATTCAGGAGCGCATCCTTCAGCGCGTCGGCGGCGAGAACGATATCCCCGTTGATGTACGCATCATCGCGGCGACCAATGAAGACATGGGACAGCTTTGTGAGGAAGGAAAGTTCCGGCGTGATTTGTTTTATCGACTCAATGTCTTCCCAATTCGCATCCCGGCGCTCAGGGAACGACAGGAAGACCTGCCGCGACTCTCCGAAGAATTCATCCGTCAATTCAATGGGCAATTGAATACGGAGATCAAAGGGATACACCCGCACGTCCTGAATATTTTTAAGGGATACGACTGGCCGGGCAACGTTCGGGAACTGGAAAACGTCATCGAACGAGCCTGCATTCTGGAAACAGGCGAGGTTCTTCAGCCCGACAGTTTCCCGCCCGACCTTATCGACACACAGGGCGAAGTGGTGACCGCACCGGTCAAAACCGACCTGCCACTTAAGGAAGCACGCCAGATCACCATCGACAAGTTTGAAAAGCAGTACCTCTCCAGTCTGCTGGATCAGTGCCAGGGCATCATCAAGAATGCTGCACAAAAAGCGGGAATAACCACCCGTCAGCTCAATAAATTGATGAACCGACATCAACTACACCGTAGCGACTTCATAAACAAGAACTGAAAGTTCCCTTTTTTGACACACAAAGAACTGAAAGTTCCTAGCTACACGCAACACCCTGAAAATATTGTATATAAAACAGGTAAGTCTTCAGATTACGACTGTATCCAACCCTTCAAACACGCTAACACCCCCACTCAACCTCATGAATAGGAACTTTAAGTTCCTATTCGTTTTATGCCTGCTGCAAAATACTCTATACATTTCAACATGATGCACATTTGGCACACTCCATGCTCATGGGCTTGCGACTACATCAGTCGAGAAGCACATGAAACACACACAGCATAAAGATACACACAAGCAGACCATTCGCGGAATGGTTGTGCCTGCACAGTGGGATGACCGGTTTGAAGTGACCGGCATTCTCGTTGCCTGCCACGACGAAAGAGAAATCAAGGTTGAGAACCTGGAGAGTTTTCCGAACCTGAAGGACATGTCTCAAAGAGAGGCTCTCTTTACAGGTGTCATCAGCAAATCAGACAACTCGGAATCCATCCTCCTGGAAAGCTATACTCCAATCAATGACGGAGAGGAGTAGAACGATATGAAAACCCTGAGAACTTTCGCGTGCATAGCAGTGCTCCTGACAACATGTGTACTGCCTGTCCACGCCGGGGAGCCGGAAGGGAGACCTGTGTCCATCAGGGGGCTGGTGGTCAGCTCCGGACACAATCTGATCATCAATGATGGAGCTCAGGACTATGTGCTCCTTGGCGTGGACAACTACCAATTGGAAGGAAAGATCTGCGAGGCTATCGGTACGCTGCACGTATCCGATGACGAACTGATCATTGATGTTGAGACCATACGAATTGTGGCGAGTGAATATCCCGAAGAAGACCTTGTCGGCGAAAAGAAGCAGTTTGACGTGCTCGCTTTCCGCCCGGGGCAGAACAATACGATCACAAGGGCAAGTGTTTGACCGCCTCTATGAAGTGGACACGCTAACCAGTCACCCCTCTTACACGAGAAAACCATAATGGACATCACCATTAAAGAAGAACCCCGGTTCAACGAAATCATCGAAGTCAGCATTCATTCAGGCATCACGCCGGATGATGTCGACACCCTGCTGGACATGGCGGCATCAAGCGGCCTGTTCGCATCCGATCTCATGATGTCGACTGAAGACATGGCATGGGACAGTGCGTACAGCGACGGCAATGAACCCCACATTTTTCTCAAGGCCACGTACAGCACAACCGGGGAAAATAGGACAGCGGGATTCATCTGTTTCGGTCCCATTGATCGCTGGGACGGATATTATGAATTATACGGAATCGCCGTAGACCCCGCCTGCCAACGCTTGGGCATCGGTTCAGCTCTCCTCTCGGAGATGATCCGTCAGATAACAGTGGCAGGTGGCAAAGGAATTTTTCTTGAAACCGGCGGAGGGCGTTCCTTCGAGAATGCCCGGCTTTTTTACGAGGCCAATGGTTTCACCCAGGAAACCCGTTTCCACAAACAGTTTATCCCAAGTGCCGGAGATGTCGTTTACCGCTTCGATATCGACACCGACGGCAAAGAAGAACAACAACAGTAACGACCGGAGCAACGATGCCCATTGATATCTATGAAGACACTGTTTACGGACAGATCCTTCCCTCGGAGTGGGACAATGAAAGGGTCTCCTCTCTCATCCTTCTTGTTGATGGGGATGAGGAATTCATCATTGAAAAAAATGACCAGGCCGATACACTGGTCAATCATATTGACCGATGGATCACGGCAGAGGGCGTCATCACCGAAACGAATAAATCGATACGGATCAAGGTCCGCAACTTCAAACTGGAAGATGACATTGATTACGAGGAAGACGATGACTGGTAGGCCGGGCTTGTCCCTGATGCCGACAGCATCGCCTCAAACTGAAAACCGGTCTTACGGCAGCGACGCTACCGTGACGGGTCGCGCTTCAAATACTTCATAGGATTTTGTTCAATGAAAGCTCACAAGCAACCGAAAATGATCATCGGGTGGCGGGAATGGGTCTCGCTGCCCGATTTTGCTGTTCCGGGGATCAAAGTGAAGATCGACACCGGCGCCGCAACCTCCGCCATCCATGCGTTCAACATCGAACCATTTAATCGGGATGGGGAGCGTTTTGTCCGCTTCGATATTCACCCGATCCAGCAACGGGACGACATCTCCTACCACTGCGAAGCACCCCTCATTGACAGGCGAAAGGTGAAAAACTCCGGAGGGCATACCCAGAAGCGTTTTGTGATTCAGACCGCACTGGAGATCGGCGGACGAAAATGGATGATGGATTTGACACTGACAAACCGTGACCAGATGAAATTTCGCATGTTGCTTGGTCGATCGGCCATGAAGGGACGACTGATTGTCGACCCGCAACTTTCCTATCAGGCAGGCAAATACAGTTCAGCAACCTTTTACCCACCCCTTTTAGTAAAATGAAAATAGCAATTCTCTCTCGAAAACGTTCCCTGTACTCCACCAACGCACTGGTAGAAGCAGGCAAAGCCGCCGGACACGATATGCAGGTTATCAACCCGCTTCGCTGCTACATGAATATCGCGTCCCACCACCCGACCATCCATTACAAAGGGGAAGATTTGTCGGATGTTGATGCCGTGATCCCGCGAATCGGCGCATCCATTACTTTTTACGGAACCGCTGTTGTCCGTCAGTTTGAAATGATGGGAACGTACTGCCTCAACGAATCGGTTGCCATCACCCGCTCCCGTGACAAGTTGCGCTCCCTGCAACTGCTGTCCCGCAAGGGGATCGGCCTGCCCGTGACCGGCTTTGCCAACTCCACCAAGTTCACCGACGACCTCATCGAGATGGTCGGTGGCGCACCGCTCGTGGTCAAGCTGCTGGAAGGAACCCAGGGTATTGGCGTGGTGCTGGCTGAGAACAATCAGGCTGCCAAAAGTGTCATCGAGGCGTTCCAGGGCGTGAAGGCGAACATTCTGGTTCAGGAATACATCAAGGATGCAAAGGGCCGCGACATTCGCTGCCTCGTCATCGGCGGCAAGGTGGTCGCTTCCATGCAGCGTCAGGCGGCTCCGGGCGAATTTCGCTCCAACCTCCACCGTGGTGGCAGCGCGTCCACCATCAAGATCACTCCCGAAGAGCGATCCACTGCCGTGCGCGCTGCAAAGATCATGGGCCTGAATGTCTGTGGCGTCGACCTGCTCAGAACCAACCACGGTCCGGTGGTCATGGAGGTCAACTCCTCACCCGGTCTGGAAGGCATCGAAACCGTCACCGGCAAAAGCCTTTCGGGCAAGATCATCGATTTTATCGAGAAAAACGCCAAACCCGGTAAAACCGGAACTCGGGGCAAAGGATAGCCATGGGCATCATCCGACTTCTGCTCGCTATCGCCGTCTTCAACTCGCACTTCCCCTTTCTGGAAGTGCCGGTTGTTGACGGACATGAAGCGGTTCTGGCGTTCTTCGCCATTTCGGGCTTTTACATAGCGCTGATACTGGACACTACTTACAGCTCGTCAAGAGAGTTTTACTGGGGGCGCTTTCTGTCGCTGTACCCCATGTACCTCATTGGCTTGTCCATCAGTGTTGCCCTGCTGACAGTCGGAGATATTCACCCGATGACCGGTCTCGATAAAATGCAGTCGCTCCTGTCCGATCCTTTGGCCTTTGCCATCATGCTCTGGACTTCCGCCTGCGTATTCGGCCAGGAGCTGCTCTTCAGCCTGGCTCAATCAGCGGACGGCGGATTGCATTTTGTCGAGGCAAGCCGTCACGGCATCTGGAAACATGCCCCGCTCATTCAGGCATGGTCCCTGTCGCTTGAGATCGTCTTCTATGCGCTGGCCCCACTGCTGGTTCGACTCAAAACCTCCACCCTGTGCGGGGTTGTCGCCATCAGCCTTCTGGCCAAAATAGCCGTGATGTCGGGTCCTCTTGCGGATGTCGTCTTCTTCAAACGCTTTTTCCCAACGGAATTCTGGCTGTTCGGGTGCGGTATTCTGGCATACCGGTACTACCGGATCCTGCCTAAGCAGTCACAGGCCATCGACTACTTCTGTTTCATTATGCTTGTAGGTGTCATCCTTATTGTCGGAGATGTGGACGACCCGTATCTGCCGTTCGCACTCCCTGCGGTTACACTGGTGGCTCTTCCATTTGTGTTCCGAACCTTCAGTGTGACTCGATTTGATAGGGACATAGGAAAAATAAGCTACCCCTTTTACCTTCTGCATTTCAGTGCTATCGCCATTTTCGAGGAGTACTGGGAGGAGCCGATAGGCTGGCATATACTGGTTGCAACACTGATTGCCGCCATTCTCGCCCACACGGCTATCAATCCAGGCACGGAATTCCTCAAGCAGCGTTTACGTGCGGCAAAGCGTCTGCCGCTCGGGGCAGAAGCGGCTCCTCACCCGGGCCTTTCCTCCAATAACAATTAATAGAGCAATATTTCATAATGGAAAACGTAATAGAATTATCCAACATCAGTAAGTCGTTTGACGGCGACATCGCCGTTGAGGACATTTCATTATCCATAGCCGATGGAGAGTTCCTGACGTTGCTGGGGCCGTCCGGCTGTGGCAAAACGACTATTCTCCGACTCATTGGCGGATTCGAGCAGTGCGACAGCGGCACCATTCGCATCGACGGTAAAGAAATGGTCGGCCTTGATCCTGAATCTCGTCCGGTAAACACCGTTTTCCAGAGCTACGCCCTGTTCCCGCACATGAACGTATATGACAATGTCGCCTTTGGCCTGCGTATTGCGGGCATGGCTGAATCAGCCATTGCCAAAGAAGTTCCTGCCGCCCTTGCTCTTGTCCGTCTTGAAAAGATGGTCAACCGCATGCCGTCCGAACTTTCTGGTGGTATGCAGCAGCGTGTGGCCATTGCTCGCGCCATCGTCAACAAGCCGCGAGTTCTTCTGCTCGACGAGCCGCTTTCCGCGCTGGATCACCGCCTGCGCAAAGAAATGCAAAAAGAGCTCAAAGAGTTGCAGCGCACCCTTGGGATCACCTTTGTCCTCGTCACTCACGACCAGGAAGAGGCGTTCACCATGTCGGATCGCGTTGTCGTGATGAACGAGGGAGTCATCGAACAGATCGGCAGCCCCAAGGATATCTACGAGAATCCGGTCAATCTCTACGTGGCCCGCTTCGTGGGAGAGATCAATGTTCTCAATGGAACCATTACCGAAGTGAAGGACACGACCTACGAGGCTGAAGTGGCCGGAGTCCCTGTTGTCGTCAAATCCAACCGTGATTTTTCCGAGGGCGACAGGATTCATGTCCTTTTGCGTCCGGAGGATTTCCGGGTCGAAGTCATGCGCGAAGTGGAAGACGACCCCGAACTGGCGGAGAAGTTTGCCAAGGCAATGCTCAAAGGCACTGTGGAGCGGACCTTCTACAAGGGTGCGACCTACGATGTGGACATAACCCTCGATGATGGCAAACAGATCATCGTTTCCGAGTTTTTCGACGAAGATGCCGAGAACCTCTACTTCCACGCTGGCGACCGCGTGGCTGTGGGATGGTTTGAGGGGTGGGAAGTGGTGTTGCCCCATGAAAGATAATCGTCTTTTCAAACGTTTTGTCATCGGCGGAGTCATCTGCTGGATGATCGTCTTCGGTGCCGTGCCTACCCTGATGCTCACTGGCGTCAGCTTTCTGCAACGTCATCCGGACGATCTCATCGCACCGATCTTCACCCTTGAAAGTTATCAGCGTCTGTTGGAACCGGCACTGGGCTTCATGGTGCTCGAATCCCTGTTCATGGCTGCGGCTGCTACGGCGCTGTGCCTCCTGATCGGGTATCCGTTCGCTTACATTGTGGCTCGATCCGAAAAACGGCGTGCGCGGCTCATGCTCCTGCTGGTCATGATTCCCTTCTGGACCAACACCCTTATTCGCACCTACGCCATGGTCGCGGTCCTCAAGGCAGACGGTATTTTGAGCAAAACCCTGATGTTCCTGGGTATCATCGATATGCCGCTCAAGATCATGTATACCGAGACCGCCATCTTCATCGGCTATATCTACACGCTGCTGCCGTTCATGATCCTGCCGCTCTATGCCGCGCTGGAAAAACTCGACAATCGACTGATCGAAGCATCGCGTGATCTGGGAGCCAGCAGATGGGCTACCTTCAGGAAGATAACCATCCCGCTGACCACACCGGGCATTCTCTCGGGGTGCATGCTGGTATTCCTGCCCGCGCTGGGCATGTTCTACATACCGGACATCCTTGGTGGAGCACGGACCATGCTGCTGGGTAACTACATCCGCGACCAGTTCCTTACCGCACGCGACCTCCCCATGGGTGCAGCGGCTTCCATCGCCATGACTGTGATCATGGGAGTATTGCTCGCTCTGTACTTTCAGAGTGTTCGCCGCTCCGGCAGGAGGGCCAAGATATGATGAAATACATTAAAACAGCTTATGCCGGACTGGTGTACCTTTTCCTGTACCTTCCGCTGGGAGTGATGGCGTTGTATTCATTCAACGCTTCCAAGTACTCGCTGTCATGGCAGGGATTCACCCTGAAATGGTATGGCAAGCTGCTGGAGAACACCACGCTGATCGATGCGGCCCTTCGGTCAATGACCATTGCGGTGGTCTCGGCCACGGTTGCCTGCATCATCGGCACGCTGGCGGCATTCATGCTGCACCAGTACCGGTTCAAGGGCAGGCGAGCCATGTTCAGCAGCGTCTTCGTCATGATGATGTCCCCGGATATCGTCATTGCCATCTCTTTGCTGGTGCTTTTCCTGAGTGCGGGGCTGACCCTTGGATTCTGGACACTGCTCATGGGACACATAACCTTGTGCGTCCCGTTCGTGACTGCGACCGTCTACTCACGGTTTCGGGGTTTTGACCGATCCGTGGTTGAAGCGGCCCGCGACTTGGGAGCCAGTGAATACCAGCTCTTCCGACGCGTCGTCATCCCCATGGCAATGCCTGGCCTGGCAGCCGGTTGGCTGTTGAGCTTCACCTTATCGCTTGATGACGTAATCATCAGCTTTTTCACCACTGGGCCGACCTATGAAGTTCTGCCGCTTAGAATCTACTCCATGGTCCGTCTGGGCATTAAACCCGATGTCAACGCGCTCAGCGTTATCATGATCGCTATAACCGTAGTCGCCGTCCTTTTATCGCGGCGACTGCTCAAGGAGAAATAACAATGAAAAAAACACTACTGGCTCTGCTTTTCGTCATGTTGCTGGCCACCCCTTCCATTGCCGGAAGCGGTGAACTCTACCTGTACATCTGGTCCGAATACATCCCGGACGAGGTGGTTCAGAATTTTACTCGGGAAACAGGCATCAAGGTTCACCTGTCGAACTACGACAGCAACGAAGCCATGTACGCCAAGATCAAACTGGCCGGGGACGGATACGACATCATCGTCCCTTCCTCGGACTATGTCGGACTCATGCGCCGTCAGGACATGTTGCTGCCGCTGGACAAGTCCAAGCTGTCCAACTTCGGCAATCTGGCACCAAAATTCGTGAATCAGTCCTTTGACCCGGACAACACGTATTCCCTGCCGTACATGTGGGGTTCCACCGCCATCGCGGTCAACACCGGCATGCTCGGCACGGGGGCCGTCAACTCCATTGATGACCTGTGGAAACCCGAAATGGACGGCAGGCTCCTGCTGCCCAACGACCCGCGGGACGTCTTTGCCCTTGCCCTGAAGTCCCTTGGTTATTCGCTCAACGAGACAGATCCGGCTCGTCTTGAAGAGGCGTACCAGAAGCTCAAGTCGCTGATTCCCATGGTTCGCGTCTTTGATTCGGATTCTCCCAAACAGGCGCTGCTCTCCGGCGAGGTGCTTGTTGGCGTTGTCTGGAACGGCGAAGCATACATCGCCAACCAGGAAAACCCGGAGATCACCTATATCTACCCGGAAAAAGGATTCAGCCTCTGGATGGATTCCCTGTGCATCCCCAAGGGAGCAAAAAACATCGAGGAAGCACATGCTTTCCTGAACTACCTGATGCGCCCGGACGTTGCCGCATTGATCAGCACCGAGATGGGCTACTCAACCCCCAACGCCAAGGCACTGGACTTCCTGCCTGAAGAGGTGCGTAACAACCCCATCGTCTATCCTTCGGAAGAAGTTGCTGCCCGGGGCGAGTTTCAGGATTACATTGGCGAGGCCATGAAAATCTATGACGCTTACTGGGTAAAGCTGAAGACCGATTAGTCCACACCCATATTCCACCCATTCGGGTCGGCAGCCAATCACCATGTTGGCTGCCGGCCTTTTTATTTTCAGGAGCCTTTTCCACATATTGAAGGGCCCTCCCCAAAAGCAACGAACGCTCTGTGATTACCGACAATTTTAGTATGGAATTTATTTACTTATCGACTTTGGGAAAATGGGATTGAAATTTTGTCTTTATTTTCAGTGGTAAAGCATCATTATAATTTAATGATAGTATTTCCCCTGACCAAGCAAACAGATTGATCCAATACACTTCGAGACCTCTGCACGGCAAATCCCACACTTTTACTCTTTAACTATTTGATTTATTATGCTATTATTTCTCCATCCAAAGGAGGAAGGCATGGCTATTCGGCAGAAAGGACCTCGGTTGGGTGATTACTTCCTGGGGCACCGCAGAACCAAGACCACATTTCTGGATGAGATCAACGAACTCATCGACTGGCAGCCCATCAACGCCTTTCTGTGCAAGAAGATCAGGCGCAAGGCCAACGCCGTGGGCAATCCCGCCTATCCGCCTCTGGCGATGTTCAAGATTCTGCTCTTGCAGCGTTGGTACAACCTGAGTGATCCGGGCGTGGAGCAGGCGCTGCTCGACCGGCTCTCCTTTGTCAGATTTACCGGTTTTTCCATCGAGGACGACGTGCCGGACGAGACCACCATATGCCGTTTCCGTAACGGTTTGATCCGCCTGAAGGTGCTGGACTCCTTGCTCGACATGCTTAACCGCCAGCTTGAAGGACAAGGGCTTCTTGTCCGTGAGGGAGCCGTGGTGGACGCCTCGGTAGTCGAGTCGCAGCGGCGGCCGCGCAAGGTTATCGACGTGATGCCTGAGGACCGTTCCGAGGACGCCGAAGAACAGGATGGGCCGGTGGACTGCCGGGTCAGCTATTCGGATGACGAGGAGGCGGCCTGGCTCCGCAAGAGAAATCGGGCCTATTACGGCTACAAGCTCCATGCCGCGACGGACAGTCGAGACGGGTTTCTGCTCTGTGGTCACATCACTCCCGCGAACCATTCGGACACGGGCGAATTCGAGCGGCTCGTGAATGGCGTCGGCCTTGATCCCGGCGCACGGGTTTATGCGGACAAGGGCTATTGCAGCGGGAAGAACCGGGACATTCTGTTTGATCGCGATTTGGAGGACGGAACCATGGACAAGACGCCTCGTGGCGGCAGGCTGACAGACTTCGAAAAGACCCGCAACCGTGACATCAGCAGCATTCGGCAAATAGTCGAGCGGGCCTTCGGCACACTCAAACGTGGCTACGCATTCTTTCGGTCCCGATACGTGGGTCGTGAGAAGGTGGAGGGAGAGTTCCACATCCTCGCCATGGCGTTCAATTTGAAAAAAGCTGTTCGACTGGCGCGAGCCTGAAGGGAGAGGTGCGTCCAAAATCCGGCATTTCGGCCAGAAATGGCAGGAAAAGGCCGGGAATGAGCCCAAGCTGGGGTGCGGTCAGAACATCAAATTGGGTGCGGAGCGCAAGGCACGGACGCGAAAAGGGGATGCGCAGAGGTCTCACTTCATCTGGTACAGGACCGATACGTTTTCGTGAGATGAAGGTGTCTGGACGGCAGACCCTTCACAAAATCACATCATTAACATTGCAGGAGTTTGTTATGAAACGGTTGACGGTCTTTCTCGCACTCGTCTTTATGTTGGCCTTGTCGGCGACCGCCTTTGCCGGTGAAGTTGCCGTGCTGGATGAGATGTACACTGACAAAGATGGCGACATGGTTGCCGATTTCGCCACTGATAACTGTAAGGATCCCAGCACGCTGGTATTCACCTACACCCCGGTTGAAGATCCTGCGGTCTACAAAGACGCATTTGCCGACTTCCAGGAATACCTGAGCAACGTCACCGGCAAGCGAGTGATCTACTACACCGTTCAGTCCAACGCTGCTGAAGTTGAAGCCATGCGTTCCGGCAAGCTGCACATTGCTGGTTTCTCCACTGGCCCCACCGGCTTTGCCGTCAACCTCGCTGGTTACGTACCCATCGCTGTCAAGGGTTACCCTGATGGCTTCCAGGGTTACAACCTCGTCGTTGTCACCAAGAAAGACAGCCCGATCAAGGAAATGAAGGACCTCAAGGGCAAGAAAGTTGCTCACACTTCCGCTTCCTCCAACTCCGGTAACCTCGCTCCTCGCGCTCTGTTCCCCGAACTGGGTCTCGTACCTGACCAGGACTACACCGTTGTTTACTCCGGCAAGCACGACCAGTCCATCCTCGGCGTTGTTCACGGCGACTACGATGCAGCTCCTGTTGCTTCCGACGTTTATGATCGCATGATCGAAGCCGGCCGTGTGGACAAGGACGCTCTCCGTGTCATCTGGCGCAGCCCCAAGTTCCCCACTTCCTCCTTCGGTATCTCCAGCCAGCTCTGTCCTGAACTCGCCCAGAAGATCATCGGCGCTTTCATGACCTACCGCTTCCCCAAGAGCATGCAGGACTCCTTCAAGGGTGCCGACCGTTTCTACCCCATCACCTACAAGGTTGACTGGAAGGTAATCCGTGACATCGCTGACGCCACCGGCACCAGCTACAACAAGGCCGGACTGGAAGCCATGGCAGCCAAAGAAGCCGCCAAGAAAAAGAAGTAAGCATACTGTGACTAATCAAAGCAATAATGGGAATGGGGGGGCAACCTCCCGTTCCCTTACCGTTAATAATGTCGTTAAGGAATATGTTGCAGGAACACAGGTTCTCAAAGGTATCTCCTTTGAAGTGTCCGGACGCAGCACCGTTGCCATCATCGGCCCTTCCGGTACTGGTAAATCCACCCTGCTGCGCTGCATCAACCGACTGATCGAACCGACAGGTGGCGAGATCCTTATCGCCGGTCGTGACATCACCAAGCTGTCCGGCAGAGAACTTCGCCAGGCCCGCCACTACATCGGCATGGTCTTTCAGGAGTTCAATCTGGTCGAACGGCTCTCAGTGATTGAGAACGTTCTGTGTGGCCGCCTGGGATTCACCTCGGTTTGGCGTGCATGGCTTCGCAAGTATCACCAGGAAGACATTGATCGCGCTTTCGAGCTTATCGAAAAGGTCGGTCTGGGCGATTTCGCCACTGCACGCGCAGACAGCCTGTCCGGCGGTCAGCGTCAGCGCGTCGGCATCGCACGCGCCGTCATGCAGAACCCCGACATCATCATGGCGGACGAGCCCACTTCTTCGCTCGACCCCAAGACCTCTGTCGAGATCATGGAACTGCTGAACGAATTTTCCGCTGACCAAGACATCCCGTTGCTGATCAACATCCATGATGTCAACCTTGCCAAACGATTCGCCGATCGCATTATCGGCATGAGTGAAGGACATGTCGTGTTTGACGGCAAGCCCGAAGAACTCAAGGATGAGCACCTCAAGGCCATCTACGGTGGGGAGGACTGGCTGGTATGACCCCCCGAACCGCTGTAAAACGGCGCCCCTTTCAGACCAACTGGCTAGCCCGTGTCGGGTGGCTTGTTGTTCTGATATACGCAGCCTATGCTATCTCCGCTCTGGATATATCATGGACGCGTTTTGTTGAGGGGCTCGGCAATGGCGCCAAGTTCATCGGAGAACTGTTTCCCCCCAACTTCGAGCGGTGGAAACTCCTGGTAGGCAACCTTATTGAAACCATAGAAATCGCTGTCATCGCTTCAGCGTTTGGTATTCTCTTCTCGCTTCCCATCGGACTTCTGGCAGCGCGCAACCTGATGCCGCCGTGGGCCACCTGGCCTGCACGCACCGTCATCTGCGTCTGCCGCTCCTTCCACCCTGTCATTTTCGCCATCCTGTTCGTCAAGGCAGTCGGCTTCGGCCCCATGGCAGGTATCCTGACGCTCATCTTCGCTTCCATCGGCTTCATCGGCAAACTCTTTGCCGAAGCAATCGAAGAGATTTCGCTGAAGCCTGTCGAAGCATGCAGAGCTGCAGGCGCACCCTTCATGAGTGTGCTCATCTACGCAGTCATGCCCCAGGTGCTGAACCGATTCATCGGTTTCGCCACCTACCAGTTCGACGCCAACATGCGTAACTCCACCATGGTCGGCATTGTCGGCGCAGGTGGTATCGGCGGCACCCTGTTCGCTGCGTTCCAGCGCTACGACTATGACTTCCTGTGCGCCATCCTGTTGTCCATCATCGGCCTGATCATGATCAGTGAATTCCTGGCCGTACGGATCAAGGCGGTGTTCAATGACTAAGCACTACGAATGGCAACGATTCACCCCTGCCCAACGGCTGGCACGATTCGCCGTCTACCTCGGTGCAGTCATGGCTCTTGTCGCTTCCATGCGGACCGTGGAAATCATACCGGAGTTCCTGTATGACGCCCCCACACAGATCGCCGATCTGTTCACACGCATGTGGCCCATTGATACCGCGCACTATGCCGTCGGCGTTCATGACGCGCTCATCGAAACGCTCAATATCGCCACTCTCGGTACTGTGTTGGCACTTCTCATGGCGTTCCCGGTCGGGCTCATGGCTGCCAGCAACATCACCAAGATTCCGGCGCTGAACTGGTTCGCGAAACTGATTCTCGTCTCCTCGCGTTCCGTCAACTCGCTGGTCTGGGCAATTCTGTTCGTGGCCATCTTCGGTCCCGGCGCCCTTGCGGGTACCGTGGCCATCGGATTCCGCTCCATCGGTTTCTGCGGCAAGCTGCTCGCCGAAGCCCTTGAGGAATGTAATCCCGGCCCCATTGAGGCTCTCAAGGCTGCAGGCGCACCATGGCCGACCATCATCCTCAAAGGATACTGGCCGCAGGTCGCCCCCGCGTTCTGGGGAATCACTCTCTTCCGCTGGGACATCAACGTCCGTGAATCCTCTGTCATCGGTCTGGTCGGTGCCGGCGGTATCGGTGTAGCACTCGACACGGCGATGAACCTGTTCAACTGGGATCAGGTCTCCCTTATCCTGTTGTGCATCTTCACCATCGTCATTGCTGCCGAGATCTTTGTCACCAAGGTTCGCGAACGCATCATCTAGACGCACTACATACTCAAACAAAAGGCGCTGCTCCAATCGGAGCAGCGCCTTTTTATTTCTGTATGAATGACCCGGATTAATCGAGCAGATCGAAGGGGAATTCCTCGCCTGTCTTGAGCAGGTAATCCACATCGAACTCACCGCTCGGATCATGCGGCCAGCCACAGAGGATCAACCCTGCGGCACGTGCGGCAGCCATTCCCACGGCAGAGTCCTCCACGGCAATACACTCTTCCGGCGCAAAGCCGGCCTGCTTGGCAGCCATCAGGTATGGATCGGGAGCGGGCTTGCCCGGATCGCAGTTGCCGCCTGTCACCAGAAAAGAAAACACATCGCTCAAACCGAGAATCTCGACATTGGCTTTCACGACTTCATGCTCTCCATTGGAGACACATGCCTGCAGGATGCCGCGCTCGGCAACCTTTCTGACAATCTTCAGGGCGCGGTCCAGTCCCTTGTCGGCTGTCAGTCGTTCAATATACCAATCCTCGCATTCGCGACGAAACAACGCTTCCGTTGCCGAGGAATCGACCCGTGGTGCCAGAATTTGCCATTTTTCAGGCATTGTCTTGGCAATCAATTCGTCATTCGCCTCAAGTGTGAGTTCATAACCGAACTTTGCGCACCAATCGCGAATAACCTCATAATGAAGGTCTTCGGTATCGATGAGGGTGCCATCCATATCCCAGAAAACAGCACGTGCTTTTGTGGTCATTGAGCGACCTGAATCCTTTGGTAGTTGGGTTGGGCTGATCCATGCAGCCGTTGAAAATATGGAGAATTTCGATCTCCCGTAAACAATGCATGATTTCATATAGGAAAAGGCCGAAGCTGTGAAGTACGGCAAGGTGCAAGTAATGTCTGGCGCATCGGCAGCATAATAATATAGTAATACATGCAGAGTTTACCAAGTCACATTCCTGTAAAAAACGCAGACGTCGGCTACACAAGGATTTCAAAATTGTAATCTTTCACCAGCACACCGACTTACCCGTACGCGACCTCTCCTCAGCTTCATCTTGGTATCGCTAGTTGTTTACTCCTGAAAGGTTTTCTGGCATTAGCATTGCACTTCATGACGGGCCGCGCTTTTCAGGTTCTGCGGCACTCATTGTATCACTCAAATCAAGAGAGAGGATTCCAGATGAAACGGTTTATGATCATCGCTGCTGCGCTCTGCCTGGCGGTTGCCATGTTTGCGGGCTCAGCCATGGCCGGGGACAAAATCAAGGTAGCGGGCATCTACACGCAGCCCATTCAGCAGAAGTGGGACGCATGTCTGCACAAGGCCCTTCAGAAGGCCGCTGACGCCGGTGAAATCGAGTATGTCTACTCCGAAAAGGTTTCCAACACCGACTACATCCGCGTCCTGCGTGAGTACTCCGAAAAAGGTGTGGCCCTGATCGTAGGTGAAGCCTTCGGTATTTCCCGCGATGTCACCAAAGTTGCCAAGGACTACCCTGAAGTCGCGTACCTCATGGGCGATTCCTTCGGTCCTCGCGGATCCAATCTTTCCGTCTTCGATAACTACATCCACGAGCCGTGCTACCTGATGGGCATGATCGCCGGTAAAATGACCAAGACCAACAAAATCGGCATGGTCGGCGGCTACCCCATCGGTGAAGTCAACCGTCTTTTCAATGCCTTCATGGCCGGAGCCAAGTCCGTCAATCCCGCAGTCGAGTTCAAGGTCTCCTTCATCGGCTCCTGGTACGATCCGCCGAAAGCCAAGGAATTTGCCTACGCTCAGGTCGAATCCGGTGTTGACGTGCTCTACGCCGAGCGCGCCGGTGTTGTTGATGCAGCCCGCGAAAAAGGCATCATCGCCTTTGGTAACGTCAATGACATGAACAAGGAAGAGAACGGCAAGGACGTCGTTGTTGCCTCTGCCCTGTGGCACATGGAGCCCGCCATCAACCACGCCATCGAGCTGGTCAAGGCTGGCAAATTCACTGCCGAGGACTACCGTGATTTCACCATGATGGCCAAGGGTGGCGCATCCCTCTCTCCCTTCTACGAATTCGACGCCAAGATTCCCGCCGAAGTGAAGGCCAAGGTCGAAGAGACCGCTGCCGCCATCAAGGCCGGAGATTTCACCGTTGAAATCAACGACAACGAACCGAAGTCCACTTTCTAGCGACAACAATGGACCGCCTCACCCGAGGCGGTCCTCTATTTTTCTTTGGGGAAGATGTGTCCAAAACGGTACTCAAACTGACAGGCATAACCAAGACCTTCGGCTCTGTGGTTGCCAACCAGGATGTGACGCTTGAACTGAGGGAAGGCGAAATGCTCGCCCTGCTCGGAGAGAACGGCGCTGGTAAAACGACCCTGATGTCCATCCTGTTCGGCCATTATGTGGCCGACTCCGGTTCGGTGGAGGTCTTCGGCGAAAAGCTGCCCGAAGGTTCGCCCCGTGCCGCGCTCAACAAGGGCGTCGGCATGGTTCATCAACATTTCACTCTGGCCGGAAACATGACTGTTCTTGAAAACGTCATGCTCGGCACCGAGTCACTGTTGGCGACCAGTCATGACAAGCAGACAGCCCTGACCAAACTTTCCGCGCTCATGGATCGCTTCTGCCTTGAAGTGAATCCCACGGCCATGGTCAAGGAGTTGTCCGTGGGCGAACGCCAGCGCGTCGAGATTCTCAAGGTGCTCTATCGTGACGCCCGCATTCTGATTCTGGACGAACCCACATCGGTCCTGACCCCGCAGGAAGCCGACCACCTTTTTGCCACCCTTCGCCAACTGGTCAAGGAAGGCTTGTCCGTCATCTTCATCACCCACAAGATGCGCGAAGTCATGGCCTCGTCCGATCGTTGCGCCGTACTGCGCCACGGTTGTGTGGTCTTTGAATCCGCCACGGACGCGACCACAGCCGAGGAACTGGCCCATGCCATGGTCGGCAGCGAGATACCCAAAGCGCAACGGTCGAGCCAAAGCACCGACATTGCCTGTGAGATTCTCTACCTCGATTCCATTTATATCAGTGACGGCACGGACAAACGCCTGCTGGACAACCTCACCCTGCGACTCAATTCCCATCAGATTCTGGGCATCGCCGGTGTTTCCGGCAACGGACAGGCCCAGCTTGCCGATCTGCTCTGCGGACTGATCGAACCCGAATACGGCCTTATGACCATCCACGGTGAACCGCAGCACAGGCCCACTCCGGCAGACATGATCGCCAATGGAGTTGGCCGTGTCCCTGACGACCGTACCGGCACCGGACTGGTTGCCGACATGACCGTCATGGAAAACACGGCCACTGAATCCTACACTCTCCCGCCCGTCTCCAGACGAGGCATCCTCAATTTCAAAAAGATCGCCGCACACGCCAAAGAGCTGATCGAGACTTTTGACGTCCGTTGCCCCGGCATCGATACGCCGGTGCGCAAACTCTCGGGCGGCAATATGCAAAAGCTCATCCTCGCCCGTGTTCTGTCGAGCAATCCATCCATCATCGTGGTCAACCAGCCCACCTGGGGCCTTGATGTGGGAGCCACCGCCTACGTACATCAGCAACTGCTTGATGCGGCCGAACGCGGCGCCGGGGTCATCCTCATTTCCGAAGACCTCGACGAACTGTTCCAGGTGACCGATTTCATCCAGGTCATGTATCAGGGCCGGCTCTCCGCCCCCATGCCCACCCACGAAGTGGACCGCGCCAAGCTCGGCCTGCTCATGTCCGGCAACAGTGAGCCGGAAGCATGCGAGACCGGAGGTGCAGCATGAGAATAGAAGCCCGTGAAAATGTTTCGCTGACCATCAAGACCCTTGCGCCGCTCATGGCGGTGGGTGTCGCCATGGCAGTCTGCTCTGTCCTGCTGCTCTGGGCGGACGCCTCTCCGCTGGAAGGATGGGCGCTGATGCTCTCCGGCGCGCTCGGCTCCAAATTCGCCATCACCGAAACCCTGACCCGCGCCACCCCGCTCATCTTCACCGGTCTGGCCGCAGCCGTGGCTTTCCGGGCCAAGCTGTGGAACATCGGCGGCGAAGGCCAGCTCTACATGGGGGCGGTTATCGCCACATGGCTGGGTACCGGATCTGTCGAGATGCCCGCGTATCTCATGGTCCCGTATCTCTTTCTTGCCGGGGCAATCGGCGGCGGGGTGCTCCTGCTGCTGCCCACCCTGCTCAAGACCAAGCTGCATGTGGATGAAGTCGTGACCACCCTGCTGCTCAACTTCATTGTCCTGCTGTTCGTCAACTGGCTGGTGTTCGGCCCGTGGAAAGACCCCATGGCAATGGGTTGGCCCCAGGCCGCACCCGTGGTCGACAGCGCCATTTTGCCGCAGTTGATCGCAAAATCCCGGCTCCACCTCGGTTTCATCTTTGCCCTTGTCTGTGCCGTTGGCGTGTGGTGGTTCATGCGAAGCACCACCTGGGGATTTGAAATCCGGGCTGTGGGCGCTTCGCCCAAGGCATCCCGCTTCGCCGGTATGCCGGTCAACGCCGTCATCGTACGTACGGCACTGCTCTCGGGCGGACTCGCTGCCATGGCCGGGGTTTCCGAGTTGTGCGGGGTCAAGGAATACCTGACCCTCGACCTGTCGCCCGGCTTCGGCTATTCCGGCATCGTCGTCGCCATGCTGGCCGCCCTCCATCCGCTGGGCGTCGTGGCCTCCTCCATTTTCGTGGCGGTCATCTACATCGGTGCGGATTCCATGAGCCGGGCCATCAACATTTCCAACTACATCGCCGACGTGACCACGGCCGTCTGCCTGCTGGCAGTGCTGGTTTCCATGTTTCTGGCGAAATACCGCATCCGCTGGAGGTAACCGATGGACATCTTCAACTTCCTCCTCGAAACCGGTTTCTGGATGGCTACCATCCGCATGGCCACGCCACTCATCTTCGGCACCCTTGGTGAGCTGATCTGCGAGCGCGCAGGTGTGCTCAACCTCGGCATCGAAGGAATCATGGCCGCCGGATGCATGGCTGGCTGGACCTGGGTTTACCTTGGCGGTGATCTGTGGACCGGCATCATGTTCGCGGCCTTCATCGGCGCACTGTTCGGCCTGCTCCACTCGCTGTTCACGGTCCACCTCGGATTGTCCCAGCATGTAACCGGGCTTGGTATCACCATGCTCGCGTCGGCCCTGTCGTCGTTCATCTTCCGCATGCTGCTGCCCAAGGCGACCACTCCGCCCAAGATCGTGCCGTTCCAGACACTCGACATCCCCGTGCTGTCCCAAATCCCCTTTGTGGGCGAAATCCTGTTCAGCCAATCCGCGCTGACCTATCTGGCATTTCTGGCAATCATCGTCGTGAGCTACGTTCTGTTCCGCACACCCATCGGGCTGGCGGTCCGCATGACCGGTGAAAACCCCATGGCTGTCGAGGCGCAGGGATTGTCCGTCTTTTCCATCCGCACCGGTGCCGTCATGGTCGGTTCCGCATTCATGGCAGTGGGTGGCGCCTTCCTCACCATGTCCGCCTTTGACGCCTACTACATCGGCATGGTCAACGGACGCGGCTGGATATGTATCGCCCTTGTGGTCTTCGCATCGTGGAAACCCGGCAAGGCGCTGCTCGGCTGCATCCTGTTTGCTGCGTTCGACGCCATACAGATGCGCGTGCAGCAACAGTCCGGCATTGCCATTCCGTATCAATTCTACTTGATGATGCCGTATGTTTTCTCCATCATAGCCCTGATCATCATGTCGCGCCGTGCCGCCTATCCTAAGGCATTGCTCATCCCCTTCCGAAAAGGTGAGCGATAAGCCAGCGTAGCGACTGTGATGGATTCATAGGACGAACTAACCACGGGGAACGCCCCTGGAGATACCATGCTTGATTTACTCGTAAAAAATGCCCGCATCGACGGTGAACAATATCTTGTGGACATCGCCTGCAAAGACGGCAAAATCGTTGAGATAGCGCCTTCCATCAGCGGCGAGACCATCCGCACCATTGACGCGCTGGGCAATTTCGTCACCCCGCCGTTCGTGGATTCACATTTTCATATGGATGCCACTCTCTCCATGGGCATGCCCCGACTGAACCAGTCCGGCACCCTGCTTGAGGGCATCAAGATATGGGGTGAGCTGAAACCCGACCTGACACCCGAAGGGCTCAAGGAACGGGCGCTCAAACTGTGTTCCTGGTCCGTGGCCAAGGGCAACCTCGCCATCCGCACCCATGTGGACACCACCGACCCGACCTTGATGGCCGTGGACGTGCTGCTCGAAGTCCGTGAAGAGATGAAGCAATTCATCGACATCCAACTCGTGGCCTTCCCGCAGGATGGTGTTTTGCGGTGCAAGGAAGGCGTGGACCTGCTCAACAAGGCGCTGGACAAAGGCGTCGATGTGGTTGGCGGCATCCCCCATTTCGAGCGAACAATGGACGAAGGCCGCGAATCCGTTCGTGTACTCTGCGAGATTGCTGCCGAACGCGGCCTGATGGTGGACATGCATTGCGATGAATCCGATGATCCCCACTCCCGGCACATCGAAGCACTGACCTTCCAGACCCAGCGACTGGGATTGCAGGGGCGCGTGGCCGGATCGCATCTCACCTCGATGCACTCCATGGACAATTATTACGTATCAAAACTTCTGCCGCTGATGGCCGAAGCCGAGATGAACTGTGTATGCAACCCGCTGGTCAACATGAACCTGCAGGGGCGTCATGACACCTACCCCAAGCGCAGGGGCCTCATGCGCGTGCCCGAACTCATGGATATGGGCATCAACGTCTCTCTGGGACACGACGACGTCATGGACCCGTGGTACCCCATGGGCACCCACGACATGCTGGAAGTCGCCCACATGGGCGCCCACGCCCTGCACATGACCGGTGTGGATCAGCAGGAGGCGCTCTTTGACGCGGTGACTGTCAATGGAGCGAAAACCCTCGGACTTTCCGGGTATGGTCTGGCCACCGGCGACAATGCCGACATGGTCGTATTGCAGGCCGCCGACAAGATGGAAGCGCTGCGCCTCCACCCGGCCCGCCTTTTCGTTATCCGCCGTGGCGCGATCATCAGCACCACCCCTGCGGTGGAAGCCACTGTTGAACTGGATGAAAGCATCAAGGTGGATTTCCGATAATCTCTGTCCAACAAGCACTCAAAAAAAGCCGCTCGGGATTCCGGGCGGCTTTTTTTCGGTTCTGCAAATGATGGAACACACTCTGCCGTCTGCTGCACACCGATGCCCCAGTCACATTCGTTGCTGCGTCAAAGGTCAAAGCACGAGATCACTCCCTCCAAAACGATATCAATCAGGCTGCGGAGACACAGAAACCCGTATCAAGGGGTTCCAATCATAGCGCAAATCATCTATCTGTCTAAAAAATATCGAGAGCAGGAAGGAAAACCGTGCACATCTATATGTCTTCACGTGTCCAATTCCTCTTGATGTGGATGGGACACCTTGGCTGAGTCGGAATCACTTCCGCCACTCACCAATCATCGATCCATCCCAATTTGCCCCGCCAAACAGGACCAACGCTTTTTTGCAGAGAGAGACACGCATGAAGAAGCACTTCATTTTATCGCCACGGCATTCATTTTACCTCTCATTCCTGCTGCTGACAGTGATTGCATCGTTTTTCGGCCCTTCTGCAGCACACGCCAACGAAAAGGTGAAGCTGGCTCTGCAATGGTACCCACAGGCCCAGTTTGCCGGATACTACATGGCAAAAGAGAAAGGTATATTCGACCGTTACAATCTGTATGTGGAGTTCATCCACGGAGGAGCGGACACGGATTCGCTCATCCTGCTGAGAGAAGGCAAGGCCGACTATGGTACCGCCTTTCTCTCCACCGCCATGGAGCAACGCTGCAATGGCATTGCGCTGGTCAATATCGGTCAGATAGTCCATCGCTCTGCGCTCATGCTGATTACCAGAAAGGATTCCGGCATCAAGACCATCAAGGATCTGGACGGAGCCAGAGTCGGGACGTGGGGGACCAAATTCCAGTTACAACCCACGGCACTTTTTTACCGGGAAAACCTCGATGTGACCTTTGTTCGTCAGTCACCGTCCTTTGAGCTTTTCATGCGCGGCGGTCTCGATGCCGCCCTGGCAATGTGGTACAACGAGTACCACCGCCTCATCGCCTACGGATTGAATCCTGAAGAAATGACCACGTTCTTTTTCAGCGATCTCGACCTGAATCAACCCGAAGACGGTATCTACTGTCTGGAATCCACACTTGCCGCCTCGCCTGAAACGGCTGATGCGCTGGTCAAAGCTTCGGTGGAAGGATGGGAGTACGCCTTTGCTCACCCCGAAGAGACAGTCGACACTATTTTGCGCATCATGAAAGAGGCAAATATCCGCGCCAACCGTGCTCATCAGGCATGGATGCTGGCCCGGATGCAGAACATCATCCTGGCCGAGGGACAGACACAATTGAGCACCGCGCTCGACCAGTCCGATTTTGAAAAGACCAAGAAAGCACTGCTGACGACCGGTGTCATTGAAAACGACATATCCTACAACGATTTCCATAGAGGGCCGACACAATGAGATTCAACGGCATCGCTTTCCGGCTGGCATCCCTGACCCTCCTTGTTTCCACCCTGACACTGGCGGCCATCGTCGGATATAACTACACGGTATCCCGGGACATCATCGTGAAAATGGCCGAGGAAAAAGGAACGCTGTTGGCCAATTCCACGGCACGGGATATCTCGGGTGTGCTCAAGACCGTCCAAAAGGTGGCGGATTCCATTTCGTTCTCTCTGGAAGACGGCAGCCTGTCCGAAAAACAGCTCAAGGAACTGGGGCGTCGCGTACTTACCGACAACCCCGAGATATTCGGCACGGCCATCGCCTTTGAGCCATACGGGTTCATGTATGACAGCGAGTACTATGCTCCCTACCACTATCGATCACAAAATCGCATCACCTACACCAATCTGGGTGGCGAAGACTATCAATACTTCTACATGGACTGGTACCAGTTGCCCAAGGAACTGGACCGCGCCATCTGGACCGAACCCTACTTTGACGAGGGGGGCGGGCAGGAATTGATGGGAACCTATTCGGTACCCTTCTACCGGCAGCGTGAAGGCCAGAAAGCGTTTGCCGGGGTCGTCACCGCCGACATCTCCCTGACATGGATGCAAAAGCTGCTGGCCTCCATCAGCCAGCGCGAATCTGGGTATGTCTTCCTGCTTTCCCGATACGGCACCTACATTTCTCACCCGGACTCAAGTCTCGTCATGAACGAGACAATATTCACCGCAGCCGAAAGCCTTGACCGACCGGCCATGCGCGAAGTGGGACGTAGAATGGTGGCCGGGGAATCCGGTGTTGTCGAACTCAGCGACATGCCGCTCACCGGCGACAGTTTCCTCTACTTCAGTCCCCTCCCGGACCAGCAGTGGTCCATTGGTGTTGTTTTCTCGAAGGAAGCGATGCTGGCTGATGTCTCGCGCATGAACAGGGAGGTCGCCACCCTCGGAGGCATCGGCTTTGTGGCACTGGCGCTCCTTATTATCTACCTTTCGACACGCATCACACGGCCGCTGCGCGCTTTGACCGAATCAGCCAACGACATGGCATCCGGCAACCTCGATGCGCAACTGCCTGAAGCGAAATCACAGGATGAGGTCGGTGAGTTGACCGATTCCTTCCAGACCATGCAGGACAGCATCAAGAGCTACATCACCAACCTGACGGAAACCACGGCGGCCAAGGAGCGCATCGAGTCCGAACTGCGCATCGCCCATGACATCCAGATGGGTATCCTCCCGAAACTGTTCCCGGCATTCCCGGAGCGCAGGGAGTTCGACATTCACGCATCCATCGAACCGGCCAAGGAAGTCGGTGGTGATCTCTATGATTTCTTTTTCATCGATGACGACCACTTCTGTTTCCTCGTAGGCGACGTTTCCGGCAAAGGGGTTCCGGCTGCCTTTTTCATGGCCGTCACCAAGACCCTGATCAAAGTCGTGGCAGAGCGGAAGGTCGACCCCGGCGCCGTGCTGGCAAAGGTCAACAACGACCTTGCCGAGGACAATGAGTCCTGCATGTTCGTGACGCTCTTCCTGGCGGTAATCAATATCCACACAGGTGAGGTCAACTATGCCAGCGCCGGACACAACCCGCCGCTGCTTCTGCCAAAAGGAAAAGAAGCCGAGTGGGTGCCGCCACTCAACGAACTGGTGGCAGGCATCATGGAAGATACGAGCTACACCACCAAGACAATGACGATGAACCCGGGCGATACGCTGTTCATCTACACCGACGGGGTCACAGAGGCCATGGACAACGACAAGGCACTCTATTCCGAGGATCGCCTGGTGGAGGTCATCAACCAGTGTAGCGGACAGTCGGCAGAAGAGATCATCCACTGCATAGAACACTCTCTCAAGCAGTTTACCGGCGGAGCTGAACAGTCGGACGATATAACCATGCTGGCGATGCAGTTCCTCGGCAACAGTGAAAAAGGTCAGGGAGATCAGTGATGGATATCGTGTGTGACAAGAAAGAGACAGGTACGCTGGTACGGGTTAACGGACGGCTGGATGCGGTCAATGCACCGGTCTTTGAAAAGGAATGCATGCAGGTCGTTGACGGCGGCGAAACCATGATGGTGATCGACCTGTCCGACCTCGAATACATCAGTTCGGCCGGACTGCGCAGCATTCTCTCGGCAGCCAAGAAGCTCAAGGGAACAGGCGGAACAATGCAGTTCTGCGGCCTTACCGGCATGGTTGAGGAAGTATTCAAGGTATCCGGGCTTGGCACCATGTTCACGGTAACCGATACGGCAGACGAGGCCTTTGCATCCTGATGAGCCACACTGACGAGTCACGGACCTTTCCCGCAGAACTGGAAGCGCTTACCCAGGTTCATCAGTTTGTCTGTCAGCAGGCACAATCTGCGGATGCACAGGATACCTTGCGCTCCAAGCTGGAACTGGTGGTGGAAGAGGTGTTCGTGAACATCATTAACCACGCCCGCCCAAGGCACAAGCCCGAGGTGGAGGTCACCTGTTCCCTTGAACAAAATGATAGCGCACCAAGCGGCGCATTCTGTGTAGCCTTGCGCGACTGGGGGCCGCCGTTCAATCCATTGGACCAGCAGCAGCCAAACCTGGAATTAAGTGTCGAAGAGCGTGCGATCGGGGGGCTTGGCATCCATCTGGTCAAGCAGATGGCTGACCGTTGTGAATATCGCAGGGAAAACGACAGTAATCTTTTCTCGATCTGCTTTTATCTATAAAAAAACGACCTCACCCGAATCGGATGAGGTCGTTGTATTTCTATTCAACAAGTCCAGGACTAATAGCGGCTGTAACCGTCGTCGAGACTTCCGGCATCAAGGGCCTGCCGGGGATCATTACGAACAACCCGGACCTGATGTGAGCCCGTTTGATCGGTCTTGAAGAAGGCCATTGTCCGCTCAAGGTTGTCTGACTGCGAGGTCAAACCGCTGGCCGTTGCTGCCAACTGTTCGGCAGCCGATGCACTGGACTGGATGACCGTTTCCATTTCACGGATGCTGACCAGCACTTCCTGCAACCAGCCCACCTGTTCGGTCGCCACAGAGGAAACCTCCTGCATCTGCTCGGATGTTGCACTGATGCGCGGCAGGAGATTCTGAATCAGGCTCCCGGCATTCTCGGCCAAAAGCATGGTGCTTGATGACAGCTCGCTGATCTCGCCAGCAGCCTCACCGCTTCGTTCTGCCAGCTTGCGAACCTCAGCGGCAACCACGGCGAACCCTTTGCCATGCTCACCGGCACGGGCAGCCTCAATGGCCGCGTTGAGTGCCAGCAGGTTGGTCTGCCGTGCGATGTCTTCAATGATGAGAATCTTTTCGGCAATGCTCTTCATGGCGCTGACAGTCTGCTCCACAGCCTCACCGGTGCGCTTGGCATCCTCGGTGGCCTGCGTTGCATTCTGCTCCGTATCGTTCACGATCTCCACGTTTCGACTCACACTCGAATCGACCTGCTCGATGTTGGTGACGATACCACCGATCGTGGCCGACTGTTCACTGGCACCGCCAGCCAATGTCTCGGAGGAACTGGCGACTTCCGCGCTCATCTGCACCAGATGCGCGACCGCTTCGTTGGTATCGGAAACCACCGAGGAGATGGAATCCGAAGTGGAGTTCAATGCGGTTGCCAGTATCTGGAATGATCCGGCATCGGCAGGATCAATACGCTGGGTGGTATCCCCCTGTCCCAGTGCATGCGCGCCGTTGGTACAGGTATCAAGCGCCGCAAAATCCTTACGGGTCAGCAGGAATCCGGTGACAAGAACAAAGAGCACACCAATGGCACCACCGATGAGAATCTTCATCTTACTTTTGGTGGTACTATCCTTGATAGCCTGGGTTGCCAGGGCAAAATCGCTATCGAGTTTTTTGACCAATCCACCGAAGTATTTACGAGACTGGTTCGCTACGGGAGTGGCGCTCTTGCCGTACTCTCCATACAGTGTATGCCGCTCTTCCTTGGGCAGATCTTTCATGCGCTCGACAAATGTAAGTCCGTCATTGGCGAAAGCCAGTGCTGCGGTGCGTGCCTTGGCAACATCATAGCCCGGTGCATTACCAAGGGCTGTTTCCAACTGGTCGAATGATGCCTTGATGGAGTCAATTCGAGCATGGAGCTTCTTGAGATCCTTGTCATAGTTGCTTCCCAGCATGATGTTTCTGGTCAGGCGGCTGATATAGTTCAGGTCCCGGTTGATCTCCAAGGTTGAAACCTTGGCCATCATCTCCCGATTCCAGGCACTGGTAAACGAAGCATCCAAAGAAGTAATGGACCAGTAACCGGCAGCAATACAGCCCGCAGTAGCCAGAAGCCCCAGAAGAATCGTCATCGCGATCTTCAGTCGAAAGGAATTGGCCTTGTCGAAAAGGCCTATCTTGTTTTTCATCATTATTTCACTCGTTAAAGATTATATCCGATAGGCAAGAGTCGCCCATAATCACTTGAGTAGCTCAAGTGACAAATCAAGAAACGTACCACATTGTAAATAATGCAATC
The DNA here is from genome assembly GCF_900217235.1 of Pseudodesulfovibrio profundus. Lineage (NCBI taxonomy): Bacteria > Pseudomonadati > Thermodesulfobacteriota > Desulfovibrionia > Desulfovibrionales > Desulfovibrionaceae > Pseudodesulfovibrio > Pseudodesulfovibrio profundus. The sequence goes on along the minus strand of NZ_LT907975.1, from coordinate 3,640,635 downwards.
GCCTACAATTATGTGATTTATTATTTTACTTTTTTAAAACATCGCCAACTGTGGTTGCCATTGCTGCCAACGATGGTTTACAAAATATGGATAGATAATAAGAATAGATATTCTCAAGTGATAGCTGCCTTAATAGTCAGCCCGATATGCCTAAGTCCTTCATTTTCTTCCAGAGCACCTTTCTGCTGATGCCCAACATATCGGCTGCCAATTGTTTCCTGTTTCCCGTCTTCTCCAGAGCGCCCACGATCCGCTCCCGCTCATACTGCTGCACCCCTTCCTCAAGGGTGAAGTTGTCCTTGGCCTTGCAGACCGAGACAGGCTGTTCTTCTCCGCGCACCCTCTGTGGCAGATGCCCCACGCGAACCACGCCGTCCTGAGCCAACAACACCGATCGTTCAATTATATTCCGCAATTCGCGGATATTGCCGGGATAGTCATACGCCAGCAGTGCCTTTTGTGCGTCAGACGAAATGGAAACTTCCTGCTTGTTATGGCGTCCGGCATAGAGATGGAGAAAGTGCTGCATGAGCTTGACGATATCGTCGCCACGCTCCTTCAACGGCGGCAGATTGATGGGAACCACGTTGATTCGGTAGTACAAGTCCTCCCGAAACGTGCCTTCCTCAAGGGCTGCATCCAAGTCTTTGGCTGTGGCGAAGATGGTGCGCACAGCCACCTTGATCGGCTTGTTTTCCCCCACACGGGTGATTTCGCCATCCTCCAGAACGCGCAGCAACTTTGCCTGCAATGAAAGGGGCATATCCCCTATTTCATCAAAGAAGAATGTTCCACCGTTAGCTACTTCGAACTTACCGATGCGCCGCCTGTGAGCACCGGTGAACGCCCCCTTTTCATGACCGAACAGCTCGGACTCCAGCAGGTGTTCCGGGAGCGCGGAGCAGTTGATTTTGATGAAAGGCTTGTCTGCGCGGTGACTCAGGTTGTGCAGGGCGCTGGCTACCAGTTCCTTGCCCGTACCGCTTGGGCCGAGGATCAGGACGGGCGTACAGGCATCGGCCACGGCGCGGATGCGATCAAAGGCGGGCTGCATGGCCTGTCCGCCGATCATGCCTTCCAGGTCCTCACCGCTCTTGAGCCGCGCATTTTCCTGCTTCAGGTCACGGTAGTTGAAGTATCGCTCCACAGCGATGAGCAAGCCTTCATTGGAAAACGGCTTGCACAAAAAATCGAATGCACCATGGCGCATGGCTTTCACGGCCAGATCAATTTCAGGAAATGCCGTAATGAGCATGGTTCCGGTTTCGGGATGCAGCTCTTCGACCTTGCTCAGTAGTTCCAGCCCGGACATACCGGGAAGACGCATGTCGGTGATGAGCAGGTCGAACCCGCCGGGCTGCATGAATCGCAACGCACTATCCGCATCTTCGAATGCCTCAACAGTATACCCTTCGGCAGTCAGCGTGTGCTGAATGCCTATGCGTATGGATAGTTCGTCTTCTACGACAATGATGCTCTTACTCATGCTGAATCCCCTTCTTCCGAATATGGAAAACTAATGGCAAAGACGCTGCCCGACGAATCGGAACTGCGCAATTCCAGTTTGCCCCCATGACGTTCGATAAGCGATTTGGCAATAGCCAACCCCAGGCCGGTCCCCTGCCCGACATCCTTGGTCGTGTAAAAGGGATCGAAAATCCTGTCCTGAATCTCGGGCGCTATCCCCGTGCCCGTGTCTGAAATAAGGAAAGTGAAGCTGTCTTCAACCGCCTGCCCACTGATCGTGATGGTTCCTCCATCAGGCGTAGCGTGAATCGCGTTGACCAGCAAGTTGACAAAGACCTGTTGGATTTTGGCACCGTCCATCTGGATCAATGGGAGCGGTTCCGGCAGGTCAACGTGGATGGTGACATCGCGCTTCTTACTGAACAGTTCGAGCAGGGAGAGGCTCTTGTGAACCACATCGCTGACATCGGTCTGCTGAATATTCAGCGAGGATTGACGCGAATAGTCCAGCAGATCACGCATGATGGTACGGATTCGTTCCAGACCGGAATTGATCACCTCCACATGCTGTCGATGGGCGTCCTCATCCAACCTTCCCTTCATCAGATTGTTGAAGCAGAGAAGGACACCGCCCAACGGATTGTTCACCTCGTGGGCAATGCTTGCGGTCAGCTGTCCGATGGTCGCCATCTTCTCGGTGTGGAACATTTGCTCCTTGGTCCGGTTGCGCTCCTGCTCCTCCCGGTGCAACCGCTTGACCATCCATTTGAAGCTCTGCTGCAACTGCCCGATTTCATCTTTTCGTTCGGGAAGGTCCGGAAAGGGTTTGGAGAAGTCGCCGTTGACCGTGAACCGCTCCATGGCATCGGAAAGCCGCTGCAACGACTTAACGAGGTAATCCACGCTGAATCCGATGACCATGAGAGAGAAAAGAAGGCATGCCCCTGAAATGGCAAAGACTTCATTGCGGGCTGCGATTCTGGCTTTTTCGATGTCCTCAAGGGAGAATTGCAGTCGGCAATAGCCCCACTGCTTCGATTCAATGGCCAGCGGCTTGGTAATAACGAACATGGCGTCAACGCCCTGCCCGATCAGCTCAATTTCCGTGTCGTTAACGGCCTCGGGAACAGCGGACTCCCGCCCGTCGTTGCGGACGGTATTCTCGACCACGATACGGCCATGTTTATCCACCACCGTGAACGCCTCGATCCTCGGGTCCGTGCGCATGACATCCGCCACATAGTAGGACAGGTAATCCACCATGTCGGACTCGTCGATCATGTCCAGCTCTTCATAGATGAGGGTGTTGGTAAAGACGATGGCAGACGCCTTGGTCAGGGAAAGCGCCTGTTGCCGGGCGGTGTCCATGAGCAGTTCACGCTCTTTGTCGAGCATGTAGTAGGCGGTGGAAAAGATCGTTCCCGAGATGCACAGCAGAACGATACCGATGAACTTGAATCGCAAACCCTGGGGGAAAAACATCGGTCTATCCCCCGTATCCATATTGCTGGGCACAGGTCAGCAACTCCCTGACACGGGCATAATCCTGGTCGGCGACCGAGGTGAACCCGTTACGCAGCAGAGAACTCCACTTAGCCGAACGTTCCTGCAGGTCAGGGGAAGAAAAATCCAGGCTCAAAAGGAAATGTTTGAGGTTTTGGATGGCTGGAAGGTCCGTTTTCCTTGCCACAATGACAAACCCGGGATGCGGCGGCGTTTCCGCCAGCACGGTCAGCCCTTCTGCGGCGAAACGATGGTAGGTGGAAACCGAAACAGCACCCGCATCGTGGCTTCCCCGGAGCACGGAACGGACAACGGACTCATGGGTTCGCAGATTGTCTTTCTTGCCAAACGAGACAGAAGAAACACCGTTGTTCCCCATGTAGCAAAGCGGATGCAGATACCCGGACGTGGAATGGATGGAAGCAAAGGCAAACCGCTTACCGACCAGATCCGCCAGACTTTTTACTCCACTACCCTTGTAGGTGAAGATAACGGTTCTGTTGGTGGGCGTCCCATCTTCGGAGAGAATGGCACACAGCGGCGTGATGGACTCTGACGCCGCCCGTGCTTCGATGTAGGACAGGCCGCCCAGCAGTGCGAGGTCTATCTCGCCGGTGAGCAGATCGTCGATGATGGTCTCGTAGTCCTTGGCAAGGATCAGCTCCACACCGATACCGCTCTCCTGGGAGATGTAATCGGTAAAGGGAAGGTACTGCCGATACATCATCAGAGGATGGTTGAGCGAGATGACACCGAGTTTAAGCGGCGTTTCCGCCCTCCCCGGCGTAGCGAGGGTGCAGAAAAACAATGACAAAAGGACCAGTGTCCGCATCAATTGTTTCATCACGCTCATCGCTCCTTTGGTTATTCATGTATCTGCTTTACTGCGCACGGTGCCTTTCGCATCAGGCTGCGGGACAGGCTGAAGGGGTTGAACCGCTTCCTCTTCCCGCCGATGACGAGCAGCTCGGAGCCATCCCGTCGGGCCTGTTTCACGATACAATATAAGGGAGCATCCCATTCGATGTACAGTTCATAGTCCACATTCAAGGCGCGGGCATGGGCCATCACCCGTTGCAGGCGCTCTGTGGCATCATGAGACTCCTGATGGCGGGCATGGCCGATGAATCTGTGTCGATCGCCTTCGGTGGCGAGGGTGTCGACCTGACCGTAGTGCTCCAGGCTGGAGTCCACGGCGTGAATGATACGAAGAGGCATGGCCTCTCGGGCACAATACGACACGGCGAACTCTTCGGCCCTTCGGCAGTCATCGCTGCCGGTGGTTGCAAGAAGTACGTGACGCATAATGACCTCCTGAAAAAAGTTTACCGGGGCCGCGTCGTCGGTTACGGCCCCGGTTTTATACAGTCTCGTTAGCCATTGATGGCAATGGCAACGAAGACCAACCCTATACCGAGAAGGCAGACCATCAGGTCTTGCTTACGGCTGGAGGAGAGGCGTTTGATGAAACTGATCATGATGTAACTCCTTTTCTGGTTATTGGATGAAGTACAATACGGCGAGCAGTGCGAGTCCTGCCTTGAGGGATGCGATGGTAAAGCCGACAACAACGCCGGATACGCCAGCAGCCTTCAGGTCGGACAGACGCGTGGTCAGACCGATGCTCGCAAAGCCGAGAAGGAATGCCCATTCCATGAAGGTCTTGGCAGTCTTAACGGCGGGTTCACTGATCATGCCCATGGTATTCAGCAGGACCACTGTCAGGAAGCCGAGTACGAAGACCGGGAACTTGGAGACAATGATCTGCCACTTGTTGACCGGCTCACAGGACAGGGAGGTTTCCCGCTGGCAAGCCATGATGGTCAGCATGAGAACGATGAAGGGAAGGAAGATCACTCGACCGATGTTGTAGACACCGGCAATGATGCCTGCTTCATCACTGAAGCCGAAACCGGCAGCCAGCACCTGGGCGGAGTTGATGATGCCGACTCCGGCAAACGCACCGTACTGGGCGTCGCTCAGGTTGAGCCACTGACCGAGAGGCGGAAAGATAACCAGCGCCAGCAGGCCGAACATCAGTACAACAGCGATGGAGTAGGCCATCTCTTCTTTTTTGGCATTAACGGCGGGTGCAACAGCGATGGTTGCGGAAACACCACACACGGAAAGACCGGCAGCCAGACATGCGCTCAGAGAAGGCGACATATTGATCTTTTTACCCACCCACATGAGTACGACAGCAGACATGAACAGGAAAAAGAAGATCATGCCGAGTGCCTGTCCACCAACCGTTACCAGACCGATGAGCGAGTATTTAGCCCCCATGATGACGATACCCGTCTTGGTCAGGATGGTTGAGAAGCGCAGGCCTGGCTGCAGGAAATTCGGCACACCCACGGTATTGCGGAGGCGATACCCACGAGGATGGCAAGAATGAAGTCTTTGATCGTCAAATAGGTTTTGAAGAAGGGGCTGTACCAGATAACTCCTTTGGGTTATCGGTATGGCAATGCGAAAAAGTCGTTTGAGCAAGGACAAGCAGCTTCGTTTAATCGAACATTTTGTGGCTGGCACGACAGCTCGTTGCGCTGCCGATCTGGTTGGTGTGAACGTCAAAACAGCCGCCTATTACTTTCACCGGCTCCGGGAAATCATAGCGGTAGAAGAGTCCTGTGAAGGGATGGATTTTGGCGAATTTGAGGTCGATGAGAGCTACTTCGGTGGCAAGCGAAAGGGCAAAAGAGGACGTGGGGCGGCTGGTAAGGTTCCTGTTTTTGGAATCCTTAAAAGGGGCGGGAAGGTCTATACACAGGTGATTCCTGATGCGAAAGGTAAAACCTTGCTTCCCATTATTCAGGAAAGAATCCAGCCAGACAGTGTGGTTTACTCGGACTGCTGGTATGGCTACAATGTCCTTGATGTGTCAGCGTTCAAACACTTCCGAATCAACCACTCGAAGCTGTTTGCAGATAGCCACAACCACATCAATGGAATCGAGAATTTTTGGAACCAGGCCAAACGCCATATGAGGAAATTCAACGGCATTCCAACCAAGCATTTTTCTCTGTTTTTAAAGGAATGCGAGTGGCGTTTTAATAACAGCAATCCGCGAAGCCAGTTTAAACAACTGAAACAGTGGGTTAGAAGACATATGGGCTAGTTATCTGGTACAGCCCCTTGAAGAAATCATACTGCTGCAACAAAGGCGCAGTGTAGTGCGCGAAAACTGCAACAGATGTGATGAGAAGAAGACCGGGCAGGCTGTCCAGAACTTCCTGCGCGAAGCTCTTTTGCAAATCTGCACCGTTTATAGCCGATGAATTGTTCGTCATGAGATCCTCCAATTTGTGATGACCTCATATAGGCAACTAGCGTGCCATCGGCTTTTTACATTCTATGCACTTGAAATTATGACTCTTTATTTTACCACTGCTTTTGCTGTCACCAAACAAGCGTTCCCTGTCGGGAACAAAAAACATGGCAATGTTCCCGAACGGGACCCAGTGTACCCTCTTCGGCACAAGGAAGTTTCTCCATGGGCATGTCGGCTGAAAAAGACCGGTCACATCAGAAAGAATCAAAGGCTCCCCGCATCAGCAGGAAGCCTTTGATGTGTAGTATCATGAGATCATTGCCGTTTGATTCGGCAAGCGGATCATTGGGGGTCAGTTAGTATAAACCACCCATGTTGGCAGCGGTATGAATCGTATCGGCAAAGAATCCGGCGCGTCCCAGCAGTTCGCCTGCCAAGGCGAGCACGGGCAGCCAGACCGGGATGGTCCGTGTCTTCCAGATCACGCCAAGCGAAACAATCAACACGCCGATATGCGCCCAGTAGAAGCCGGAACCAAGCCAGGCCTCGGCGGTCATGCGCATCACCGTGCTGCCGGAAAGCCAGATGCACGGGGCAGCCAGATAGAGAACCAGCCCGACCACAGCTGCGGAAGTGAACACGCGCGCCAGCATCGGCTGTCGAGCTTCACCGGCGAACCAGCTTGCGAATCCAGCGCCGAGCATGACCGCGGAGATCAGGAAGAACAGCGCGGGCAGTGCGTTGTTCACAGCAGGCAGTGCCGGAGGTGCGTAGGTCATACCCGCGGACAGAATCAGACCAAGCCCGAGCACCACGCCACCCCACGCGAATACAGGCTTGCCTTCACTGCCGCTGAGGACCGCAGCCAGCACGGCCAGACCGGCAAATGCACCGGCGAACAGCACTTCGCGGCTCAACCACGCCTTGTTCAAGTGGGCGATGGCATTGATCGCACCTTCGGGATGGCCAAGGTGAAAGAGCGAGGCGATCATTCCGACCACCATCAGCCCGGCAACCATCTGCCATTCCTTCTTCGCATCACCCTCGTCAGGACCGGAGACCGTACCGAGAGCGCGCATGAAGGTCATGCCGATTGCCACCTGAGACAACACCGTAAAGATGACAAGTGAGAGTTCCATGGACTGCATATCTACCTCCTCACCATCTTCGGCAATTTGGGAAGGATGAACCGCGTGGACGGATTCAGGTCCTTCATTTTCGGATACCCTGCCGGATACTGTACTTCGCTGGTCTGGCGATGGGTTGCCAGATCAATCAGTTGAAGCGCATCCGTGGGACAGGACTGCGTGCATGCGGGTTGCAGACCGGCATCCAGTCGCTCGTGACACAGGCTGCATTTTTCGGCCCGCTTCTCGACCGGGTTGTATTTCGGGGCACCGTAGGGGCAGGAACGGATACAGTTACCGCAGCCGATGCATTTTTCCTGATGGTGCACGACCACGCCGTCCTCTTCCCGTTTGGTGTACGCCTTCACCGGACAGACATTCAGGCACGCCGGGTCCTCGCAATGGTTGCAGGACAGCGAGAAGAACGCCCGTTCCCGATGGGGGTATATTTCCTCGTCCAGCGGATAGACCTGCCGCCAGATGACACCTTCTTCCTGATGATAGAAGTTCCGGCAGGCCATGGCACAGGTGAAACACCCGATGCACTTTTCGGCATCAACCAGAAACGCGTATTGTTTTTTCATCGTCACTACTCCTTAGACCCGTTCTATGTCGGCAAACTGGTCATGAATGGCGACGCCGGGAGCGCCCGCCTTGAATGCGCCCATATCGGCGGATTCATCGTCCACAAGGTTCTGTACGTTGAAGCTCGAATCCTTGCCGAACCACGCCGTGTACATCAGGAGACAGTCTTGAGCGACGTTGTCCGTCAGCTTGACGCGTACCCGCTGCTCGCCCACCTTGTTGAAGACACGGACCATGTCCAGATCCTCGATGCCCTTTTCGGCCGCTGCACCGGGGTGCATGTAGACGAACGGCTCCTTGTAGTATTCCTGCATCCAGTCCAGATTGACGAACTGGGAGTGGATACCAAACTTGGTGTGGGGAGTGAGCAGACGGAACTTGTCGTAGCTGTCGCGCCCCGCCTTGAACTCGGGCAATGCCTTGTGGCCGTTGTCCTCGCACTGCTGCGAGAAGAACTCGTACTTGCCGGACGGCGTTCCGAACTTCATGTCATGCCAGGATGCCGATGAAGCGTACTTGGCCTTGACCGGTCCGTTCAGAAGGTCTTTCCAGTCCTCGATACCGAAGTAATCGTAGATACCCTGGTTGAACTCCTTCTCCATCCATTCCTTGGTATCGATTTCCTGCGGGAAGGTGCAGGAACCGGGAGACAGCTCATTCATCTTTGTGGACAGGGCAGCCGCGATTTCGATGTTGGACTTGGTCTCGTACATGGGCTTGATGGCCTGCTCGTTGATGCCAAGCCAGTAGTGCCAGTAGGAGACATTGACGGTCCATTCCTCGAAGAGCGTGGTGACGGGCAGCACGATATCGGAGTTGGCCACGGTTTCGGTGAAGAACTGCTCCACGGAAACGACCATATCCAGCGTGTCGAACGCCTTTTCCAGCTTCGGACGATCAAAGTCCTGCCCGAACGGGTTCTTGCAGGAGACCCACAGCATCTTGATGGCCGGGTCTTTGGTGTCGAGGATTTCCTGTGCCGTCTTGTTGATATTGACGCTACGGTCAGAGTAGCTCTGCTCGGAATCGCCCGAGAAATCGAATTCACCCTTGGCAGCACCGCCGACGAATCCCTTGGACCCTTCCGGCTGCTTCTGAACAAAGGCGTTGTAGTTGAATCCCCAAGTCTGGAGGTGGCCGTAACGTGCGCCGCCCCCTTCCTTGCCGACATTGCCGGTCATGGCGACCAGCGCGTCGATCGAACGAACCGAGGCGCCACCGTTGACGTGGCGCTGCATGCCGTATCCGATCCAGATGGTGGCCGGATCGGCTGTGGCAAACTCTTCGGCCACTTCACGGATATCCTGCGCCGGGATGCCGCTCTGCTCTGCCGCCCACTCAACGGTCACATTGGCGTTGAGGTAGTCGACAAACTGATCAAAACCGAGGCTGTGCTGATTGACGAAATTAGTATCCACCAGCCCCTGATCCAGAATGTGCTTGGCCATGCCAAGGGCCAGCGCGCCATCGCTGGAGGTCTTGGGCTGCCAGAAGACATCGCCCTTTGCCGCTGTCTGGGTGAAGAGCGGGTCAATGACCACGACCTTGGCGCCACGACGTTTGGCTTCGAGGATGTATTTCATGGTGTGAACAGAACACCATGCGGGGTTGGCGCCCCAGATGATGATGTATTTGGATTTGACCATATCTTCGGGGTCGTTACACCACATGTTACCCAGGTCGTAGTTCTGGGCGTCAATACCTGCGGGCCAGCAGGGGGTGCCGACAAAACGGGTGGTGTACCCGAGGGAGGACATCATGCCTTCGACACCATAGTTGGTAATGCCGAAGTTGCCGGAATACTTGGTCAGGCCCAATCCGAGCAGATTGCCGTCCTGCTCCTTGAGTTCAAGGATTTTTCTGGCGATCTTGTCCATGGCTTCGTCCCACGAGATGCGACGCCACTTGCCCGAGCGGCGGCCATCCTGAATCATGGGATATTTGACCCGATTGGGGCTGTATGGCCGACGGGTGTAGCTGTACCCTTTGACGCACAATCCGCCGTCCGTGAAAGTCGATTCCGGGGCACCTTCAATATACTCGACCACGCCATCCTTGACGTAGGTCTTGATACTACAGGTGTCATAACAGTTTCTGGGGCAGGCATTGCGGAACACCTTGTACTCGTCCGGATTGAATCCGGCCGCCTGCGCCTCGGCAGGGATCAGGAACCTGCATGGCAACATGGCTGCCGCACCGGCTGCAGTGACTCCCTGCAGAAAACGTCGTCTGCTGAGGCCTTTTCGTTTTTCTGACATACTCATACTCCTCTCTTTCATCCGCTTCAGTGTCTGTCGTGCGACACGGCGCTTTCCAGCCAGCGCCCCAGGGCATCGGCTGCAACGGCCACCGCAGGGGTGACGTCCTGTTCCGCCTTGATCGCGGCAATAAAATCGGGAACCCATTTCCCCATGTGATCGGCGATGAACCACGCCTTAGTCCCGGCAAGGTCGTCATCCCCGGATACGTCCAGCCCAATCAGGGCAATGGCTGCGTCCAGTTCAAACGCCAGATGATCATCCGGGGTTTGTCCCTGATCGGGAACGGCAAGCCCCAGACGTCGATACACCTTGCGCGCTTCAAGTGCCGGTTTCCCCATCAGCGTCGGCTCCACCTGATAGGCAGAAGCATACGGCGGGGCCGGCACTGCCGCTGGACCGACAAAGAGCCGATTGAAGTCGTACTCCACTTCGGTCCAGTCAATCTCCCCGTCCAGCGGCAAATTGAAGCGCTGCGCAAGGGCCAGTCCGGCCGCCTGCAGATCATTCGCATCCACGGATGCAAAGAAATCCCGCAGTGCGGCTCCTTTTTCCATTATGTGTTCATTGTCTGCCACCTAGTCCTCCACTCTTGAGAATACAGGAATTACACATAGTATGTATTATAGTATTCAAAAAGGACGACAGACGGGAAAGTGGGGATAAAATGGGTAGAAAAATATACCCAGTCAGTTGGAGAGGCCGATCCGTTTGAGGTGGGCATACAGACTCACGCTTTTGCCATGCAGGCCGAGCTTGCGGCGAATGTTCTTGCGGTGCGTCTGCACGGTTTCAATGGAAAGGTTGAGGCTGTTGGCAATATCCTTGGAGGAATGCCCGGCCTGAATGAATTGGCAGACACGCGTTTCCATGTGCGTCAGCTTGAGCAGGCCCGGTTCGGACGAGGCACTGCCCGGAGCAAGGCGGGCAAGCTGATCCTTGGCCACGGTCAGGTACCCTTTACGGATTCCCGCATCCTCTTCATTTTCAATACGGTCCAGGGCAGGGAGCACGAAGTTGTTCACCTTGGCTGTCACTTCACCGAGGAGGTCTTCCCGCTCCTTATCGATGCTCTGCAGCACGTTGCGCAGGGTGATGTTCATCTCTTCCAGTTGTTCCTTTTCCTGGCGCAAGGCTTCGGTGCGCTCGGAAACCACCCGCTCCAGAGTCTCGCGCTGGGTGGCGTGGGCAGTGATATTGGTCAGCATGATCATGTACTCGTCACTGGCCATGCTGACATTGCCGATGGAATTGATCTGCAACCGGTAGATGATGTCATCATCAAAAGGGCTCATTTCGCAGGACATGCCTATGGGATAGTATTTGAGCAGGTCCTCGACAGACTGGCCTTCCAGAACCAGTGCATCCCAGACGGGAACACCCATAACGTCCTTTTCATCCACCACTGCCTTGACCGCTTCGTTGACGTTGGTCACGACCCCCTCACTATCGACCACAAGAATGAGGTCTGAGGTGGCGTTCAGGATGTTCTCGAAGCGACACTTCTCCAGCGTGAGGAGCCGGTTGGCATGATCAAGTTCGCGTGTGGCCATGTCCGGCAGGGTCTTGGTCCAGTCCCGGACAAAGAGCACTTCCAGGGCATCGCCATACAGCTTGGCATGACGACGGGCCTGAACCTTGGTCTCATAGGAGGCGTCCATCTTCTCGATGACATCCATGAGGCTATGGATGAATGTCTTAAAGCACCCAAGATACATGTCCGAGGTAATGCCGCGCATTCGATGGCGACGCGCCGACTCGATCTGTGGTTTGCCCCATTCGTTCTCGTGGCGGATGAGCCAGGGGAAATCCGGTTCGGCGCCGCCCATCTCCCAGTGCGCGATCATGGGACTCAGAAAGTCGTTCAAGGCCTGCAGACAATCAACACGCTTGGCCGTGGTATGCTGAAGATATCCGGCCTGTTCCATACGGACAGACCACCGTTCGAGAAAATATTCCTCCTCGTTCGGCATGCTTTTCAAGATATCCCGATAGTGCTTTCGACCTTCGCTCATGTTCTTCATAATCGCTCCTTCAGACAGCTACCCAGTACATACCCATACCTTGCAATATACCGGCGAAGACGTATCATGCAACCATGAACACAACATTATCGCGTCTTCCCATGCTGCTCCTGCTGGCAGGGATCATGTTTCTGGCTTGTGCCATGCCGATTCCGGCGGATGCCGGTGACACCGGCATAACTGATGCCGAGGTCCGCATCGAAGGGGAAACCACGGTCGGTCAACCGGTGACGCTGGTCTTTGACCTCAAGGGATATACGCTCCCAACCGGGACGTACTCTTCGGTCAATGTCCGCTATCTCAACCGACCAAACGGGCCAAAGCCCACGGTGAAGACAGGATACCCGACCACGGTCATGACCTTCAATACCCCGGGCAGTTACCGATTCGCACTCATCCTGAACGAAATAGCCAAACCGAGCTGCGGCGGTGTCGAGGCCAAGACACTGGTTGATACAGTCATTGACGTCGAGATAGCCCAGTAATCTGGCTTAAAGCCCCTCTTTCATACGCGGGCTATCCCCGTCCTCCCTTTGCCGGAACGGTCGTTACCAGTTATAGTCATCCGAATTTGTTGAAACAACGCCGTGCTTTTGGCATATAGAAGCATGGTGAATCCCGGCACGGCGTGAAGTGTTCCCGAGCCGACGACAAAAAAGGATGACTGCAATGACCACTGGAAATACCCCCACCGGCCTGGAACTGCTCCAGAGCGAAATGGCCCGCCAGCACCGTGACGCCTTGGTTTCGCTGGATACCAACCAGCAGCGAGCAAGCGAGATTGCCAAACATGCCAAGGCCACCGGGCGGCTGCTTTTGCTTGGGATGGGTGCATCCCACTGGATCAACCGCGTTGCCGAACCGCTCTACCGCGCCGCTGGCATTGATGCCACAGCCCAACCGCTCTCCGAATATCTCCGCGCCCCCATTGCAGGAAAGCAAACCGTCATTCTGACGTCCCAATCCGGTGGATCAGGGGAAATCATCCGCTATCTCGATACTGCCGAAAGTACTGACGGAATCTTCGGCCTGACACTGGACCCGCTCAGTCCTCTGGCCGATCGCGTTCCAAGCCTCATCGGGGCAGGAGAAGTCGAAAAAGGATTCGCCGCCACCCGAAGCCTGCTTCTTTCCCTTGCCATGCATGGAGCGGTTCTTGCCTGCCTCGGGCAGCCGCTTGACGATTTGAAGGCATACCTCAACGCTCCGAGCAAATACGAAGACGCAGCCGTTGTTTCCCATCTTTCCGAGAGTGACTGCGTGATTCTCTCCAGCCGTGGAGTATTGCAGGGCGTGGCCGACGCCGGATCGCTCTACTTCATGGAGTTGGCTCGTATCCCTGCATTTTCTCTGGAGGGAGGTCAGTTTCGTCATGGCCCGTTCGAGATGCTTCGCAAAGGAATCGGCGTGGTTCTCTTATGCCCATCAGACAACGACAGTGAGTCGGTACGTCGATTGGCAGAGGAATGCCTTGCGGCAGATGTCACTCCAGTCATTTTCGATATGAGCGGAAAGGATGCCGTGCCAGAAACACTGACCATCTCCATGCCCCCCTACACCGGGATCACCGCAGCCGCAGCCGGACTGGTCGCCATGCAGGAGACGCTGCTCAAAGCAGCTACGGCCATGGTGCCGGATGTCGGCACACCGATACGATCAACCAAGGTAACTGACGGGGAGTAAAGAGTGCCGAAAACTCTCATGACAGACATAACTGGACAAAAGACACCCTGTTGCGCTTATATTACATAGCATGACACCTTTTTACCCCGGATGCCGTTCATGAAGCGTATTTTACTCCAGTTAGTCGCCATCTATTTCGGTTTGTACGGTTGCGCCACACTCCCCAAAGGGTATGAGCGCTCGGAGTCCTTCGCCCTGCCCGCGGTCGAAGGCTCTGATCTGCAAAACGAAGCACGCACCATCCTGCCTACTCCCAACGGGGAAGACGCCATCCTGCTGCTGGGCAACGGCATCAATGCCTTTGCGGCCCGTGCCTTACTGGCCGAGCAGGCGCAAACCACCATTGATGCGCAATACTATCTGCTTCATAACGACATGGCGGGCAAGCTGTTCATCGCCAAGCTGGTTCAGGCATCACAGCGCGGCGTGCGGGTGAGGCTGTTGGTCGATGATATGGATCTGGCGGGACGGGACCTCGGCGCAGCGTCACTGGATGCGCTCCCCAATTTCGAAGTACGCATTTTCAATCCCTTTTCCCGCAACATCAACCGATTCACCCAGTTCCTTACCCGGTTCGGTCATGTGACACGCCGGATGCACAACAAGACGTTCATCGTGGACAATACCTTTGCCGTGGTCGGAGGGCGCAACATCGGTGACGAGTATTTCGAGGCCCACGCCGATGTCGATTTTCTTGATCTCGACGCCATGTGTACCGGCGATGTGGTTCAGGATGTTTCCTACCAGTTTGATGCCTACTGGAACAGCGAACTGGCCTACCCCATCTCGGTTCTCCACACAGGCCCACCGCACTCGACGGAAACGACCCTGTCCATGGCTCTGGACCCGCTCACGGAAGCCCAGAACCAACCTTTCCTGCAAAAAGTCAGTGATTCGAAGCTGATGAACGTTCCTCTCTCCACGCAACCATTCAAGACAGGCAATGCGCGAGCCGTATTCGACCTGCCGGAAAAGATCGCGGACACCGAAGGAAGAAGGGAGCTGATGCTTTCCACCAGCATTCACGGCGACCTGAGCAATATCCGAAAGGAACTGCTGCTCGTATCACCCTATTTTGTTCCGGGAAGAGATGGCGTCAAATACTTCAAGCAACTGGTGGAGAACAATGTTCGGGTTCGCATCCTCACCAATTCACTGATGTCCAACGACGTACCCATCGTACACGCAGGATATGCCAAGTATCGAAAGAACCTGTTACGAGCCGGGGTGGAACTCTATGAGTTGAAGCCGGCTGATCCTGACCGGGATATCAATTTCAGCGGGTTGAAAGGGTCATCCAAGGCGAGTCTACACGCCAAGACGTTCATCATTGACGATGAAAAGGTCTTTGTCGGGTCCCTGAATATCGACCCGCGCTCCTTTGCCCAGAACACCGAAGTCGGCCTGATGATCGATTCACCCGATATCGCTGACGAGCTAAAGCAGGGGGTGGAGAAGACACTCGAAACCAAAGCGTACACCGTGCGCCTGATCACGGACAGCGACGGAGTGGAACGGCTGCGCTGGGATGCTCCTGGCACGAACCCCAAGACATACCGGTCCGACCCGCATTCCTCGTTCATTCAGCGCTTCGGCATCGGACTGCTGGGAATCCTGCCCATTGAATCCCAGCTCTGATCACACAATGAATTGACCCAGCTCACCATGCACGGCCATTGTCAACAAAACAAATTCCGCTCCCATTACCATGAACAGGAGCGGAAACGAGTGACTTTCACCAACACGGCATGTGTCTGATTACATGATGGAACCGTCCGATCAGCCGAGCACTTCTTGAGCCAGCATTTCGGCAGACTGGCCGATCTCGCGATCCACACGCGCCAGAATATTCTTTGCTCTGTCCATTCGGCTCAGAATCGCTTTTTTAGCTCGCGGCTTATGTCCATGAAGCTCCAGCTTCTTCTCATACCGCTGCATCAATGGTGCGGGGTGTGAGCCGCAGACCAGTTTATCGGCCAAAAAGACGAGGGTATTTTCGCTCACCGCATCTTCGACTTCCAGCCGTTGATCAAAATGTTCCAGCGCGATGCGTGCGGCGGGATGAAATCCATGCTCGCGCAGTCGCTGTGCACCGACCACCTCGTGCTGCCTGCACCCCTGGCCTATGTCATGGGTCAAGGCGGCTCCGCGCACCAGGCCCATGTCGAGCCAGGCCCCGCTTCGCACATGGAGTCGTTCGCCCAATGCTTCGGCCACATTGGCAACGGCCTGACAGTGCGCGATGTTGTTGGACGGCGTATCGTAAATGCCCCACAACTGCTGGCACTCGTCGTCCAGCGGTCCCTCTGACAACATTCGGCTGACAGCCTGCTCATAATCGGGAAATTGATTCAACTCGAACACAGTACCGCAATCGGCAACATCGAGTTCCGCGGCATGGTCTTCGACCGAATCCAGTACACGCCCCAATCCTCCTTGCCCATCATGGGCGGTCAGCATCGGGATCATGCCCGCACCGATAAGCGGCGGATAGCCACGCTGCCCATTGAATTGAGGATACAACACAGCCGGTTTCCCGGACCTGTAGGCAGATACAAGGCGAGTCACGGTGTGATTTCTGATGGTCGGCATGTCTATGGGCAGGAAAAAGAAGGCATCAACCCCGACATCCAGCGCCCGGACGCCACTCACCATGGAGGTGAGCATACCCTGACGGTAGTCCTTGTTGAATACCGGCGTTGCACCGGCTCTTCGTGCCTCCACAGCCACTTCATCGGCACGATGCCCCGTGACTACGATGACCTGCTTGATGCAATTATACCTGAAAAGTTTGATACAGGTGGAAAGCACGGTACCATCCCCCAATGGCAACAACGGCTTGAACCCACCCATGCTTGCGGAGTTTTCTGAGGCCGGAATAATAGCAGCTATCTTCATAGCGCCTCACCTCCCCTTTGCTTGTGCATCAGCTTCGAGCCAATGCCGACAGCGAGTATCACGGGAATCTGCACACCTCTGTTCACCCCTGCAAAACAAGTACGTCGTTTCATGTTACCGCCTTTTTCTACTCTGTTCGGATACGTCGTTTCCCCAATCCTTCTCCAACGGTTGCACAGCCCTGCCGTACCACAATTTCCAGATTAACGGCACCCTCTGCGTGCGCTTTCCCCACTTGCGTTTCCCGAAGCAATGCATTGCGAATGTATTCGGACAGATCATGCCCCAGACCGCAGGCAAAAATGCGGAGCGTATTCCTGCTGTACTCCACGCTGAAATCGGCCAGTCCTTCCACGGCATACAGCGCCTCGTTCAGATCGAACAGGGAGAGGTTGACCCCTGCCAGATCAACGGTATCTGTCATGCGCCGTATCTGCGTATCCAAACGGCGAAGCGGACTGCCGCAAAAGCACTCTCCGGGGATTATCCGGCCCATATCGCCGGTACGGTAGCGAATAAGCGGCATGCCACGGCGCATCGGAGTCGTGATCACGATTTCACCGAACTCCCCATCCGGACAGGGAGTGCATGTGCCGACTCGGACGATCTCGACAAAAACATCGGTTTCGCGCAGGTGCATGCCTGAATGGGGCTCGCACTCCACCGCTCCACCGAGTCCGGTTTCGACCATGCCCCAGTGCCGATACACGCTGCATCCCAGCACCCGCTCCACCCTGTGGACAACAGGCCCCGGAACAGTATCCCAACACAGCAGGACCGAGTTGATATGGTGCGGGATCAGTCCACGCTGCTCCCAGCCCATGGACATCACATTGAGATGGGCAGGGGTACCGACAATACAAGTGGCTTTTGTTTCCAGACAATGATCGATGGCGGCATCAACATCTTCCAGAATTCCGTGTGTCACGACCTGCGCGCCGAAACGGGCCAGCGCTTCCTTCAGCAATCGCCCTACATTGCTTGGGCCATCTTCAGGCATCAGGACAAAAGCCACTTCACCTTCAGCGACCAGTCTGGACATGGTCCAGGTAAAGTAATCGATGGTTGCCTGCATATCTTCGGCGGTATGAAATGTATGCTTGGGCATCCCGGTTGTCCCGGAACTGCTCAATGTGACCAGTGAACCAGCACTCTCTTGCGGTACACACAACAAGCGTTCCGGTTCATTGCGAAGAATGTCCTGCGTCAGGCAGGGAATTTGGGCAAAGTCTTCAAATGACGAAATGGATGAAGGGTCAATGTTTCCAAGGTGATCTGCATAAAACGGACTGTGCTTCCGGGCGTGTTCAACGACATCGACAAGCCGCTCAAGCTGCCATTGCCGCAATTGTTCCCGAGTGGGAACGTGTTCGACATCCACCAGACCCATTCGATCTTTCAACCAGATATCAAGAGGAGCTGTATTCATACGTACTGTTTCAATATGGAGTTTTCGTTCACTGCTGACTCACCGTTCGCTCCGTTGAAGATGATTACGAGCGAAACGGCATGAGCCATGAGAAGTTTCCATTTGGGCGTTTCAAATCTGATATACACGAGGAGAAGCAGGAACCTACGGATTACGACGCGCTCGCACCTAAACGATACGGTACGGTTGTGACCGCCTGCCTTGTGCGGCCAAAAACCAACACACGGCAAGACTCCACCAAAGGCCCCACCCCTCTACATAAATCGAGACAGACACTCATCTTCCCCTGTGTCTATCCTTTACAACAAGCAACAGACCGTTATCACATGTTGGATATAAAAGGAACAACATACAGGATCGTAATATGCAGTTTTTTCCACAGCAGAACCAGGAGGCCGAAATGATGGAATCCGCCCCCGGATGGTCAGCCGCTCTGAAGTCTCCATCCATGGGCATATACGTTGAAAGAAGAGCTTTTGAGCCTCCCGACAAGGGTTATGTTGTTCTCCTCGGCATAGCCGATGCCCGAACTGGTGGCGGCGGAGAACCCGCACAGGATGGGAATGTTGGCCACAGCCGCCTTGACGGTCAATTCCAGTGCCAGACGTGACGAAAGTATGGCGATAACGACCCTATCCAGACTCCCCTCAAGAAGAGCGCGGCCCACGGCCTTGTCAAAGGCGTTGTGCCTTCCAACGTCCTCGCCAAAGGAGATCAGTTCGCCATCCTCGGCAAACAGAGCGGCAGCATGGGTCGAGCCGGTATTCTTATACAGATTCTGACGCCGCTCGAATCGTTCCTTGAACTCCAGCAGCATTTCCGGGGCCACCCGGACCGGCCTCGGCGAAGGGTAGATTCGACGGATGCCGGAACATCCCGCCAATTCCACATCCACCCGGGCCACGCCCCGATAGTTGAAGGAAATATTGGCAAGATCTCCTGCCTCCCTTATCCGGGAACAGGAAAAGAGATGACCGGCAACGAGGTTGAGGTCATCTCCCGGTGTCCGTGAAAGGATGGCTTCCTGTTGACCGGCAATCATCAGTCGCAGGTCGGATTCAACGGCAATGGAGTCACCGTGGAATTGGAACCGTCCGTTTTCGTACCGTTGCAACGTGGTCGGGCGAGAGAGCTTGGCGGGAGTAAGCCCTTGAGTTCTCTCTTCGCCTCGCAACGGTTCGGCGGTGGCGGCTTTAAGATGCGGGAGAGCCATGACTGTTCCTATTCCACGGTGTTCCAAAGGGTTGGCTTGATAGGTGTCAGACTGTTCTTACGGGCGTACAAATCCAAATGGATCAAACCCATCTGGATAGCGTCCAGATGCGGGTGCGGGTCAAACTCACGCATATCGATATTGAGACAGTACTTCCCGCACTGATGGCACGCCTCGATACGCTCGTACTGCACGTCATCAATATAAAAGACTTCCCGTGTCTCGCTGTCCTCATTGCCACAGGAAGGACATGCATTGCGCTTGAAGCGCCAATCGAACCCACACAAAGAACAGTGCAGAAACTTCTTTCCACCGCCGCCCACAAGCTGATCGAGGTCAGTGACTTCCTTGGGGGACAGGTGGGAAATGGATGGGGATGAACCGCAGGCCGGACAATGCCCTTCCTGCCAGTTCAAAGAGGAAAGGGACTCGTCCATGGTATCGACGATGGCACCCAGTACGGGTGAACTGATGGTCTCTGAAATATACAACATGACGGTAGGCGGGACGGAATCCTGTTGTACGGAGGTCTTTTCAAAGAAAGGCCAGTCACCGTCGATCCGGGCACGAACGAGTCCCATGACATTGTCGGCATCCCCGAAATATTCGATCAATTGATCCGCGACGTCACTCTCCAGTTCGAGCACTTCACACAGAGAAGGCAGGAGCCGTTCGGCAGCCATTGCAAAATCATCTCGCCACGTTTCCATATCATTGCCGGCCAGTACAGGAGCACCGGCTGCAACCCGGGCCTGATTGATATCGGCTGTCGCGATCCCACGTTTTACCAACTCATCATGGACTGATGCCGCGGCTTTGAACAGAGAACCGAAACGCTCCGTCAATTCTTCATAGGCAGGAGTTTTCACGCGAATGGATTCAAGTGTCTTTTCAACTGTGTCGAGGGCAGGTGCGGATTTCATTCAATGCTCCATCAAACCCTCCCCGAACCGGGCACCCTGCGGGTGCACCGGTCGGGAGAGGATGGTTATTGGTTGTGGCTACGCTTTCATCGCCTTAAAAGGACGGGCCAGTTGAGCGAAGAACTGCTTCTTCGTCATGGGACCGACACTGTTTTCGGCAACCGAGAACTCATGATAGTTCTCGGGCTTGTCGATCAGCAGGAAGATGACGTTGACATCATCCGGGTCCGCCATCATGGCATCGGGCCAATCCTTTTTAAGCACTTCGAGGCGCGCTTCAGCCTTTTTGAGCATGTCTTCCCGCTCACCGAACTGCATGGTGCCCGTGGGGCAGACCTTGACGCACGCAGGCGGCATGCCATTGTGGATACGGTCGTTGCACATGGTACATTTGGCCATGATTCGGGTTTCCATATTGCGGCGAGGGATGTTGTAGGGACAGGATTCCCTGATCTCCTCGAACTGCTCATCCGAGTATTCACGGGTCTTCTCGGTAAAGAGAATGGCCCCGGTGGTATCATCCCTGACGATCGCTTCTTCAATGTAGATATCAGCGGTCTCCTTGCAGGGAGCCATGTCGCAATGACGGCACTGATCCGGGAAAAAGTTCCAGCGGATGACGTCGCCATCGAGATGCTCACTGAAGCGGACGAGTTTATAGTTGTTGGGATTCAGATCCGGTGGATTCTGATGGCTGCCCCACTGATACTGAGTGGTTTTGTTGGCATCCAGTCCATGCCATTCCTTGCAGGCTATCTGACATCCGCGGCAAGCCGTGCAGCGGGACGTGTCTACCAGTATTGTCTTGGTCATGACGGTCTCCTTTTCCGTTAGGTTGCAAGCTCAGTGAGCTTGTCGGCCTTACGAATGTTTACGCAACAGGCTTTGTATTCCGGGATAGTCGTATTCGGATCACCGACAGACGGGGTCAGCCGGTTGGTGGCGTCACCGGTGCCGGGAGTCGTCCAACCGAAGCAGAACGGCATACCGATTTCATGAATGATACGACCATGGACCCTGAGGGGCCGCATGCGGACCGTGACCATGGCAAAGGCTTCCACTCTGCCGCGGGCGCTTTCAACAATGACACCGTCACCGTTGTTAATGCCCTTCTCCTGTGCCAGTTCCGGGCTCAACTCCACGTAGAGCTGCGGCTCGGTTTCGAGCAGATTCGGCACGTTGCGGGTTTCACCGCCACCGCACCAGTGCTCTGTCAGGCTGTAGGTTGTCAGTACGATGGGATAGTCCGGATCAGCGGGCTTGGCCAATTTGTCCATGTCGCTGGATACGAACTTGTAAACCGGGCTGTTCAACTGTTTGGAGAACATGTTGCTGTCCACCGGCGTTTCCACAGGTTCATAATGTTCGGAGAACGGACCGTCCTGACGGCCGGGACCGAATATCTGTCCGAGTCCATGCTTGGACATGATGAACGGATATCTGCCCTTGCCGGTAGCCATGGGCGGCCAGCCACCATCGGGAACGTCGCCGACCCACTTGCCGTCCTTCCACTCGATAACGGCCTTATCCGGGTTGTACGGATTACCGTTGAGATCGACGGAAGCGCGGTTGTACAGGATGCGGCGGTTGACGGGCCAACACCAGGACCACTTCGGATACAGACCGATATTGGCCTGCATCGGAGTCTGGGAGGCATCACGGCGCTTGGCCTTGTTGCCACCTTCTTCGGTGTAGCTTCCGGCGTAGAGCCAGTTCAGGCTCATGGTTGAACCGTCGTCGGTCAGGGCGGTGAACGAAGGCACCTGCTGGCCCTTCTTGTACGTCTTGCCCTTGATGACCGTATCCTTGGTGAAACGTCCGTTGATACGGGCGCACAGATCTTCAGGATCGTAGGTTTCCGGGTAATCGAGCCATGTGACGGCTTCAGGATGGGTTCCCCCTTCCTTTTCATACAGCTTCTTCACATGAGACACGACGCCACAGAACAGATCGCCGAACGGCTTGGCTTCGTAAGCAGGCTTGATGGCCTGATTGTGCCAGAGCAGCCAGCGACCGGAGTTGGTTGTGGAACCTTCCTTCTCCAAACGGTGGGCCGAAGGCAGCAGGAAGACTTCGGTCTTGATCTTCTTGGGATCAACGCCGGGTCGCTGCCAGTTGTCGGTGGTCTCCGAGTGGTGAAGCTCGGAAGTGACCAGCCAGTCCAGATTGTCCAGCGCCTTTCTGATCTTGTTGGAGTTCGGCACACTGTTCATGGGGTTCAAACCAATGATGAACCCGCCGCGAATCTGATTCTTGTACATGCGATCGAACAGGAACATGTAGGAGTAGTCCTCGCCCTTTTCGATCTTGGGAAGCAGTTCGTAACAGAAGCCGTTTTCCTTGGTGGCCTTGTCGCCGTACCACGCCTTGAGAAGGCTGGCCAGGTACTTGGGCTTGTGCTGCCACCAGTTGGCGGACATCGGGTCATTGGTTTGAGGCGTGTTGGCCTTGATGTACTCATCATAGGTCTGCCAGCCGTTGTGCGGCATGGCCATATACCCGGGAATGATGTGGTACAGCAGAGTGTGGTCGGTAGAGCCCTGTACGTTCGGCTCACCACGAAGGGCGTTGATACCGCCTCCAGCCACACCGAGGTTACCCAGCAGGAGCTGGATGATGGCAGCGGAACGAATGTTCTGCACGCCGACCGTATGCTGGGTCCAGCCCAGTGCATACATGATGGTTCCGGCCTTGTCCTTGCGACCGGTGGCGGCAAAGGCGCGGTAAACCCTGAGCAGGTTCTCCTCGCTGACGCCGGTGGTCTGGGCAACGGCATTCAGGCCGTACCTGGAGTAGTGCTTCTTCATCAACTGGAAGACACACCGGGGATGCTGAAGGCTCTTGTCCCGCTTGGGAACGCCGTTGGCATCCATTTCAAATCCCCACTTGGACTTGTCGTACGAGCGGGTCTTTTCATCATAACCGGTGAATATGCCGTTCTTGAAACCGTAATCCTTGCCCACGATGAGCGAGGCGTTGGTGTATTCAACGACGTATTCCTTGAAGTAGGTTTCCTCTTCGAGAATGTACTTGATCATGCCCCCGAGAAACGCGATGTCCGTTCCGGACCGCAAGGGGACGTGGAAATCCGATCTGGCGGAGGTACGCGAGAACTTCGGGTCCACATGCATGACAGTGGCGCCCTTGTCCTTGGCTCGCAATACCCACTTGAATGAAATCGGATGGTGTTCGGCAGCATTACTGCCCATTATAAGGATTGAATCGGCATTCTTGATGTCGATCCAGTGGTTGGTCATCGCACCGCGTCCGAACGACTCTCCCAGAGCCGCAACAGTTGCGCTGTGTCAAATACGTGCCTAGTGGTCCATATGAACGACGCCCAGGCCTCGCATTGCTTGGTGGATGATGGCACATTCCTCGTTGCCCGCATGGGATGTACCCAGCAGGAACATGGATTCCAGTCTGTTGACGGTGTCGCCCTTGTCGTTCTTGAGGATGATATCCTTGTCGCGGGTGTCCTTGATGCGTCTGGCCATACGCTCGAACATCCACTCCCAGCTTTTCTCTTCCCACTTCTCACTGTAGGGAGCGCGATACAACGGCTTTTGCAGTCGATGATGGCTGGTGGTCATGGTGAACATGGCTGCGCCTTTTGCGCACAGCGACCCTTCGTTGACAGGGAAGTCGGGATCACCTTCGGTGTTCACGAGCTTACCGTCTTTGACATGCCCTATGACATGACAGCTCACGGAGCAGAACGGACAGACTGTCACCACCTCTTTGGCGCCGGATATTTTTATATCTGCAGCGTAGGCTTTGACCGGAGCAAGACTGACTCCGAGCTGCCCGAGGGTGAGACACGCCGCTCCAGAGCCTGCGAGCTTCATAAAGCTTCGGCGGTCGAGTTTCATACCTGTGGCCTCCTTGGTCTATGCCTCGCAACAAGTCGCTCGGCAGTGTTGTTTCCCGAACCAAATGTTCGAGCACTGCTACGATAGCATTAAATACAATTATTACAACATGTTATATTTAACACATTAAAAGATACGCGATTCCTTTCACTCGTACTGCTTCAAAGAAAACGGAAGATATTCCAGACTCTTATCAAGAGCGAACTGTTCCACCTCGCGGTACCACTCATCAAAGCTCTTTGCGAGGTCGCTTCCAAAGGGGGTCAGGCGGTACCCGGCCCGTCGACTGGCGGCCCGTTCAATGAGTTTTTTTCCCAACGCTTCTTCGGTCGTTTTGATCTTTCCCCATGCTCCCCGATAGGACATTCCAAGGGACTCGGCCGCGCCTTTGAGCGAACCGCACTGTTCCACCTGTCGGATCAACTGTAAGCGTCCCAGCCCGAACAGAACCCCCTCTTCGGTTTCAAACCACAGATGCATCCGCATGGTCGGCCCAACAGGTGCGGGCTGATCTTTCTTGGACTGAGGGTTTCTCATTGACTACCTCCCGAAGGGGCATTTGGGGAACGTGCAGGATGCACACTCCATGCACATGCCGCCATTACCGAGCTTGGCAACATCATTGCGACTGATGGAGACACCGGCCAACAATCGCGGCAGCAGAACATCAAGACTGGTGGTCTTATGGAACAAAGCGCAGGCCGGGACACCCAGCACACGAGCGTTTCCAATCCTGCCAACCAGTGTCATGGCACCCGGCAGCACCGGCATACCGTAAAGGGCATCGGTCAGACCGGCCTCGACCAGTCCGAGGCGGGTGACATCATCGGGATCGACGGACAGTCCGGCGGTGGTGATTATCAGGTCACACCCCTGGGCTTCCAGATCAGTGGCCGCCTGTGCAATGGCAGTGGCGTCGTCGGGACGAATCAACGTATTGACGACACGACTGCCCAGTGCTGCGACCTTTGCGGTGATGACATCGGCGAAGCGATCTTCGATCAGCCCTTTGAACACTTCATTACCGGTGATGAGCAGACCGACTTTGGCCTGCATTATTGGGGCAATGGAGAAAACCGGTTTTCCATTGAGTATGGCCATGGCCCGGCCAAAAACGGATTGATCCAGATACAGGGGGATAGCCCGGGTAGCGGCGACACGGCGTCCGGCTCGAACCAGACTGTACTCGCGACGGGATGCGGCCATGACATGTTGCAGGGAGTTGAACGCCCGGAGCTTGGCATCGTCAATGATCAGCAGGCCATCGCTTTTGGCTACCATATCCACACGCCCTTCCCGCGGATCGGCAACCGGCTTGACGCCTGAACCGCACATGGAATCGGCAAAGGAACGAGCCGCATCATCTTCATGGATGAACCCGTTGGGCGCTTCCTGATCGACATACAGATTGAACCGGCCCATCTGCTGTAATCGGCACACATCACCGGCTGTGACCACGTGTCCTCGCGAAAAAGCAACGCCCTTGGATTCGCCCGGGACAATGCGCGTCATATCGTGAGCCACTGCCTTGCCAACGCTTTCCTGAAGCGGAACCGAAGGGATGGTTTCCTTGATATCCACGACCAACGAAGCGGACATATCGTCAACATACGGACTTTCGCCAGCGCAGTTGCGGCAGATGGACCCGTGTGGCTGTGGAAAGGCGTCGCCACAGATGGGGCAGATGGCAATGGCTCCCTTGCTGCGCTTGTGAACGACTTCGGGTTTGACCGTGATGCTCTGCACTTCGAGCATATCCGGGCCGTGCTCGCGGATTTCCCTGCGCAAGGCATCGGAGTCCTGATCCGCCTTGGGTTTCGTCTTCATCAGCCAGCAGCGGGTGTGAGGAAAATCTTCAAGTTTTGCGGGATCCAGACGGACACGAACCCCTTCGCCGGTATGCTTGTCGAAGAGTGACACGGCATACACACCGGTATTTCGGATACGCAGCCAGCCGTTGCCGACCGTGCAGGGGGTCAGCAGTTGCACGGCATCCGGCAGGCACCAGGATGTCTCGCTGACGGCATCAAACAACACCCCTTCAGGGATGTGGCTTTTAGCCACTTCAACCATGTACCCACCAAGCAGCAGCCCGGGAGCAGGATAATTGTGGAACCAGGTGGCCAGCTCAATGAAATCGTCAAAGGAGAAAGGTTTTCCCTGCCCCATTTCAGCATGTGTATGTTCGGTCGTGTGATTCAGCATTGTCCGTCCAAAAGTTTTATTATGCCCGATTAGACATAAAAACTCTCTATGGAGAGAACACCCACTTAGACAACAAACACAAGACTTACTCACACTTTGACACTAAGCGCAAATAAACCATTTAATTACAGACAACTATAAACATTTTTCCGTTATTCATTCTCCGCATTTTCAGAGTAAAAGCGGCTTTTTTTCTCACAATTACGCTTTGATGGCAGCGGGTTAGGCTTTTACCACCTCTGTTTGTGTCAAAACTTGGCACAGTCAGAGCACAACAGCATTCAGCACCACACAACACATCAACTCACGTCCCCAAAACACCGGGAGAAGCGATGTTCGAACGATGTCCCGTAAAGTGTATTCCGAGATTCTAGCCTGACAAAAACACAAGGCAGCAACCTCTTGTGGATACTTATTCCAACTTCGTCACACTTGTTGACACTTTTTTTAAATAAGTGTTACCAGACGCAATCTTATTAACAATACGTACCACCGAGAGGATCGTATGCATCAATGTAACAGCTCTTCATATCGAAAACTCATTCTCATTGTCCCCCTTTTGTTTTGTCTGCTGGGTACGACATTTACCACCCCTGCGGCAGCCAAAGACTCCCTGACCCTCGCCATCAAGGGCGAACCTGATGATGGTTATGATCCGACTCTGGGATGGGGCAGATACGGCAGCCCGCTGTTCCAGAGCACCCTGCTCATGCGAAACAGCGATATGCAAATCGTCAATGATCTGGCAACGAATTACACCATCTCCGAAGACGGACTGATCTGGCGCGTCACCATTCGTGATGATGCGTTTTTCTCTGACGGCACGCAACTCACCGCCAAGGATGTCGCTTACACTTTCACGACAGCAGCCACAGCCGGTGGCAAAGTCGATCTCATGAAGATGCAGTCGGCAAAGGCCATCGACAAACACACTGTCGAGTTCCGACTGAAGCAGCGTGACACGACCTTCATCAACAGGCTGGTCAGCCTGGGAATCGTCCCGGCAGAGACCCATGGTCCGGGATATGCCCGCACCCCCATCGGATCCGGTCCATACAAGATGGTTGAATGGAATGAAGGCCAGCAGATGATCGCCGAGAGCAACCCTCATTATTATGGGGACGAGCCCCATTTCAAGCGACTGGTTTTCCTGTTCACTGATGAGGACACTTCGTTCGCGGCAGCAAAGACCGGCGGCGTGGATGTGGTTGTTGTACCACAGGCCCTTGCCAGTCAGGAACTTCCGGGCATGCGCCGACACACCGTGCAAAGTGTTGATAACCGAGGCCTGTTGTTCCCCACTGTGCCGAACACCGGGAAAAAGACCGATAAAGGCGCTCCCATCGGGAACAATGTCACCGCTGACATTGCCATTCGCAAAGCCATCAACATAGCTGTGGATCGTGAACTGCTCGTTTCCGGCGTACTCGAAGGGTATGGACGTCCGGCATACGGCGTATGCGATGGTCTTCCCTGGGACAACCCCGCCAACCGCATTGATGACGGCGATCCAGCCGCAGCCAAGGCCCTGCTGAAAAAAGCGGGCTGGAATGACACCGATGGCGACGGCATCGTGGAAAAGGACGGCGTCAAAGCCGAAATCACCATCATCTATCCGGCCACACGCAGCACCCGCCAGTACCTCGCCCTTGCCTGCGCCGACATGCTCGCGCAGATCGGTATCAAGGCCAATGTGGAAGGCAAGCGCAGTTGGGACGAGATCAAGCACCTCATGCATTCCGAGGTCATCGTCTTCGGCTGGGGCAGTCATGATCCCATCGAACTGTACCATTTGTACAACAGCAAATACGCCGGTGACGGCTGGAACAACTCCGGCTTCTACAATAACCCCGTTGTGGACGAGTATCTGGAAAAGGCCATTGCGGCCCCGGATTACGAATCCTCCCTGACCTATTGGAAAAAAGCGCAGTGGGATGGAACGACCGGAGCCAGCGCCCAAGGCGATGCGCCGTGGGCCTGGCTGGTCAATCTCGATCACGTCTACTTCATTAATGAACACCTCGACGTAGGCGCATCGCAGATTGAACCGCACGGTCACGGCTGGCCCATCACTGCCAACATCCACCAATGGAAGTGGATCGACTAACCTCCCGTCTTCAGGGTGGCAGTCCTCCACTGCCACCCTGAACAAGGAATCCCCATGCACACGGCATCCCCTTCATTTTTACTCGGCAAGGCCGGACGACTGATCCTGATCATGGGGTTGGTTTCGGTTCTCGCATTCACTCTGGTATCCCTCGCTCCCATTGATCCGGTGTCGGCCTATATCGGGCTTGACCGCATGCAGATAAGCACCGAACAGGAGCAGCAAATCATCGAACGGTGGGGATTGGACAAACCCGCTGCCGAACGGTTCTTCATCTGGGCAGGCAATGCCCTTCAAGGCGATCTCGGCACCTCCATCATCTTCAATGAACCGGTGACAACGGTCATCGGCAAGCGGTTCATGACCTCGTTCTGGCTCATGGCCTCAGCGTGGACCATTTCCGGTGTACTCGGATTCATCCTCGGCGTGCTAGCCGGAATGCGTCGCGACTCATGGCTGGACCGTACCATCCGCCTGTACGCCTACACACTGGCCTCCACGCCTTCCTTCTGGATGGGGATCGTGTTGCTGGCGGTCTTTTCCGTATCACTGGGTATCACGCCGTTCTGCTGCGCCACACCGCCGGGTGTCTCGCCAGATGATGCAACCCTGTGGCAACGAATCCAGCACCTGATCCTCCCGGCTGCAACACTCTCCGTCATCGGCGTGGCCCAGATAGCGCTCCATACACGAGAGAAGACCATCGACGCCATGAACAGCGAGTACGCCCTCTTTGCCTTTGCACAGGGCGAGTCCCGTGCAGGCGTTGCGTGGCGGCACGCATTGCGTAACGTGGCGCTCCCGGCTGTCACCCTGCAATTTGCTTCCCTTGGCGAACTGTTCGGCGGGTCTGTTCTGGCCGAGCAGGTGTTCGCCTATCCGGGGCTGGGCAAGGCCACGGTCGAAGCAGGCATACGCGGCGATGTTCCGCTCCTGCTTGGCATCACCTTATTTAGTGCCCTCTTTGTCTTCACCGGCAACTTCATCGCCGACATGTTGTATGGCGTGCTCGATCCGCGCATCCGAATGAACATGGAGGAGGCAGCATGAGCGTGACCGAAACCATATCGCACGCAGCACCATCATCCTTTTTTTCCACTCGCGGAAACCGTCGAACCCGGGCCTTGTGGACAGCGGGACTCTGCCTGCTGTTTTTCTGTGTTCTCATCGTGGCGGGATGGCTGATGGACGACGCAGGACTGGCAACCAACTTCATGCAGAAGAAGATCGCCCCCAGCCTCGCCTTTCCCTTCGGGACCGACTGGCTGGGCCGGGACATGCTGGTTCGCACCATCAAGGGGTTGAACCGCAGCCTCTACATCGGTCTGCTGGCTGCAACCGTCAGTTCATTCATTTCCATCGTGCTGGGCGTTCTCTCGGCAACCATGGGGCGCAAGACGGATACGGTCATCTCCACCCTCATCGATCTGGTCATGGCCACTCCCCATCTGGTGCTGCTCATTCTGGTCTCCTTTGCCTGCGGTGGCGGGGCAACCGGTGTCATCATCGCGGTCGCTATTTCCCACTGGACACGACTGGCGCGCATCATCCGGGCTGAGGTACTGCAACTGAAACAGGCCGAGTTTGTCCTGATCTCTCGCCGACTGGGACGCTCCAACTGGTGGATCGCCAGAAAGCACATGCTGCCGCACATCATACCGCAGTTCATCATCGGCCTGATCCTGCTTTTCCCCCACGCCATCCTGCATGCCGCAGGGCTGACCTTCCTCGGATTCGGCCTGACTCCGCACACGCCGTCCATCGGCATCCTGCTCTCCGAGTCCATGCGCCATCTATCCACCGGCTACTGGTGGCTCGCCATCCTGCCCGGGGTGGCGCTGCTGATAACCGTGAAGCTGTTCGATGTGCTGGGCAACACCCTGCGCGTCCTCACCGATCCCCGGACCAATCAGGAGTAACCATGCTTTCCGTGCACAATCTGTCCATACAATTCACAAGGTACGACGGCGGCTGGCGAAGAAAGATCATCCAGCCCGTTCGCGACCTCTCACTGGACCTCGACGCCGGTTCCATTCTCGCAGTTGTGGGATCAAGCGGCTCGGGCAAAAGTCTGCTGGCCCATGCCCTGCTCGGCCTTCTGCCCTCAAACGCACAGACAGGCGGAACGATTCTGTATCAAAAGGAACAGGTGACCCTGAAGCGGGCCAAGAAGCTCCGGGGTCGCGAACTCGCGCTCATTCCGCAATCCGTAGCCTATCTCAATCCCCTGTCACGCGTCGGCAAACAGGTCTACCGCGCATCCCGCTTGAGTGGGCAGTGCCGCGACAGTGCATGCAAGAACAGGGATATGGCATTCAGCCGCTATGGTCTCGGCAAGGAAGTAGCGCCCATGTATCCGTTTCAGGTTTCCGGCGGCATGGCGCGCAGGGTGCTGACCGCCACCGCCACTGCCGGGGATGCCTCACTGCTCATCGCAGACGAACCCACGACCGGCCTTGATGCCGACGCCACCATTCAGACCCTGCATCACCTGCGGGAACTGGCCGATGGCGGCAAGGGCGTCATACTGATCACCCATGATCTGGAATCAGCCGTGGACGTTGCCGACAATGTGGCTGTCATTTACGCAGGCACCACAGTGGAAGTCGCCCCGGCCGCTCATTTCAGGGACGGCACAACCGTGCACCCCTACACCAAAGCGCTATGGAACGCCCTGCCACGCAATGGATTTCAATACCTGAGCGGCAACCAACCCTCCGAGGATGACATCATCAGCGGATGTATCTTCCATGACCGCTGCCCCAACCGGCAGCCTTCCTGCGAGACCAATGCGCCGAGCCTGCACAAGACAGGCGCAACCCAAGTGAGGTGTTTTCATGCTTGAGTGCAAAGCCATATCCTACGGCTACAACGACGACTCCATGATCATCAACGATGTGGATTTCCAACTGAACCCAGGGGAAGTCGTGGGGCTACCGGGACCAAGCGGGCAGGGAAAAACAACCTTTGCCAAAGTACTGGCTGGCTATCTGCAGCCGCAGACCGGCGCTGTCATCTGCGACGGAGCGCCACTGCCCACCGATAGCTACTGTCCGGTCCAATTGCTGTTCCAGCACCCGGAAAACGCCCTGAATCCCCGATGGAAACTCGGTGATTCCATTGCTGAAGGGTATACGCCGTCACCATCCATACTCGGCAAGCTCAACATCGACCCCAAGTGGCTGCATCGCTACCCGCACGAGCTTTCCGGTGGCGAGTTGCAACGTCTGGCATTGGCGCGGGTCATGACGGAGAAGACGCGCTACCTTATTGCAGATGAAATGACCGCCATGCTCGACCCGAACACCCAGGCCATGGTCTGGAACGCCGTCCTTGGCTGGGCTAGAAAACACGACGTGGGGATTCTTGCCATCAGCCACGATTATCCGCTGCTGCACAGAGTGACCGACAGGATTGATCGCACGTTTGCCAAAGAAGTACTGACTTCCGCCATCCGGCAGGAGTTGCGACCTGCGGCCTAGAACCGCTCGGACGTCTGATCACGAGTCAGTCAACGAGGTAGATCACTGCATTTTCTAGTCTTTTGGTAGGAATTACACTTTGTATTGGCAAAAGATGACAATAATGTATGTACATTCATTACAGAGTGACATTTCTGTATGAGAAACGTCACTTCTGCATAAGGAACTTTGAAATAAAGTGCTTTTGCATCAGGCAGTTATAGAGAAACAGCCTGTATGGAATGGAGCTTGCTTTGATCAACGCATGATTTCTCACGCCCACAGATATCTCTGTTTGCGCATCAGCGATAACCCCATCAACCATGGCAGCAGACACCGCTGCCGATTGACATGAATATTGCCTGGATAAACATAACCGAACCCGCATTTCTCGATCCGCTTCTGCTGACACTCAAAGTGGCGGGACTGGCGACATTCATGTCATTGATACTCGGTGTGGCCGCAGCCTATGCCCTCGCACGCTGGCGATTCTTCGGGCGGGACTTTGTAGATGCCGTGTGTACGCTGCCCATGGTCATGCCCCCGACGGTGCTGGGGTACTACCTGCTGGTCTTCATCGGCAGACGAGGCGTTGTCGGGCAATGGCTGCAAGAGACTTTCGGCATCACGCTCATGTTCACCTGGCAGGGAGCGGTCATCGCCGCAACCGTGGTCGCCTTTCCCCTTGTTTTCAAATCAGCACGAGCCGCTCTGGAAAGTGTCAGCAGGCAGTATGAAGATGCTGCCCGGACATTGGGACAAAACGAGCTGGCGGTTTTTCTGCGTGTGTCACTGCCCATTGCATTTCGCGGCATTCTCTCTGGAGGCATGCTTGCATTTGCCCGGGCCATGGGCGAATTCGGCGCGACTCTCATGGTCGCCGGCAATCTCCCGGGCCGTACCCAGACTCTTTCCCTGGCCGTGTATTCCGCGGTGCAGGCCGGAAATGACGCATTGGCTAATTCATTGGTCCTGATCATCAGCATTGTTTGCGTCATCATACTGATGACCACCAGCAAACTCTTGAAACCACGCTGTTAATCCCAACAAGGAGACACTTATGCTTTCTCGAATTCTCTACATACTCATCGCCTTGACCATGGTAACCGCGGTCCCGGCCACCTCCCATGCCCGGGAGCTGATCGTTTCCGCCGCTGCCAGCCTCACCGATGCCTTCAGCGACATCGAACCCGCCTTCGAAGCACAGCATCCCGGCGTCAATGTCATCATGAACTTCGCCTCATCCGGCGCGCTGTATCGTCAGATTCAACAGGGAGCGCCGGTGGACGTCTACGCTTCCGCCAATCCGAAATGGATGAAGAAAGCGGTTAGCAAAGGATTTGCAGACGAATCCGCAGTGGTGGTTTTCGCTCGCAACTCACTCGTACTGGCAACACCGAAGGACAACCCTGCCAATGTGACCAGCGTGGATGACCTGAAAGGAAACGGCGTGCAGAGCATTGGCATCGGTACACCGGAAACCGTCCCTGCCGGGCAATACGCCAAGGAAGCCCTGGACACCATGGAACTCTACGACGCGCTGACAACAAAGATGATCTACGCCGAGTCCGTCCGTCAGGTGCTGGATTACCTGTCTCGCGGTGAAGTGGACTGCGGATTCGTGTATCGGACCGACGCGGTCAAAGCCGACGACACGGTCTCCATTATTACGGAAATCCCGCTCAAGGCCCCTGTGAGCTACCCCATTGCATCGCTCAAGAACGCAGAGGAAAGCAAACTGGCTGAAGACTTTGTCGCATTTGTACAAAGTGAAGCCGGGATCAAGCTGCTGGAAGGCCGGGGTTTCAAGAAGCCGTAACCATCCGATCAGACATGACATTTGAACTCGACATAAAAAAAGCGCTGCGCTGCGGGGGAGAAGAGTTCCTCCTCAGCGCCCGCTTCACCACCGAAGACCGCGCCATTGTGCTCTTCGGCCCTTCCGGTTCGGGCAAGACCCTGACCCTGCAAGCCATTGCCGGTATGCTCACGCCCGATGAAGGATATATCCGCATCAACGGCACCACCCTTTATGATGCAGATAACGGCATCAATATCCCGACCCGCAAGCGCCGCGTGGGCTATGTCTTTCAGAACTATGCCCTGTTTCCTCACCTGACTGTCAGAGAGAACATTGGATTCGGGCTCAAACCGCTTCTGGGCAATATTTCCGATGAAAACAGGGAGCGTGTTCAGGAGCTTGTAGCAACCTTTGGTCTGGAACGAGTCGCCGAGCAAAAACCGTCTGCCCTTTCGGGCGGGCAGCAACAGCGTGCAGCGCTGGCCCGGGCGCTGGCTCCTTCTCCCGACATACTGCTTCTGGATGAACCATTCAGTGCGCTGGACCAGCCCCTGAGAATCCGGATGCGCGAGGAACTCTCAAGCACACTGCAACAATTCGACATTCCCATGATCCTGGTTACCCACGACTCGGATGAAGTCGAATCCTTTGCCCAATCCGTTGCCGTCTACCGGAATGGTTTGGTTGAGAGCGTACACTCGGCGCAAGATATAGCGCGTTCCGGTAGGGATATCGGAGAGACCGTGCGCCAAAAAGCAGCCGAATTCTACCCTTAACCACCCAGATTACCTGATCATACCTTCCACCTATGCAAACAACATGGCTTGTAGCGCCATGTTATAAATTCCGCTGTGATACCATAGATCATATTTACAAGGTGATATTTTCCGCTATTGTGGGATAACTTGTATATTCCATATGGGGCTGTACCAGATAACTAGCCCATATGTCTTCTAACCCACTGTTTCAGTTGTTTAAACTGGCTTCGCGGATTGCTGTTATTAAAACGCCACTCGCATTCCTTTAAAAACAGAGAAAAATGCTTGGTTGGAATGCCGTTGAATTTCCTCATATGGCGTTTGGCCTGGTTCCAAAAATTCTCGATTCCATTGATGTGGTTGTGGCTATCTGCAAACAGCTTCGAGTGGTTGATTCGGAAGTGTTTGAACGCTGACACATCAAGGACATTGTAGCCATACCAGCAGTCCGAGTAAACCACACTGTCTGGCTGGATTCTTTCCTGAATAATGGGAAGCAAGGTTTTACCTTTCGCATCAGGAATCACCTGTGTATAGACCTTCCCGCCCCTTTTAAGGATTCCAAAAACAGGAACCTTACCAGCCGCCCCACGTCCTCTTTTGCCCTTTCGCTTGCCACCGAAGTAGCTCTCATCGACCTCAAATTCGCCAAAATCCATCCCTTCACAGGACTCTTCTACCGCTATGATTTCCCGGAGCCGGTGAAAGTAATAGGCGGCTGTTTTGACGTTCACACCAACCAGATCGGCAGCGCAACGAGCTGTCGTGCCAGCCACAAAATGTTCGATTAAACGAAGCTGCTTGTCCTTGCTCAAACGACTTTTTCGCATTGCCATACCGATAACCCAAAGGAGTTATCTGGTACAGCCCCTTCCATATTTAGGTTTGGAGGATCTATGTTTCGCACGGTTCTGCTCTTCATGGCAGGGGCTGTTGTCGCCGTTCTGACCGTTTCGGCGGCCACGGCATACGAAGTCCCCGACAAAATCGTTTTGGACAGAGTAAAAGGCAACAAAATGCTGAATACCTGGGTCGACAAGGTCACCTTTGCGCATGGGTTCCACGCCATACGGGTGCCCTGCCGGGACTGTCACCACAAGGAATCCGACAAGACGCTGGGGGAATTCGTCGCATGTCGCCAATGTCACACCGATGATGATCCCAAAGAGCCTTCCGGCTTCTACCGGGCATGGCACTCTGACGGACCGCCCAGCTGCCTGGGCTGTCACACCCAGAGACGAACTCAAGGCGGCAAGAACCCGGTAGGCTGCACCACTGCCTGCCACAAGCCCCGTTAGCCGAAGGAGTATCGTATGCCCAATGGAAACAAATTCGACTCATTGAAGATGTTGGCCGGGGACAAGAAGCCCAGCCGACGGGAATTCATGAAGTTCTGCGGTCTGATGGCAACATTCATCGGAATGGGACCAGCCTTCGCACCACAGATCGCCCATGCACTGACCAATAAGAAGCGTCCATCCGTCGTCTACCTGCACTGCGCTGAATGTACCGGCTGCACCGAAGGTCTGCTCCGAGCATATGAGCCGTACTTTGATGAGATCATCATGAGTACCATCTCGCTCGACTACTGCGAAACGGTCATGGCCGCTTCCGGCGCAGCAGCCCATGCCGCACTGGAAAAAGCCCTGCGCAATCCCGAAGGGTACATCTGCGTCATCGAAGGCGGTATCCCCACTTACCACGGTGGAGAATATGGCAAGGTCGGCGGCGAAACCATGTTTCAACTCTGCGCCCGTGTGGCTTCCAAGGCCATTGCAACCATCGCCATGGGATCATGCGCCAGTTTTGGCGGCATCCAGGCGGCAACTCCCAACCCATCCGGCGCCAAGGGCGTGAACAACGCACTCGAAGCCGTGGGCGTCAAGGCGATCAACATCGCCGGTTGCCCGCCCAACCCCATGAACTTCGTGGGGACCGTGGTCCATCTGCTGACCAAGGGCATGCCCAAGCTCGACACCTGGAATCGCCCGGTACAATTCTACGGCGATACCGTCCACGCGCACTGCCCCCGTCAGGAGCACTTCAACAAGGGCGAATTCGCCCCCAGTTTCGACAGTGACGAAGCCAAGAAGGGATGGTGCCTGTACCAGCTCGGCTGCAAGGGACCATATACCTACAACAACTGCCCCACGGCCCTGTTCAATCAGGTCAACTGGCCGGTCAAGGCCGGAGCGCCCTGCATTGGTTGCAGCGAACCCAATTTCTGGGATGACTATTCACCGTTCTTCCATCCGATCGAAGATGGAACCAAGAGCTAACCCGCGCCATCCCGAAGGAGGAAATCCGCATGAGTCAGAATACAGCCACAAGCACCGGCAAGCGGTTGATCGTAGACCCGGTGACGCGAATCGAAGGCCACCTCAAAGTGGAGGTTGAGCTGGAGAACGACCGCGTTAAAAACGCCTGGGTCAGCACGCAGCTGTTCCGAGGCATCGAACAGATACTCAAAGGCAGACCACCCGAAGACGCCCCGCTGTTTACCCAACGTGCGTGCGGCGTCTGCACCAATACACACGCCCTGACCAGCATCCGCGCCATCGAGGATGCGCTCAACCTCAAGGCCCCGCCTCTGGCGGAATTGATTCGTCATCTTATCCTTTCGGCCCTGATTATTCATGACCATCTCGTACACTTCTATCACCTGCACGGGCTGGACTGGATAGACATGGCCGCCGCCATATCCGCCGATCCTTCCAAAGCTGGAACGATTGTCGGAAACACCAGCAACAGGGGAAGCAACCCGGCCGACCTGTACATTATCCAGAAGCGCCTCAAGGACTTTGTGGAGAATGGACAGCTCGGCATTCTGGAAAACGCCTACTTCCTCGGCGGCAACAAGGCGTATCGCCTGTCCCCGGAAGAAAATCTGATCATGGCAGCCCATTACTTTGAAGGGCTGCGCATTCAGCTTGAGCTGGGACGCGCCATGGCCCTGTTCGCCGGCAAGAACCCCCATGCCCAGACCATGGTCGTGGGTGGCGTGACCTGCTACGACAGCCTGCGACCGGAGGTGATCGAGCACTTCCGCGCCATCTGGAAGAAGACACTGGAGTTTGTCGAAAACGCCATGATGCCGGATATCCTGCTCATGACCCAGCGCTACCCTGAGGCTCTCAGTTACGGAAAGACCAAGAACTTCTTTGCATTCAACGAATTCCTCGACCCGGAATCCGGCAAAGATCCCTACTTCAGCTCCGGCGTGTTGTGGGGGAATTCACTCAGCGATGTTGAAAAGCTCAAGATGGATGAGATCGACGAGCACGTCTCCCGCAGTTGGTATGAAGGGGACTCGGTCCTCAAACCATACGACGGCGAGACCAAACCTAAATATACCAGCTACGATGACAAGGAAAAGTACTCCTGGTCCAAAGCGCCACGGTACAAGACCGAACCAATGGAGACCGGCCCGCTGGCACGACGCGCTATCGCCTACGCCAGAAAGGAAAAGGAAACCCGCACTATGTTCGACGACTTCTTCAAACAGTCGGGCATGAAACCGGACCAGCTCTTCTCCACCATGGGGCGCACCATCTCCCGCGTCATCGAAACCACCATGCTCACCCGCCGCATGGAAGGATGGATTGATGCAACGGCCGAACGGATCAGTGCCGGTGACGACGACATCTACAAGAAGTGGAAGATGGTGGATTCCGCCAAGGGCGTGGGTACCTGTGCGGTCACCCGCGGCGCTCTCTCCCACTGGATTCGAATTGAAAACGGTAAGATCGAGAACTTCCAGATGGTGGTGCCGTCAACATGGAACCTCGGCCCCCGCTGTGCCGAAGGCAAACTCAGCCCGGCTGAACAATCGCTTATCGGTTGCCCTTGTCCTGATCTGGATCGTCCGATCGAGATTCTGCGAACCATTCACTCATTCGACCCGTGCATCGCCTGTTCGGTTCACCTCGTGGATCAACGTTCTGGATCAACCAAGAAGTTCAAAGTGCTATAGGTAGCATCCCAACAAACAAACCGGCTTCGGATAATCGTCCGAAGCCGGTTTTCTTATTGCAAGTCGAGTATTCGCCACTGCTATGTGGATTTGCTGTCCTGGCTTTCTCCTGAATATTCGAGGATCAGATTGTGGAGCGCATCGGTTTCCACGGGTTTGGAGATGTAGCCATCCATTCCGCTATCAAGGAAACGCTCCTTGTCGCCGCCCATGGCGTACGCCGTCAGTGCAATGATGGGGATATTCTTTTTGGTTTCACCCGCATCGCCTCGCCGGATGGCCGTGGTCGTTTCCAGACCATCCATGACCGGCATCTGGATATCCATCAGGATCAGGTCGAAGTCCTGTTCCGCCAGAGCCGAAAGAACAGAGCCGCCATTATCCACCGAACAAACAACATGAC
This sequence comes from Pseudodesulfovibrio profundus, assembly GCF_900217235.1. Classification (NCBI taxonomy): domain Bacteria; kingdom Pseudomonadati; phylum Thermodesulfobacteriota; class Desulfovibrionia; order Desulfovibrionales; family Desulfovibrionaceae; genus Pseudodesulfovibrio; species Pseudodesulfovibrio profundus. Next base: position 3,601,671 of record NZ_LT907975.1, on the reverse strand, counting down.
CACGCTTTTCAAGTAATCGCGTAACCGCCTTGTTGCTGACCCGATCATCTTCGGCGAGCAGCACATTGACCGGCTTCTCCTCCTGCGTGCTGTCGTTCACTACACTCTCGGCCCGCTCCACCGTCGCGACCGTGTAGGGAATGGAAACATAAAATTCGGTTCCCTCGCCTTCCGTGCTCGACATGGCAAGGGTTCCACCCATCAATTCTATCAGTTCCTTGGAAATGGCCAATCCCAGTCCGGCGCCCTGATATCGACGGGTATACGATGTTTCCCCCTGCACGAACGCCTCGAACAACATCTCCTGCTTGTCATCCGGTATGCCAATACCACTATCGGCCACATGGAACAGGATTCTTCTTTCCTGCGTATCCCTCGGGCCGACAACCCAGGATTCCAACTTGATAGTACCTGAATCCGTAAATTTAACGGCATTACCCACGAGGTTGCTCAAGACCTGTTGCAGCCGAAGGGCATCGCCCAATACATGCTCGGGGAGGTCGGCATCAATATGGACATCAAAGTTGATGCCCTGCTGCCGCATGACCGGCTCAAACAGTTTGGCCACGATATCCAATGTCTGCTTCAAGTCGAAGGAAGCATTGGTTATTTCCAGATGTCCGGCCTCCACTCTGGAGAGATCCAGAATATCGGAAAGAAGTTGTGTCAGCCGCTGGCACGATTCAATGGCAGTCTCAGTATAGCCGTTTTGCTCGTTATTGAGATTTGTTGTCTGCATGAGCTGCAACATACCCATGATGCCGTTGATCGGCGTTCTGATCTCATGGCTCATGTTGGCAAGGAACTGCGATTTGGCCTTGTTGGCGTTCAAGGCATCTTCCTTGGCGGAAATGAGGTTTTCCTCAGCCCTGCGGCGTTCGGTGATATCTTCCAGCATGGGGAGGCAGTACTCCGCATCGCCATCCTCATCCAGTATCGCACTGACCGAGAGCTTGGCCCAGACCGTGTCACCTTCATTGGTCACATACCGCTTCTCCACGGTCAGCGACTCGTCTTCCAGATTGATAATCCGCTCAAACACCTGCGCATTCGCTTCCACATCATCAGGGTGGACCACATCGGTAAAGGGCAGCCCCTTCAATTCTTCTTCGCTGTATCCGAGCAATTCGCACATGGCTTCATTGGCCCGAATAAAAGACAGGTCCCGTGCAACAAGGGCCGCACCGATGGGGGAATTATCAAAGGTCAACCGGAAGCGTTCCTCGCTTTCACGGAGATACTTCTCTGTTTCCCTGCGGCGGGCCACTTCTTCACGAAGGCGCTCGGTGGCCTTTGCCAATTCTTCGGCCTGTCGTTCAGCGCTGCGCCGCTTGGCGAACTCTTCAACCTGCATTTCCTTTGAACGAAGGAAAGCAAGCTGCTTATCAAACAAGGCACGGCAGACGACGCCCCGATCACTGTCTGCATCGCAATCCCCGCCCTTGAACAACACGCCCTGTAGCGTTTCCCATATGTGGGTTTCCATGGCCGAGAGCTTGGCTTGGGCATCCCAGTTCTCGTAGCAACTATAAGCCTGTTGCCAGTAAGGTTGAGCCACCTGGCCCACCTTTTCTCCTTCCCAGTAACGGGCCGCACGTTCGTTGGCAACGCCCTCCCATTGAAGGAATCCACCACCGGCCGCGGTAGAGATGGCCATCTCGAAATGGTAAACGACATCATCGCTTCGGTTGTCCATTCGAGCCAGTTCCGCTTCCAGCAAATGCGACTTGAAACGGTAGTTCTCCGGGCAATTCGCAGCCCACACACGCATCCGTTCGCGAATGACCTGCAACTCCCGGCTCCAGAGAGCCTGTTGCTCACTGCTGGCGTCGTTGTGCAATACTGCGAGGATCAACCCCCGTATCAACAAATGTTCGGGCCACGGCAGCAACCCCTGCGTACCCACTGTGTAGATCAACTCGTTTGCCCGATCGGAATAGATCAGGGCCTGTTCCCAATCGTTCATGACAACAAGCTGGAATGACCGAATCACATTGTAAATGCAGGTAACCTGGATATTGCCGTTTTTTTCGACCCGATCCAGATATCGCTGCTCATGATCAAAGGTTGCCACGCTGTTAAAATCGGGATCATTGAGCAGTCGCATGACACGGATACCGCCCTCCAGCAGATCGACAGCCCACTGATTGTGGCGCGACCGACTGAAATCCAGCGATTTCTCTGTTTCATCCAACAGACCAAGAAGCGGCATTCCCTGATAGAAACCACAATACATATTGGGGCTGTACCAGATAACTAGCCCATATGTCTTCTAACCCACTGTTTCAGTTGTTTAAACTGGCTTCGCGGATTGCTGTTATTAAAACGCCACTCGCATTCCTTTAAAAACAGAGAAAAATGCTTGGTTGGAATGCCGTTGAATTTCCTCATATGGCGTTTGGCCTGGTTCCAAAAATTCTCGATTCCATTGATGTGGTTGTGGCTATCTGCAAACAGCTTCGAGTGGTTGATTCGGAAGTGTTTGAACGCTGACACATCAAGGACATTGTAGCCATACCAGCAGTCCGAGTAAACCACACTGTCTGGCTGGATTCTTTCCTGAATAATGGGAAGCAAGGTTTTACCTTTCGCATCAGGAATCACCTGTGTATAGACCTTCCCGCCCCTTTTAAGGATTCCAAAAACAGGAACCTTACCAGCCGCCCCACGTCCTCTTTTGCCCTTTCGCTTGCCACCGAAGTAGCTCTCATCGACCTCAAATTCGCCAAAATCCATCCCTTCACAGGACTCTTCTACCGCTATGATTTCCCGGAGCCGGTGAAAGTAATAGGCGGCTGTTTTGACGTTCACACCAACCAGATCGGCAGCGCAACGAGCTGTCGTGCCAGCCACAAAATGTTCGATTAAACGAAGCTGCTTGTCCTTGCTCAAACGACTTTTTCGCATTGCCATACCGATAACCCAAAGGAGTTATCTGGTACAGCCCCTACATATTATGACCGAATGCGTAGGCCGCGTATTGCAAATTACCGTACCGCAGCCCGATCTCATATGCATCGGAATAGTCTCGGCTGCATTCAACCATATGGGAAAACCAGTGGCGCGCGGAACTGCCGATCATCAAGTAAAAAACACTTTGATCCAAAGGCGAATCAAACATGTCGCGCATGATGTCCGTGGCCGTATCCATAAACTTTCTGGCTGTGGCAAAATCATTGTCCACCCAAATGAGCAAGCCGGCCAAAGCGGTATGACTGTATCCAACCTGTGGCATGTTGCCGTAACGCAATATGAGATCAACGGTCATGGGCACCAGCACCGACCAGAGCCGCTGGTGATACCGATAGCAGGGAGGCCCCATCGTGATCAGCAGTTGCGTGGCCTTGCGCATCTCCGGATTGTCCATGACCGGCATTCGGCTGTAGAACTCGTAGGGATGCTCGAAAAACCGCTGCTTCACCTTGTCTATCTGATAGTCCCTGTTGGTTGTAAAATCGTCATCCGGCAAGGAAATCCCAAGCACGTCAAGCCCTTCGCGGGCAGCGGCAATGGCTTCATCGTAGCGGGCCAGGAGCGTGTGATTGACGATGAGAATACGTTGGGACTCGGCTTTTTCAAGAGGACTGCGAGAGAAGGCAACCGCAGTGGCAAGCAGTGATTCGGATCGTTTCTGATCCCCTTCCAGGAATTCGCTCCCCGACCATCCGAGGTGTAAGGCAAAAGCCAATTCGTGATGTTCGTCCCATATGCGGTTGGAAGTCTCCTCTTCGGAGAAAAATGATCCTGCGGCCCTGTGAAATACCAATGCCGCCTGATATGCCGTGGCGGAAATGGCCTTATTTGCCGCTTCGAGGTTCAACTCCACAACAAGTACTTTTTCGGCAAAATCATCAATAAGTTCCAAAGCGGAATTGTAATTATCCACTATTTCGAACAAGGACTCTGCCAAACGCCCCTTTGGGAGTTTGCTCAAAAGCTTACGGGCAATATTCAACTTGATGATTGGCAAATCTGAAACAGGAATCAATCCATAGGCGGCCTGCTGAATACGGTCATGGGCAAAACGAAGCACAGCCGGTGGCGTCTTCGTGTCAAACGCTGTCTCCCCTTCCTGATCAAGATGAACGATAAAACCTTTCTTCAGATCAAACTGCAATTGTCTGTGGCACTCTTCCGTCGTTATATCGCAGACATACGCCAGGCTTTTCAGGCTGAACCTATTGCCGATACAGGCTGCATGGGAAAGGATGTTCTGTTGCAACGGATTTCGTTGCCGAAACCGCATGGCGAATAACTCCTCAACTGTTTCAGGGAGTACATTCGCGGCCTGCATGTTGTCCCGCCATACCCAGATGGAGCGTGACGCATCGAAGCGGAGCAGCTTTCTGTCATTGATGAATGGCAAGAAGGCATGAACAAAGAACGGATTTCCCTGAGTGCGCGTGAAAACGATCCTTGTCAGCTCTTCCAGATGTTCCACTTCGGGTTTCAGTGCATCCCGTATGAACATCCGAACCTCACGCATTCCCAAAGGGAGTACCTCTTGCGTAAGGATAAAGGTGTTTCCCTGACTTATATCCCTGACTGTTGCAGTAAACGGATGATTCTCATCCACCTCATTATCTCGATACGAAGCGATGACCAAAAAATATCGCAGGTCCCCCTGATTGCAGAGTTGGCGCAACAGTTCCAGAGATGCAACATCGGCCCACTGCCAATCGTCAATAAAAAAAACAAGCGGGTGATCCGGAGCGCAAAACAGCTTCAGGACTCTATGCACAACATTGATGAACCGATGCCGTGCTTCATGGGGGCTGATTATCTCAACGTCCGGCTGCGGACCGATCAACGCTTCCAGTTCAGGATTCATATCGATCAACAATTGCCCGAATCCGCCAGCGGCCTTGATGATCTCTTCACGCCAATAGGTTCTTTCCGTTTCGCTGTCGTCGCTTATGGATTGCCACAGCTCACCCAGGGCTTGTTGAATGGCATAATAGGGAACATTTTTTTGGTACTGATTGAATTTGCCTTGGCAGAAGAACCCGTTTTTTTTCCTGATTCGCCCTTGAAGCTGCCGCACTAGGGACGTTTTCCCTACGCCGGAAACACCGGGAACCAGGATAACACCACGTTCTCCAAGACTGATTTTCTCGAAAAACGCGAACATGGATTCAATGGCCTTCTCACGACCATACAAATACTCTGGAATCCGCAATACGCCGACAGATTCAACATTTTCATTTTGATCGGTCCAATCCACTTGGGAAACTCCCTTTTCGGCTGCCAGTCCGTGCCTTGATAGTCACCACCGAGATTTCGATTGACACTACTACAACTCAATCACCCGATTTATATCCAGAAATAGTCGCAACCCAGTATCTCACCATATGCCTTTTTTCCAGTTGCGGCACCATTATAATAGTTCGAATATATGCCGCTATATCCCATGTGGACAGTTTATTCACATGCTCTATGACAACCCCTTCAAAACAACTGAAAACCCCCAGCAAAACCTGCCAGGTGCCAAATCTTGATCAAGAAGATTGTCGTTGCCCATGTGCGCCAACAACCATAGGTGAATATCGATAGAAACGATTGACGATATCAATATTCCAACTTAAAGGGGTGGATATGGAAGCGACGACACACCGTGCCATGTGGGAAAAACTCGACCTGGATCTGGAAGCGCATGACGCGCTGCTTGAAGTACTTGGAAAGTTCTACGGCGACATCTACCTCTCCCAGAACAACCGGTTGCAAGGAGCTGAGTATCTGGACTTCGTCCTCTCCGAAGTGCATGGACTCCGCATCCAGGAAATACAGGATGCCAAAGCCAATGGCCGCAAGGTCATCGGTTCATTCTGTGTTTTCGTTCCCGAAGAGATCACACTGGCAGCCGACGCCATCCACGTTGGTCTCTGCGCCGGTGCCGATGCAGGAACCGAACTGGCGGAACAGTTGGTCCCCCGCAATACCTGCGCACTGATCAAGTCCTTCATCGGATTCAAGATGGCCAAACTCTGTCCGTTCATTGAATCAAGCGACATGATCATCGGAGAAACGACCTGCGACGGTAAAAAGAAGGCGTACGAAGCATTCAATGAGATCGCCCCGACCTACGTCATGGAAGTGCCGCAGACCAAATCCCCCGCAGCACGGGATTTGTGGAAATCCGAAGTTAAACGGTACCTGTCGGAAGTGGAGTCGCTCACAGGCCAAACCATCACGGCAGAAAAGCTCAAAAAGGGAATCCGGATCGCCAACGACAAACGCCGCGCCCTGCAACGACTGACAGCTCTGCGCGCTGCATCGCCTGCACCGATCTCCGGCCGGGACGGTCTCCTCATCAATCAAATCAGTTTTTACGACGATCCCATCCGGTTCACCGCAAAAGTCAATGAACTCTGTGACGAACTGGAAGAACGCATTTCCGCAAAAGAAGGCGTTGCTCCGACCAACACCCCTCGACTGATGCTTTCCGGTTGCCCCATGGCAGTCCCCAACTGGAAGCTTCCCTACGTTGTCGAAGGCTCAGGCGCTGTCATCGTCGGTGAAGAATCCTGCATCGGCACACGCAACAGCCGCGACCTCGTGGACGAATCCGCCGAAACCCTCGATGATATGATCGACGCCATTGCTGACCGGTACATGAAAATCGACTGTGCCTGTTTCACCCCCAACGAGGAACGGCTGGATAACGTCACCAATCTTGCCAAAAAACTCAACGCAGACGGCGTCATCCACTATAGCCTCCTTTTCTGTCAGCCCTACTCCCATGAATCCATGAAGATCAACAATGTGCTTCAGGAAGCGGGCATCCCCATGCTTTCCATCGAAACCGACTACTCCATGGAGGATGTCGAGCAACTCAAAACCCGTGTGGAAGCATTTGTGGAGACACTTGCATGATCGTCGGAATCGACATTGGGTCGCGCTCCATGGAAGCGGTAGTCATCGTTGACGGAGCCATTCAGGAGTCCCGGCAATTGCCGACGACATTTGACCCCATGTCACAATGTGTAAAACTGTTGGATGGGTTGCGACCTTCCTCCTTGGTCGGGACCGGTTATGGTCGCAACCTCATCCATCGTTTGAATATGGATTGTGAAGTCACATCCATCACGGAAATCAAGGCGCACGCCCTCGGCGCCATCCACCTTTTCCCCGAGGTGCGGACGATTCTGGATATCGGCGGGCAGGACACCAAAGCCATCTCGGTAAATTCCGGCAGGGTCATGAAGTTTGAGATGAACGATCGCTGCGCCGCCGGGACCGGGAAGTTTCTGGAATACACGGCCGGGGTCTTCCAGATTCCCATCGAAGAGTTCGGGGAATACGCCTCCCGTGGCAGCGAACCACCTGAAATCAGTTCCATATGCACGGTTTTCGCGGAAACGGAAGCGACCTCGCTCATGGCCCGTGGAGAAAAGCCGGAAAGCATCGCCCTTGGCCTGCACAAGGCGATCATCAAGCGGACCCTCACCATGCTGAACCGTGTGGGGCTGAACTACCCGCTGGTTTTCACCGGCGGTGTGGCCCATAATCCCTGCATCCGTCAGTTGCTGGTCCAGTCGCTTGATACAGCGCACGCCTCAGACATCCTTTTCCCAGAACAACCCGACATGACCGGGGCCCTCGGCGCAGCACTCAGCGCAATACAATAGTCGTAATTCCAAATAGTTACCGACAGGCAACCATGATCAACGAGTTGGCTCGTCGTATAAGAGTTTGATCGCCCTTCCGGTTCCGCTCCAAACAGTCAATCGATATCATTCTAATTCGAGACCTCTGCGCATCCCCTTTTCGCGTCCGTGCCTTGCGCTCCGCACCCAATTTGATGTTCTGACCGCACCCCAGCTTGGGCTCATTCCCGGCCTTTTCCTGCCATTTCTGGCCGAAATGCCGGATTTTGGACGCACCTCTCCCTTCAGGCTCGCGCCAGTCGAACAGCTTTTTTCAAATTGAACGCCATGGCGAGGATGTGGAACTCTCCCTCCACCTTCTCACGACCCACGTATCGGGACCGAAAGAATGCGTAGCCACGTTTGAGTGTGCCGAAGGCCCGCTCGACTATTTGCCGAATGCTGCTGATGTCACGGTTGCGGGTCTTTTCGAAGTCTGTCAGCCTGCCGCCACGAGGCGTCTTGTCCATGGTTCCGTCCTCCAAATCGCGATCAAACAGAATGTCCCGGTTCTTCCCGCTGCAATAGCCCTTGTCCGCATAAACCCGTGCGCCGGGATCAAGGCCGACGCCATTCACGAGCCGCTCGAATTCGCCCGTGTCCGAATGGTTCGCGGGAGTGATGTGACCACAGAGCAGAAACCCGTCTCGACTGTCCGTCGCGGCATGGAGCTTGTAGCCGTAATAGGCCCGATTTCTCTTGCGGAGCCAGGCCGCCTCCTCGTCATCCGAATAGCTGACCCGGCAGTCCACCGGCCCATCCTGTTCTTCGGCGTCCTCGGAACGGTCCTCAGGCATCACGTCGATAACCTTGCGCGGCCGCCGCTGCGACTCGACTACCGAGGCGTCCACCACGGCTCCCTCACGGACAAGAAGCCCTTGTCCTTCAAGCTGGCGGTTAAGCATGTCGAGCAAGGAGTCCAGCACCTTCAGGCGGATCAAACCGTTACGGAAACGGCATATGGTGGTCTCGTCCGGCACGTCGTCCTCGATGGAAAAACCGGTAAATCTGACAAAGGAGAGCCGGTCGAGCAGCGCCTGCTCCACGCCCGGATCACTCAGGTTGTACCAACGCTGCAAGAGCAGAATCTTGAACATCGCCAGAGGCGGATAGGCGGGATTGCCCACGGCGTTGGCCTTGCGCCTGATCTTCTTGCACAGAAAGGCGTTGATGGGCTGCCAGTCGATGAGTTCGTTGATCTCATCCAGAAATGTGGTCTTGGTTCTGCGGTGCCCCAGGAAGTAATCACCCAACCGAGGTCCTTTCTGCCGAATAGCCATGCCTTCCTCCTTTGGATGGAGAAATAATAGCATAATAAATCAAATAGTTAAAGAGTAAAAGTGTGGGATTTGCCGTGCAGAGGTCTCAATTCCTATTTGGATCAATTTGACGTACTTTTATTCCACTGCGAATAACAGGAGAGGTCGGTATGCCGGGACGCCATGTACTATCATTGATTTCGTTACTCATTGTTTTGGTCCTTTCAGGATGTGGTGAACCTGACCCCATTCGCATAGGACTTGTTGGACAATTTTCCGGCAGGCAATCCGAAATCGGTGTCTCGGTTCGTAACGGCGTGCAATTGCATTTGGACCAGATAAATCGCGCCGGCGGAATTAATGGACGCCCCCTGCAGCTTGTGGTGCAGGACAACAAAGGCGACCAGACTGAGTGCTCCCGAATCCTCGAAGGGATGATCAATGACGGCATCAAGATAATCATCGGCCCCATGTTCAGCCAGATGGCTGAAGTTGCGACCAAAGTCACCCAAGGCAAAGATGTCCTCCTGCTGTCGCCCACCATGAGTACGGATTATCTGACAGGTAAGGATGACAATATTCTCCGCACCAGTGCGACGACCAACCAACAGGGACATTTCCTCGCCGAAAAAGCCCTGGATGACGGCATGCGCTCCATAGCCGTAGTATACGATTTAAACAATCGCAAATATACGGAATTTCTATACAAATCATTCAGAGAAACCCTTGAACCGCATGGAGTCACTTTCCCGGTCGTGTTGACGATTCAAAAATCCGACTCCACGCCCATGCTTCCCCTGGCCCGTATAATATTCGATGCCAACCCAGACGGCGTGCTCATGTGTCTGGCGGCACTGGACGCAGCCAATTTAAGTCAGCAGTTGCGAAAAATCGGTGGCTCGATGCAATTCTACGGAGTCAGTTGGTCTCAGACCACCGACCTTATTCAGCACGGCGGCAGAGCGGTTGAGGACATGGTCCTCGTGGCCACCAGAAAATATGGCGTGATATCTCCTGAACTGGCACGGTTCAACGCCGATTACATCGCCCGCTACAAGATCAAGCCATCCTTTGCGGCCATTCGCGGGTATGATGCATTCTCTCTCTTGGCAACAGGTCTTGAGAAAGCAAAAGAACCTACGCCGTCAGTAGTGAAACGCGCTATCTTAAGCCTCCATGAATTTTATGGAATCTCCAACCGGATGGAGTTGGATGAATACGGCGACGTGAAGTCGGGCTACTTCCTGGTGAGGGTTAGTGGAGGGATATTTGTCGACGAATAAGCCAATCACGGAACGCCCCACGAGATTGAAGGTACGTTTTTACCGAAACATCACCTTTGCTCTTGCCGTTCCTCTCATATTCATGTCGCTGCTGACATCAATGACTGCATATAAAAATGCAGGCAAGCAAGCTGTTGAAAACAGCCTTCGCGTTTCCTTTCTCTTTTCCAACTCCATCACATCAGACATGCATGAAGCGGAGCTCCGCTTAAAATACCTCACCGAACTTCTCGATAATGATGGAATCGAAAATGACAAGATGCAACGACTGATAGATGAAATACGCTTCAGTCAAAACGGCATTCTCGATATCCGGATTCTCGACCTCAACGGGATCGTGACCATGGCTTCCCCTTCGGTTGAGGATGTGATCGGCATGGACATGTCCTACACATCCCTTTACGAAGCCACGGTCGAGACCGACAACACCATCTGGTCGCATGCTTTCATCTCGCCTGAAACCGGTATTCCCGTGGCTTCCATTGCCACAACATTTCGCAATGGCGTCATCGTCGCCAACTATGACTTCACTTCACTGCGCAAGACAATCGTGGATATGGCCGATCTGCAGGGAATGGAAGTCACTGTGCTCGATAGCGCCGGAACAGTTCTTGCGCATTCCGATCCCAGCCGCGCCATGCGCCGAGAATGGAACCGCCGAAGCCAACTTTACACAACCCTCAGCAAGCAGAAAAAGCACTTCAACACCATAGAAATAGACAATACGCAGTATCTCGTTACAGCCACGGCCATCTCAGAGACAGGCTGGACACTCATCGTCAAACAACCCACCGAGGCGATCTATGCGCCGGTCGTTCGCCTGACAGCGCTCTATGTCGTGTGTTCGCTGATTTTCATTATTCTGGGGATTCTGCTCTCCTACCGTTTTACCCAATGGATTTTTGAATACCTGCAACGCCTGCTGGTCAATATCAAAAGCGTCGCCGAAGGGAACTATGACTACGACCCGGAAGACACCCGTTTCACTGAATTGGCCGAAGTAGGCACGCATTTCACCAGAATGTTTCAGGAAACGCAGAAACGCGAAGAGCAGATAGCAGACCTCAACCAGCAATTGCAGCTTCGATTATCGCAGGCCGAATCGGCCAACAAGGCCAAGAACGAATTCCTTGCCAATATGAGCCACGAACTCAGAACCCCATTGAACGGGGCTTTGGGGATGCTGCAACTCCTGCAGGAATGCAATCTCAACAAAGAACAGGAAGAGTATACTGTTACGGCCATCAACTCCTGCAAGAACCTGACGACACTCGTCAACGATCTACTGGACTTGTCCCGTATCGAGGCGGGAAAGATGAAGGTCATCAGCGAGCCGTTCTCGCTGCATGCGCTGTGCTGCTCTCTCAACGATATTTTCATGTTGCCCCTCAAAGAAAAGGGACTGCGGTTTTCTCTGCACCTCGACAAACGAATCCCCCAATGGCAACGGGGAGATCAGATCAGGCTGAAGCAGGTTCTGCTGAATCTTGTCGGCAACGCCATCAAATTCACGGATCGCGGTTCTGTTTCCGTTGAGGTCTACCCTCTCCCAGCCATTCATGAAGACACATACCGCGCCTTATTCATGGTTTCAGATACCGGTATTGGACTCCACGCATCGGAAATCGATACCATTTTCGAGCCATTCACTCAGGCAGACGGCTCCTACACACGCTCCACAGGCGGCGCCGGTCTGGGATTGAGCATCGTCAAACGTCTGGTGACTCTGATGAACGGCAATGTCGCCATAGACAGTACTCCGGGAGAAGGGACAACCGTCTTTTTCTGCACGACTTTCGGTAAGCCACCGACTCCACCGAAGGAAAGAACACTTAAGGAAGCACCGGAGCAGTTGCTGACCCGAAACCTGCACATACTCGTTGCCGAAGATGAACAGGTGAACAGGCGCATGATCACGGCATTGCTGAACAAACATGACATACAGGTGACTGCGGTCCAAAACGGGAAAGAAGCCCTTGATGCGCTGGAGAAGGACCATTTCGACATCGTGCTCATGGATATCCAGATGCCGGTCATGGATGGCGTGACTGCCATGCAAGCCATTCGTGAAAGCGGCCAGGAATATTCGTCGATGCCCATTGTAGCGCTGACTGCCCATGCCATGTCAGGCGACAGGGAGCTGTTCCTTGAACAGGGATTTGACGGATACATAGCCAAGCCCATCGACGTGCAGGACCTGCTGAACACCATCCGCGAAAACATCTAGATTTCCACTTGGTGGGGGGATCCTATTCCGACTCCAACTGCCCGCTCCAAAACTTGCAACTTGCAGAAAAGAGGTCTCCGCGATAGGGACAGGACATCAAGGGGATTTCATGGGACATATAGAACTCATCACCATTGCCATTGCCCTCGCCATGGACGCCTTCGCTGTCTCAATCGCAACGGGGGTAGCACTCAAATCCGTCAGTCCGAGACAGATATTTCGGCTTTCCTGGCATTTCGGCCTTTTCCAGGCCCTGATGCCCATTCTCGGTTGGTATATGGGTGGCGCCATCCGCACGTACATAGAGAGTTATGCACACTGGATAGCCTTTGCCCTGCTTGGGTACATCGGCATAAAAATGATCAAGGAAGCCTTTGAGGAAGACGATGGCTCCAGGGGCGATCCGACCAAGGGCATGAGCCTGGTCATTTTGTCGGTAGCAACCAGCATCGACGCGCTGGCAGTGGGTCTGAGCCTTTCCATGCTCGGTATATCGGTATGGTGGCCCGCTTTCGTCATCGGCATCGTGGCCCTGGTTTTCACCATCGTGGGCCTGCAACTGGGCAAGCGTGCTGCGCAGGCTCAAAGTATCGGCAAGTATGCCGAGCTGTTGGGCGGCACCGTGCTGATTCTCATCGGAATCAAGATTCTATGGGAACACTGGACGCCGGGCGTCTAGATTCCTGAATGAATGCTCTCGCAAGCCCTGCGGCCGAAACCGCAGGGCTTTTTCCGTGTCTTTCGGCACGAAGACGTGAGATCGATTACCAACCCTTGTGTGAAAGGATTTCCTCGACCTTGTCCACCGTCTTCTTCTCCACGATGACCATCTTCTTGGCCTGAGCCTTTTTGATTTTCTCGGTCAGTGAATCGATGTCGGCGGGCTTTTCCATGAAGTCCATGGCACCGAGCTTCATCGCTTCGATGCCGGCCTCAAGGGTAGCCTGACCGGAAAGCAGGATAACCTGGGCTTCCGGGTGGCTTTGTTTGATGACCTTCAACAGATCGATGCCGTTCATGTCAGGCATCTGAAGGTCCAGTACGATGGCGTCGTAGTCATTGTCGTCCAGGGCCTGAACAGCCAGTTCGGCGGAGGAAGCCGAGTTGACGTCCATGCCGCGGATTTCCAAACGCTCGGATAAAGAGCTCAAGAATTCCACTTCGTCGTCAATGAGCAGTATTTTTTCAGCCATTGTAATTCTCCTGATGGTACATGTTACACAGAACCCCGAGCTGCTGGGAGTAACAGCTCGCAGGTGCTGTTTGCCTCGTCCTTGCTGAGGCTGGCATTCATTGCCTGCGCCAGGGACGAGAACGAGTCTAGGGTTACCGACGGAGCATCCTTTCCAGGTATGGAAAGGGAGAACGATGCGCCGTCATCCACAGGTTTCACACCGATAGCCAAGGTATCCCCGGCCGACATGGTTTCCAGAGTAGCTGCTATTGAGGAGTGTAGCAGCCGTAACAGGTCGAAGGGGTTGGCTGACTGGGAGACCGGCTCGCAGACACCGGTTGTCAGCCTGACCTGCTTCATGTCGGCAAGGCGGGATGTAAGGGCCACGACAAGCCCGAGGGTTTCCACGAGGTCGACCTCGCGGACAGGCTCGTCCGTGGAATGCGCAAAGGCATTCATGTTCTTCACGATACGATCACCGCGTTGAACCTGCCCCTGTATGGCATTAGCCGCCTTTCTCAACCGCTCGGGCTGGATAGGCATGCCACGCTCGGCCATACGGGTGAAATCTTCGATCAATCCCGATGCTTCGTTGATAACAGCGAAGACGTTCTTGATCTCATGGGAAACGGACGCGCTGACGCGCCCGAAAAATTGGAGACCTTCGTGCTGTGTTGACATTTTTTCGTCCATGATACCGCCCTGGTTATCCGGTCACTTCGTGAATCTTTTCCAACAGCTTTTCCAGATCTATCGGCTTGATGAGGTAGTTGCAGCCAGCCGCACACCCTGCCTTGAAATCCGACTCGGACCCATGCCCGGACAGGAAAATGAAATGCATGTTCGGGTGCGCTCCGGAGAGCTTTTCCTGCAATTCCAATCCGCTGATTTTGGGCATCTTCATGTCGAGCACAGCCACGGCATACTCATTTTCCGCAGCCATGCGCATGGCGTCTTCGCCATTGTCCGTCCAGTCCGCATCAATGCCTCGAAACGACAGCCGCTCCGCCATGGCGGAAACCAGCTCCACTTCATCATCGACCAACAATATCTTCATCACTACTTTGCCTCTTTCGATGCTTCGATGGGCATCGTTATGGTAAACACCGACCCGCGGCCAACCTCGCTTTCAACAAACATGGAGCCGCCCAACTCCTGAACAAGGCCGTAGGTGATGGACAGTCCCAATCCGGTACCGCCGTTTCGCTTCTTGGTGGAAAAAAACGGATCAAAAATCCGCTTGATGTCACCGGACGGAATGCCGCAACCATCGTCCGCCACCGTGAATACCAGTGTGTTTTTCTCCCCGGTCTTCGCCGCTATGTGCAGCTCGCCGCCATCATTCATGGCCTGGAATGCATTGTTGACCAGATTGAGGAAAATTTGCTGTAACTTGCCCCGATCAGAAATGAATTCAGGCAGGTTGGCCGGAATATCCATCACAATGCTGATGGAGCGATACTCGGCTTCCTTTCGCAGAAAATCGATGACTTCCTCGGCCAGTCCCTTGAACTGAATGGAGTCCTTTTCCACATCGATATGACGGGCAAAGCTGAGCAGACGTTTGGTAATCTTGCCACACCGGCTGACCGAATCGATGATGGAGCGAATATTGGACAACAGCCGCTCGTCGTGGGCGTACTCCTGCTTGTAGGTAAACAGGTCGTTGATAAGCCCCGCCTTTTCATTGATGATCGCCAGCGGGTTGTTGATTTCGTGCGCCACACCAGCGGCCAGCCGCCCAATGGACGCCATTCGGTTGGTATGCTCCATCCGGTGCAGTGTTCGGGCACGGGTCTGGTCGGCAATGTAAATCTTGTTGACCATGTAGGTAGCCACACCAACGATAACGATGAGGATGATGGCAACACTGGTCGCCAGTATCCACAGCAGTTCCATGCGTATGGTCTGCAAAGGCTTCATGAGGTCTTCGAGATTCTTGACCACCATCACGATGAATGGCGTTCCCCGAACATAGGCGTAACCGACATAATAGCGGGTATTGTCCGGCCCCAGCACCACGCGCACACTGGTCTTTTCGGAAAACTCAGGTATGGGCAGGTCCACCTGGGCCAGCAGTTCGCCATGCTGCTTGGACGGTGTCTGAATCATCCCGTCCTGATCCACGATGAAGGCATCACCATCACCGGGAAGATCAATGGATGACAGGATGGCGTTGAACTGTTCGGTGTCGAGAGTAGCCCGCAACACATACGCCTTGCCTGATGGCTCATCCACCACCTTGTGCGCGATGACCAGATGCGGCTCATCACGGAATCCACGAAAAACATGACTGACATACTCACCCTGTTGCAGGGCGCGCTCGAACCATTGCTGCTGGCTGTAGTCCAGCCCGAGCAGGTCGTAGGGACCGGCATAGGCAATCTGGCTACCCTTGGCATCGATCAGCCCGAGATCCACGAGGCCGCCAAAGCTGCTTTGCATGGATTTGAGCGTCATCTCCAGGGATTCCTGTTGTCGCAGATTTTGCACACCCTGCTGGAACGCGAGGAATTCAAGCGCCTGCTGCCGCTCCTGCAGGAAAAACGCCACGGTACGACGCGTATTGGACGTCGTGCGTGCTGTCCGTAGGAGGTTTTCCGATTCCATGGAATGCCGGGTGACGTTGTAGTCGATAAACGCCATGACGCAGAGCGGGACGAGCGCCACCACAGCCAACAGCGCGATGGCGAACCGCCAGATACGACGGTAATTGAACAGGGATTTCCCCGGTCCCATGCTGGCGTCCGTGTCCCAGAACTGCGGTCTGATCTTTTCGAGTATCGACATCCCGTCACCCGGCCTTTAGTACCTACTTGCCAGCCTGAACTTTTTCGTTGGCTGCCTTGAGCGTTTCGCTCAACACTTCGATATCCACCGGCTTGTGCAGGTAGGCGAAAGCGCCCAGTTCCATGCACACTTCACGATCCTTTTCAGAACCATGACCGGTGAGAATGATCACCTGCACCTCGGGGTGCTCGCTCTTGACGCGACGGAGCACTTCAATACCGTCGATACCGGGCATCTTCAGATCGAGAATCATGACTTCCGGTTCATCGTCCTTCACGAGGTTGAGCGCGGACTCACCATCATACACGACTGCGGAACCCATGTCGCGCATCATCAGTCGCTCAGACAGGGTCTGAACAAACTCGCGCTCGTCATCAACCAGCAAGACCTTGGACGGCACATCGAAGTCCATCTTGCGATAGATATCGGTCTGATGGAATCCTTCGCCAACAACGGTGTTCACCTTTTCAACGCCCTCGATGGGACCGACGATATCGGCCAGCTCACGCTCAAGACGTTCCAGCATGAGCACATGCTTGTTGATAGTCAGGGTCACTTCGTTGCCGTTGACGTGGACAGCCACGTTGTGTCCTTCGGCCGCGAGTACGGTTTCTACCTTGGCTGCCAGGCTGAAATCACAGACCTTGGCTTTCGAGGCGTCAGTCACCTGCACGGCTTCATTGGACAACTGCTCGACGATAAGATCGGCACTCCGCTCCACGCCGGTGGCACCGACCGGCACCACGAGATCATACAACTTGGCAGACCAGGGATCCTTTTCGCCGCGAAGGGTTTCGACCCAGGCGGCACGATCCTCATCGTCCTTGTGGATGAGTTTGATAGCATGTTTCTCGGCGTAACCTTCGGATCGCTCGGCAATAGCGAGGCGATTCTTCATTTCGGAAATCAGGCACACCTTGAGCACATGGTCGATATTCGGCGAAGGCAGCTGGGAAGCAAAACCGGAGAACAGCAGCTTGTCGCTGTCCAGCAGTTTGTTCGCCATGGCCAGTCTGAGCCATGCCACCGCACGCTCTTTTTCATGGCTGAATGTGTTGAAGACGGATGTCTTTGCCTGAAAGGCGCGGGCAATTTTGTCTTCGGACATCCCTGACAGCTTGGCTGCCTCTGCCACGATTTCCTGATCCGGTACGAGCCGGTAGCCAGTGGCGTCAACGACGCGCTTAACCACGACCCCTGCTTCGGAGAACAGGCCATTGAATATGGTGATTACAGACATTGTAACTCCTTCTTGGTTCCGTTAGGCAAGACGACAAACGGTTGTCAGCGGGCAGTTTTCTTCCTGACCGTCCGCATGCGCACTCTCATGGGTGGCGCAGATGGCGTTTTCCATGGTCGGGTAAACGTGATCCTTGCCGATCTTTTCCAGCAAGTGGGTACGTTCAAGAACGGCCATTACCGATTCGTTAACACCGCACATGGATATATCCAAGTTCGCAGCACGAACCCGATCAACTATCAGCGACAGGGCTTCCTCGCCCGACGCATCCATATCGTTGATTCCATTTGCCACGATAATGATGTGACGCAGCTTGTCGTTGTTCATCATGCGATCAGTGATCTGATCTTCCAGAAAACTGGCATTGGCAAAGAACAGCGGGCCATCAAAGCGGACCAGCGCAATGTGCTGGCACTCATGAAGACCGTGCACCGTAGCATCGCGCAATGCTTCATCATCTGAACGAGACAATGTCGCTACCTTGGGTCGCATGGACTTGTACAGGAAGACTGCCAAGGAAAGTGCAACACCCACCATGATACCCTTGTCCAGGTGAGGCGCAAAGGCCAGGGTGCAGATAAAGGACAGGATGGAGATGGCACCGTCATACCACTGGGCCTTCCACGCATGGATGAAACCGGAGGCGTTGACCAGCCCGATGACCGCCATCATGATGACTGCGGCAAGAACGGCCTGGGGAAGATGGTACAGCAGCGGGGTGAAAAAGAGCAGGGCAATGACAACGGTCAACGAAGTGAAGACCGAAGACATGCCGGAAACAGCCCCGGCCTGCAGGTTGACCGCTGAACGGGAAAATGAACCGGAAGCCGGATAGGACTTGCCACAGGCACCGAGAATATTACTCAGTCCCTGACCAATCAGTTCCTGGTTCGGATCAAGACGCTGACCGGTTTTTGCGGCCATGGCCTTGGCAATGGAAATAGCCTCCATGAACCCGAGCAGGGAGATGATTGCCGCAAACGGCAACAGGTGCAGCAGGATTTTAAAGTCGATCACAGGAATGGAAATGGACGGGATGCCCGAAGGAACCGTACCGACGACTGCACCGCCACCCATCATTTTCAGATCAGCGGTATCCAGCTTGGTGTTCCCGACTTTCAGACGCCAGGTTCGACCATCGGCCTGCATTCCGGCGGGTACGGAGCCTTCCGGATAAAAGGCCATGGCTCCACCGGCTTCCTCTACCCCATCAAAAAGAGTGGAACGGAGTTCGGCGCGCATTTCGTGTGCCTGGTGCTTGAGGCGACCGATGCGAACATTGATGACGCTCAGGTCGTGTTCCGCATCAAGGATTCCAACGGCGTCCTTTGCCTGCTTGGCTGCATCCATCTGGGCATTCAAGGCGGTGCGCTCCAGTGACAACTCATCGATCCCGGCAATGGCCGCATTGAACTTGGCAACCGACTCATGCACCTCGGGGGACTGGATGTTATCAATACTCACCTTGGTATCGTGATTGAAGCCCAAGCCCCATGAAAGCGCCGTTGTCACGACAACTGCCACCAGTACATTGGGAATTTTCGGGTTGATCCGCTTGAGCACGATCATGATGGCGAATGCAAGGACACCCATGGCCAGCGTGGGCCAGTGGGTATAATGAAATGCGGATTCGACAACGCGCATGATGGTTTCGTAGTGGTGTTCGGCCTTGTCTACGTAAACGCCGAACATCTTAGAGAGCTGGGAGGATGCGATGATGATGGCTGCGGCATTGGTGAAGCCGTTGACCACCGGGTGAGAGAGAAAATTGACCACCAGCCCGAGCTTGAGCACACCGAGCATGAATTGGAACACACCGACCATCAGAGCCAGCAAAATGGCGTATGCGATATATCCTTCGCTACCGGCTGTTGCCAGCGGCTCCAGAGATGCAGCAGTCATCAGGGAGACAACAGCCACGGGCCCGGTTGCCAGTTGTCGGCTCGAACCGAACAGCGCAGCAATAAGCGGGGGGAGAAAGGATGCGTACAAGCCGTAGTAGGCGGGCATGCCTGCCAACTGAGCGTACGCCATGGATTGGGGGATGAGCACAAGGGCAACAGTCAGCCCTGCGATGGCGTCGGCCCGAAGCGCCGCCGTGTTGTACCCCTTGAACCAGTCAATGAATGGGAATATTTTAGTAAGCATTCAACCTCTTCCTCTATGGAGCCTGCAACATTCTACGGCAGGTGTGCATCAGCTCATTGAACAGTGCGCCCGCATCGTACAAGTTGTAGTTTTTAAATCGAACCAAACCATCAACCATGGTAAATAAAATGAGGGCCGACTTCCGGGGGTGAATGTCAGAATTGATGGACCCGTCCTCCTGCCCGGTGACGATAGCTTTTTCAAAGATATCGACGAGGCAGTTGTAAATCGCTTCCAGATTTTCCCTGAACTCCGGATTGGTCTCGGAGAAGCGGTAGAGAAAATGCCTGTGAAGCAACAGGAACTTGTCTTCCATCAAACCGGCCAGGTAGAGATAAAACGAAATGACCTCCTCCGCCATTTCTAGCCCCGAGTTGAACGGTCTGTTCTCAAAAAACCGCTCGAACTGGTCCAGTATCTCGTCCCTGGTCTTTTGGAGGATCGCCAGCAGCAAGCCTTCCTTGCTTTTGAAGTGATAGAAGATTGTCCCTTCCGCCGCTCCGGTGAGTTGGGCCAGTTCCTGACCCGACGTGTCCGCAAACCCCTTATTTGCAAACAGAACCGTAGCAACTCTGAGTATGGCATCCTTCTTCTTCATTGTGGCAAATCCATCCTTTCCCGAAAACCGAGTAACCACTCAGTTTCGAGATTTGTAAACGCTAATTGGTTTTAATGTCAAAAAAAACGGCAAAACTGAGTGTACACTCAGTTTTGCCGTCAAGCAACCTCGAATCATTGTAATTCTTCTTGTCGACTCATAGGAGCCGGAAAACTTTTTTCACTTTTTTTTGGCCGTAGACAGCCCTTACACGGCGATTACTCTTCTTTTTGAATAGCAGAACAAATCCGGAAGGCGGCACAAGCTGCACCAAAGCCATTATCGATGTTGACCACCGAGATACCGCTTGCACAGGAGGTCAGCATCCCCAGCAATGCAGCGACCCCTTGAAAGCTCGCGCCGTATCCTACTGATGTGGGGACGGCTATGACCGGCTGTTCCACCAGCCCGCCGACAACACTGGCAAGCGCCCCTTCCATACCGGCAATGACGATAAGCACGGAAGCCGACCGAATGCGCTCCATCCTGTCAAAGAGGCGATGGATTCCGGCCACTCCGACATCGGACATGACAAACGAGCGGCAGCCCAGCATATCGCAGGACACACGCGCCTCTTCAGCTATGGGCAAATCCGAGGTCCCGGCGGTAATGATACCGACCTCACCGGGCAGATACGTGATGTCATTTCTGACAAGGGTCAGGGTACGGGCCAGCGGTTCATAGTTCACGTCAGGAATACGACCGGCAACATGGGCGGCAGTCGCTTCGGGAACCCGTGTGGCAAGGACATTCCCTGTCTGGCCCATGCTCTCGAAGATATCCCCCACCTGCTCCGCGGTCTTGCCTTCCCCATAAATGACTTCAGGGAACCCGTTACGCAGGGCGCGGTGTGAATCGACCACGGTATGGCCGAGGTCTTCAAAGGGCAGATAGCGAAAACGATCCATGGCTTTATCCAAATCCATGGAACCGTCCTGCACCGCTTGCAGAATTTCTTTCAATGTATCGTTGCCGTGCATGTTTGGTCCTTGAGGCGTTACCGTGTGTTGACTTCAGATGGTTGTACTATTCATCAAATCCACACGGGACACAACCCCGACCAGCCTAGGCACAGCCTTGGTAGCCAAGATCAGGAAGGCTTCTTTTCCTGCAATTCAGGGCGACTCAGAACTTCCAGCACATACTCACCCAGGTGCTGTGCAGCGTTGATGAAGCTCAGAACCTGGAACAGGCGGCGGGCCTTGAATCGCTCGGTCACGCCCTGACGGCGAATCTCGATGAAGCGGGTTTCGATGGCCTGAACCGCTTTGGTCAGTCGTTTCGTGTCATGGGGCTTTCCCTGACCAAGACTGCGAAGGGCTTCGTTCGTGGCATGAGCCAGTTCGTTGAGTTCTGGCGCGAGGATGATGTCGAAGCCAACCCCGTCCACCTCATTGAGCAGAATAGGCATGGCCTGCATGCGCTCCAGCACCGAGTTGAGCACACTGACCTGAAGGGAAAGCATATCCACGTCTTCCCTGAAGAACTTGCGCTCCGTGGCATAGACCTTGTGGTACATTTCCTTGTTTTTGTGCACTTCAGTCGCCAATTCCTGGAAAAGTGCAGGGTCTGCTTTTTTCTGACGGGACACAAAGTTGCCCATGAGCAGCGCATAGTGATCGGCCAACTGGTCATATTGTGAACGGAGCCTGTCCCGAAGGGCAGCAGCAGCACGATTGGGCCAGACCAGCACCGAGACAATGAACGCGCACATGACGCCGATACCGATTTCCGCAACCCGCAGCAGCGTGAAGTGGATGCGACCGTCCTGCCCGAGACTGGTGATATAGACGATGGCAACAGTGATGGCCGCCATGCGGAACCGGGTATTGTATCGCGTCAGGTACGCACAGATTCCGGT
Organism: Pseudodesulfovibrio profundus; assembly: GCF_900217235.1. NCBI lineage: Bacteria > Pseudomonadati > Thermodesulfobacteriota > Desulfovibrionia > Desulfovibrionales > Desulfovibrionaceae > Pseudodesulfovibrio > Pseudodesulfovibrio profundus. The sequence continues at coordinate 3,579,445 of NZ_LT907975.1, read as the reverse complement.
GGAAATAAAAATGCCGAGCAACGTATACAACGGTGTCGGCGGAAACGTGAGGATAGCCATGATACCTATGCCCGCACCAATGGCGGTGCCGGTAAATCGATACAGGCACATATCGATGGAGTCCGCCACATGGACCTGCATCACGATGACCGTGGTGATCACCGCCCAGAACGCGTACGGCAACTGGAGCTGACTGGAAAGAAAGTAGGCCAGCACACTGGCAAGCCCCACCTTGATTCCGTGCCTCGTATGCCCGCTTGAGGTGTGTGTTCGGAAAAAGTTCGATACGCTCATGAGTTTCATCCTGTTGGAAGCCGATCCGCCCTGCGCCTACCGGTGCAGAAGGGGCCTTTCTCACATCGCTTACGCCGGGTCAAGCACGAGACTGTCATCCTTTGCCGCCCGGAATAGATCCGTCACACCACTATACCTATCCTTTCTCCTGAATGAAACGCTCCATGCGCTTGAGCTTTTCCCGCAGCGTTTTTCGGTTAATACCGAGTATCTCCGCCGCACGGGTCTTGTTGTCCTGGGTCATGGTCAACACGTTGGAAATATGCTCGAACTCCACCTCTGCCAGAGAGCGATTGACGCTGCCCTCCTTGGCAAGACTGAAACGCATGGTTTCGGGAAGATCGGTCGGCACGATGGGATCGTGATCCACGATAACCACCAGACGCTGGATCAGATTTTCCAACTCTCGAACATTGCCCGGCCATGCGTGATTGCGAAGCGTCTTCAACGTATCGTCGTTGAGGGTCGGCGGTGTCCGGTGCATGGCCCGCGAGAATTTGGTCAGAAAATGGTTGATGAGTGCCAGGATATCATCACCGCGCTCGGCAAGGGACGGCACCGGGATATCCACGACATTCATACGGTAGTATAAATCCTCGCGAAACGATCCTTCGTCCACCATACCCTTGAGATCTTTGTGCGTGGCGGCCAGAATACGACAATCAACCGTATTCACTCGACTGGAGCCAACCTTGCAGTATTCCTTGGATTGTATGACCCGCAGCAACTTGGCTTGCATGTTCGGGCTGGCATCACCTATTTCATCGAGAAAAATCGATCCGCCATGGGCAATCTCGAAGAAACCTGCCCGCCCTTCCTTGGCTCCGGTGAATGCGCCTTTCACATGACCGAACAGTTCGCTTTCCACGAGACTGTCGGGAATGGCCGTACAATTGACCGGAACAAAAGGCGCACCACGTCGATCGCTGTTGTAGTGGACAGCGCGTGCAACCAGTTCCTTACCCGTACCGGAGTCTCCGGAAATCAGTACATTGGCATCCGTGCCAGCGGCCTTGCCAATACGGCTGAAGACCTTCTGCATGGCCGGAGACTCACCTATGATGCCAAAATTATCGGGAGGCGTGTCCGGCGAACTGAGCACCCTGCGGCGTTGACGACGCTCCATGATGCGGCCAACAGCAGATAACAGTTCCTCGGTGGTGAACGGCTTGGCCAGATACTCTCCGGCTCCATCCTTTATGGCTTCAACAGCACCCGGAATGGACGGGTAGCCGGTTATCATCATTATTTCGATTTCAGGATAATTGGCACGGATATGTTTTATCAGCTCCAGGCCGGAGGTCTTGGGCATGCGATAATCCGTGATGACCAGATCGATTTCCAGCTCTTCCAGCAACGGCAAAGCCTCTTCCACCCGTTCGCAGGTGTAGACCTCATACCCTTCTGGTTGCAGGTTTCGCTTCAAGACCTCAAGGGTGGATTTGCTGTCATCGACCGCCAGAATCCGTGTATTGCTCATTACTCAACCTCCGTACAACAATTGGGACAGGGGAATACAACTTCAACTCGCGTCCCCACACCCGGTGTACTCTCTACCTGGATAAAACCGCCGTGTGCTTTGACAATGCCGTGGACCACGGAAAGTCCCAATCCGGTTCCCTTGTCCACGTCCTTGGTGGTGTAAAATGGTGCGAAAATCTGCTTGAGCACTTCTTCTTCCATGCCCGGCCCGGTGTCTTCCACGATCAGGTACGCATCACTTTTATGACAGATGGTACTGACCCGGAGCGTTCCCCCCTTGCCCATTGCCTGGATAGCATTGGCAACCAGATTGACCACCACCTGCTTGATATGCTGGGGATCAGCGGAAATTTTGGACATGGAGGCATCGTAGTTGCGTATGATCTCCACACCGCTTCGCTTGGCACCGGATTCGGTAATGGCGAGCGCCTGTTCCAGTACCTCGTTGAGGTTCACGGAGATGAGCTGCGGCGGGAGTTGTCGTCCGAAAAACATGAGCTTGCGGATAATCTCGCGAGCATGGAGGGATGATTCCACAATGGAATGCAGGTCGCTCATCACCTGCTCCGGCAGATCATTGGTCTGCAACGCCAGTTCAGCAAACCCGAGAATATTGGCCAGCGGTTCGTTGATTTCATGGGCGACACCAGCCGAGAACTGACCGATCTTTGCCAGTCGATCAGCTTGACGCAGTTGCGATTCAAGTTCCTGCTTGGCCTGACGGGTTTCCTTTTTGGCGACCATGACCGACACCTGTTGTGCTGCCGTGCGCAACAAATCCCGCTCGTCTTCGATGAATGCCGGACGCTTGGAGGGACGCTGGGCACACACGGAAATGACGCCGCGTTTCTCTTTGTGGACAATAACCGGCTCGGACAGCCGGAAATCCGTTTCCCGGTAGCCCTCGGAGGTCCAGACACTCCGGTCGATTTCCAATTGAATATGTGAACGTGAGGGATGTTGGAATGCGGTGGGCAAAAGATCAACCACCTGCTGCAACAGGACTTCCAGGTCCTGCCCCATATCGGTCATGATCTGGCTGATCTTGAACAGGCAGCTCAACTCCTTGTTGCGTTCCATCAGTGCGAAACGCTCGCGGAGCAACCCATTCTCGCGCAACATGTGGTCGGTAACATCCTGCCCGACGCACAGAATAGAAATAATTTCTCCATCGGAATCAGCCAGCGGCTTCAGATTCCAATTGATGTAGACGAGGTCGCCATCCCTGTCAGTAATCACCCCGGCCATGGCGGAAACACCGTGGTCGTGCGCTCTTTCCAGCACTGCAGTACGGGCGGCCTCTCGTTCATCTTCCGGGATGAACGTTTCGAACCAGTCAGCCCCGGCCAACTCCTGCATGGAGTAGCCTGTCAGCATCTCAAGCTCTGAATTGCCGTGCACCACACGGCCATCGAGATTGAGCGTCACCACAATGCCGTGGCTGAGCTGCATGACTGTTTCGTAATAATTTTGCAGATTCATCGTATCACCCCCACTACCCATGAATATATGGATTTTAGCGCTGAGTAAACACTTTCCGGGGCGAAACGCCCCACCCCTTTAGGTGGGTACGGCCCGGTCCTCCGAGGACAACCGGGCCGCACTTTGCTTGGGGGTATGATGTAATACTATCTACTATTAATGACTCAACCTGAGGCCCCATCCTTCGAAGACGAAGAGGATGGCGAAGCCGTACCACAGGGTGTAGAAGACATAGAATGCCAGGGAGAAGATAACCAACCCGACATTGTCCATGATGCTGGTAGGTTCAACACCGAAGTAGTTGTACGCAGCTTCTACAGCCTTGCCCTGAACAGTACCGGTGACCTTGGCAGCGGCAAACGCTTCCTGGTTCTTGAGGCTCTTGTCCATCAGCTTGAGCGAGGTCCACCAGTTGAAGAGCGCACGACGCCCTTCGATACCGTACTTGGACTCCAGTGCAGCAGCATCGTTGTGGTACATGGAGTAGGAATCATCCAGAGCCGCACCGAGCATGGCGCCCAGCGAACCGGATACTTCCAGTTCCTTGCCGGCAACAGATGCAGTGGCGCCAGCGTTGGAGAAGAGCAGCGCGGACTGCGCAGCTTCGGCCTCGGTTGCGTAGGTCAGCTTCATGGTGACGTCTTTGTCAGCGAAAGGCTTGGTGTCCTCACGAATGCTTTCTACATAGTTAACAGATCCCTTGGAGATGGAGTTGTACAGGTTGTCCAGGTACTCCATCGAGTTATGCCCGTTGAACATGGGCTGGAACATAAAGAACAGGACTAAGAAGAAACCGACAAGCAGTCCGAAGCCCCCGTAGAATTCTTTCTTATTGTAAATCATCTTACTTTACCTCCTCTCGCTTCAGCGCAGGAATATTCTTCAGGAACGTACCGATGACCCATACGGAGAATCCACCGATAACAATGAAGAACAGCCAGATGCCGATATCGTTTAGTATCGATCCAAAAGCGGGTGAGATGGGAATGACACCCATTTCGCCAAGCTTGCCGGGCAACGCAAAGATACGGTTCATGAAGCCAGCCAGAACGGCCATGGCGTAGAAACCGCGAATGGTGATGCCGGGAACAACCTTGGTTACGAGTGCGCCAATCTGGATACCGAGCAGGGATCCGATGAGCATACCCATGGCCAGGGTGTAGAAGATGAAGCCGTAGATGGCGTACTGGCTGACCGACGCGAAACCAGCGGTAAACACGATCTGGAAGATGTCGGTACCAACGGTGGTCATGGAAGAAACACCGAGAACGTAAACAAAGATCGGGAAGGTCAGGAAGCCACCACCGACACCCATGATACCGGCAGCAAGACCGACCAGAGCACCGGAGAGTACCAGGAAGATCCAGGAGATCTGACGACCACCGGGAACGAGATCCTGGTCAAACTTGACCATGGGCGGGAAGTTGATTGCCTGCAGGTTACGGGACATGGCGCCCAGTTCGGCACCTTCGGTTCCGCCGTGAGCGTCACCGCCGCCACCGGCCTTGCGGGAGCGCAGGAAGTCGATCAGTGCGTAGAAGCCCAGGAAACCGAGCATCAGGGAGTACACCGAGGTAATGAACGCATCACTGAGAACGGGGTTGATCTCGTACAGGATACGGTTAATGAGTCCACCAGCAGTCGCACCGACAACGGCACCGATAAGGAACACGACGGCCAGAGGTACGGATACGTTTCCGAGTTTACGGTGAATGACACTACCCATGATCGCCTTGGCGAAAATATGGAAGAGGTCAGTACCGACAGCCAAAATACCCTTGATACCAGCGGACATCAACGCAGGCGCGATGATGAAACCACCACCGGCGCCGATGCAGCCGGTAATCAGACCTGCACCCATGCCGATGGCAATGGACACAAAGAAGATGCCGACGCTGTAGAAGGCCGGGCTGTACGCCTTTTTGCCTCCGAGCAGATCGGGCAGAACAGGACCGATGTCATCCGCAAAGGCGATGCCACCGATAATGATCGGGATAACCATCAAGGCAATGAGCATCAGCTTTTTTCTGCTGCTGACGATCGACTTGGCGTTGTTGATTTCCCACTGGGCGAGAGCTCCGGCTCCCGCCATCATGAATCTTCCCCATTGATTGAAAAATCGCATGATTTCCTCGCTTCCTCTTGAGTTTGGTTTTTTGCCTGAAACCCTGAGCCTAAGGGGCCCCCTGCTCCAGATTTCGTTTTCTCTGTTTAGCCGCATCCTTGATCTTCTGGACAAGGTCTTCGATCTCGGCCGGTTTCATGAGGTAATCGTATGCCCCCATGGCCAGGCTTGAAAGGACCGTGTCCGTATTGGCAAGGGCCGTCAGCATGATGACCTCTACCTGTGGATGCTGACTTTTGATGCGCCCCAATGTCTTGATCCCGTCCATTCCGGGCATCTTGATGTCGAGTAGTACGACGTCAATCGATGTTTGCTTCAAGACCTTGAGAGCCGATTCCCCACCGTCTGCGGCATGGACGTCCATGCCGCGTCTGGATAGCCGTCGGCCCAGGGACGCGGCAAAATCCATTTCATCATCTATATGCAGAACGTTGATGTCACTCATTGGACACCCACCTTCCACCTGCATGCAGGGTTTTGATAAGCAGCCGCTCGAAATCGATGGGTTTGTGCAGATAGCCGTCAGCGCCGTTGCGCATGCAGATCTCACGGGACTCTTCACACCCGTGACCGGTCAGCATGAGCACCGGCATTTCCGGAGCCATCAGCTTGAACACCTTGAGGATTTCGATCCCGTCCATGCCTTCGAGCTTGAGGTCGACGATGGCGACATCAAACGCCTGCTCTCGAAGGATGCGCACGGCTTCACTTCCGCTTGCTGCAGGCGTGGCATCCACTCCCCGGCGGGACATGCGCTTGCGCAACACGTCAGCGAATCCGATTTCATCATCAACGATAAGCAGTTCGACATTGGACTGGCTATTCATCATCATTCCCCGCTTGCAATCCTAAAGTTACGCCATACGTTGCGTAATGCCTTCGATGCGCTCTTCAATTGCCTCGGTTTCATGTTCCTCCTTGAGGGACACGGCTTCGAGGATTTTCTCGTTGAGCACATCAAAGCTGCATGGCTTCATCAGGTAATCGTATGCACCGTGCTGAATGCCTTCGACGGCAGTGGGTACGGTAGCGTGTCCGGTGAGCATGATTACCTCGACCAGCGGATACGACTCCTTGATCTCCTGCAATACGGTCAGACCATCCTTGTTGGGCATCTTCATATCGAGGACGACCACCTGAATTTCCGGATGCTGTTCCAACTGCTGGAGCGCTGCATCTCCCTCAAAGGCCTTGAATACGACCATGTTGCGCTTTTCAAGACGCTTGGCCATAGTGTCGACAAATCCCATTTCGTCGTCCACGATGAGAACGGTGGCATTAGTCATGGTGTAACTCCTTTGTTGGTTCCTGGATGGGATGCGGCAGGAGCGGCAGTCGGATGGTAAACCGGGTACCGACACCCACCGTGCTGTCTACGTCTATTTCTCCACCCATCTGGTGGATGATGCCGAAGCAGATGGAGAGGCCGAGGCCGCTCCCCTTGCCCACCGGCTTGGTGGTAAAGAAAGGCTCGAAAATTCGGCTGAGGTTGGCTGCCGGAATACCGGGACCGGTATCAGCAATCACCACCTGCGCCTGTCCATCCTGCTCGCTGCACGTCACGGAAAGCGTGCCGCCCTCCGCATCCATGGCCTGGATGGAATTATTGATCAGATTCAGAAATACCTGCTGCAACTCAGTGACCGATGCACGCACCTGCGGCATGTCGTCGTCCAGGTTCAGGGAGAAATCCACCTGGGCGTATCGCGCGGGCTGCATGGAGATATCCACGACCTCACGAATGAGCGGCGGCAATGAAACATCGGTCACGCGGGAATCGGTCTGCCGGGCAAAGCTCAACAATTTGTGGGTGATATCCTTGCAGCGGCGGCCCTGGGTCTGCACCTGCAGAAGCGCACGCTCAATCTCGCCAGCCGACTTGATTTCGCCGGACTCGTCTTCAAGAAGGTCAGAAACCCACCCCGCCTCTTCGATCATGATGGCGACGGGATTATTGATCTCGTGAGCGATACCTGCTGCCAACTCACCGATGGCTGCCAGCTTGCCGGTCTCGACCATCTGCTTGTTCATCATCTCGGCCTCGCGATCGATGATCTGACAGCGAACCACCAGCTTACGGGCAACAAGCAGCGCCATGAGCACGATGCCGATGCCGCCCAGCAGGAAGATGATCAATGTCACGTATTCGGTCCGGGTCATGGCCGAGAAGGCGTCGGAAGCGCGTTGCAGGTAGACCAGCTTCCAGGCACCGTCGTTCAGCGGTGCGGTGACGCTGATGTACAGCTCGCCATCACTGCCGTTGGTCTTGGTAATGGAAACATTGTCCGGGGTCGGATGATTGATGACGCGTTGGGGAGTCAGTACCAGGCCCTTGCCGTAGTTTTCACGGGGGCGGGTCTGGAATACACCTTCATCATTGAGTATGTATGCTGCACCGGTCTCACCGATGCGGATATTTTCGACAAGATGGCTGAAGGCGAGAAAATCGATGGTGGCACGGAGGGTCCACTGCTCGCCGTTATGGAAATTGTTTACCGTAATAATGAAGTGTGGGGACTGGCGAAGACCGAGGAAAACATCACTGATGCCGGCCTTGTGTGAGCGGGAATTCTGGTACCAGTCTGCACCGGAGTAGTCAGCGCCTTGCAGGTTGAAGGGACCGGCGTAGGCAATCTGCCTGCCCTCGGCATTGATCACTCCGAGGTCAACGAAGATACGCCCATACTGCTGCTGCATGCCGCGCAGTATCTCGTCAAGCTTGGTGTCATCAGTTAACTCCTCGTAGGAAAAGGCCTGCTCGAGGTAGTGAACTTCACCAAGCTTTTCTTCAAGGAAGGTGTTGATGTTCTCCTTGTGCTTGTCGACGACCTCGGCAAGGTGCGAATAGACCTTCTCCTTATAGATGGAGCGGAACTGGTCGAAGATGAGGCCACCCACAAGAATAAGCGGCGCAATGGAGACCGTAATCACGGTCAACGCCAGATTGCGCGAAAGCTTATCGTAGGATGACTTCTTTTCAGGATGCATAACAACCTCTCTTCGGCCTACCTTCCCAATGAAGGATACTGCGCCAGTTGGATGCACTTGAGCAAGGCGTGTGCCACGGTCGTGAAAAAAATATCATAAGCCTTCCGCACCGTTTTTCATGATAAATACTTAAATATCAGATGACTACATAAACACCCACTCACAAATCCAATCGAGAGATCAATCCAAAAAAATAACGGCTTGTGCCTTCCAAGGTCCAAAAAATCGCTTTTTTTGGTACATTTCGTACCAGTGGTACAAAGTGTACCACACCTGTGATTTCTGATGATAACCCTGATACCGTGAGGTAATTCACCTTTTTTGATACAGGTGGTACAATTTACCCCACTATTAAGAAAAGCGCAAAAGTACGCCACATTCCAGCACTCAAAAAAACGAGACTTTTTTACCCATTTTTTACTAACTCTTGTTATCATTGATAAAAAAATATAACTCAACGAAACATAAAAAATGGCGTACCTGTGCATGAACACAACTTCTTACAGAGTGATCAAGAATACAGCATGAAAAAAGACTCCACCGCACCGATCCGGGTTCTGCTTGTCGATGACGAAACAGCATTCAGCACGCCGCTGGCGAAACGACTGACAAGGCGTGGCATGGATGTGTCCACCGCCGAAGACGGAACCGACGCCTTTGCCATGCTTGAGACCGGACAGATAGATGTTGTTGTATTGGACCTGCTCATGCCCGGGATCAATGGGATGCAGGTTCTGAAGGTCATAAAAAAGCAATTCAGTGAGGTGCAGGTCATCATACTGACCGGGAACGGACGGATGTCCGACGGACTGAAGGCCCTTGCCGCCGGAGCGTACAATTTTCTCTTCAAGCCGGTGGAGATTGACGTGCTGGCTAAACTCATCGAAGAAGCGGCGGCATCGGCTCAGACAAAAAAACCGACCAAATAGTGAAGCTACTATTCTCAGCCCGAGAATACGTTACCGTTCCAAGCGAGAGCCCTTTTCAGGCACAAAAAAGCCCCGTCATCCATTGGATGACGGGGCCATTCATTGGCTTACGGCCAATAATGTAGTGCAGCTACTTGGCGTACTCGCTCAGTGCGTTACACAACTGATCGGTGCAGGAAGTGTCTTTTTTGCCGCAGGTGATCCCTTTGAGCTTGGCAATCACTTCCCCAACTTCCATTCCTTCCAGCAGACGGGAAATCGCTTTGAGGTTACCATCGCAACCGCCGACGAAATCCAGATTGGAAACCTTGCCTTCCTCAACTGAAAACCGGATCATTTTTGCGCAGACATTTTCCGTTTTATACGTGCTGCCTGCATCAAGTATTACATCTATGGGACCATCCATAGGGGCCAAAGGCGTGAGTTCGGTCAAATTGTCCATGTTCAATCCAACGGGTTTGAGTTCTCTTCATCCAAAAGTGGGCATGCGCCCTTCCGACAAGCCGGACAAACATATAGAGCATAGTAAAAGTTCGCAAGCAGGATAATAGTACTCTGTTCCATGCCCGACTGGTTATGGTCTATGATCAGTAAAAGTGATAGGTTCCGACGATGCCCATCGCTCCATTTACCCAGAAGGTCATCGACACAATCCTTTCGATTCCCAAAGGTCGCGTCACCTCGTACGGCGCTGTGGCTGCTTTGGCAGGCAGTCCTCGTGCCGCACGGCAGGTCGTGCGCATCCTGCACTCCTCGTCACGCAAACACGGGCTGCCCTGGCATCGGGTGGTCAACAAGCAAGGCCGGATATCACTGGCCCAACATCAAGGTTTTGCGCGGCAGAAGGAACTACTGGAAATGGAGGGAGTCGAGGTCAGCCCCGAGGGGCAGATCGACATGAAACTGTTCGGATGGAGCGGATAGCCGAATTACACCCGACGCACCGATTCACGCTCGACCAGTCGTGGTTCGATACGGATGATCTCGCCTTTGGTCCGCTTAGAGTCGAGTCGATCAATGAGCGTATCAACGGCCATGGCCGCAATACGGCTTTTGGGTTGATGCACGGTGGTCAGCGCCGGAACCGTGTATTGAGAGATGTAGATATCGTCATAGCCAACCAGCGACATATCCTCGGGAACCCGGATTCCCAGTCGGGCGGCCTGACTGATCATCCCCAGAGCCATCATGTCATTGCAGGCAAACACGGCTTCGGGCCGCTCCTGCAATGCCGCCAGCGTTCCCATGGCTTTGACACCGCCCGAGCAATCATAATCGCCTTCGACGATCCATTCCTCACGAACATCAAGCCCGGCCTCTTCCATGGCCTGACGAAACGCGCCCAGTCGCTCCTTTGCCGAACGCCGCTTGAGCGGTCCGGTCACGCATCCGATGCGGGTGTGGCCCATCTCGATGAGATGTCTGGTGGCCAGAGCACCTCCAGCCGGTGAGTTGTCGTAGATGCGATCCACGTTATCGGATTCCGGGCCCCAATCGAAGACCATGATCGGCACACTGCGATCCGCTTCGAGCAGGCTGATGATGTCGTCATTGACCTCGCTGCACAGGAGCAGCAGCCCGTCCACGCGTTTCTCTTCCAGCGCCGACAGATTGGTTTCCATGCGGTGGATGTCGCCTTCGGTATTGGAAAGAAACAACGTGTACCCCCGCTCGTAACAGCGCCGCTCCACCTCGTGGACTATTTCGGCGAAGAACGGATTTCGGCTGGCCGTGACCAGCATGCCGAGGGTGTTGGTGCGTTGCACCTTGAGCGACCTCGCGATGGATGAAGGACGGTAGTTCAACTCGCGTACGGCGTGCAGCACCCGGTCGCACGTTTCCTCACGCACGAATCGGGTTTTGTTCAGCACATGGGACACCGTTGATGTCGACACGCCTGCCAGTTTTGCCACGTCCTTGATAGTTGCCATGATCGCTAGTTGTTGGTCAGAAATTCTTCGACTTCACCCCTGTTCGGGATGGAGGTCTGCGCACCGAGGCGCGTCACGGAGATCGCTGCCGCTGCATGGGCAAAACGGATGGCGTCATCCATGGCCTTGCCTTCCTGCAAGGCAACCACCAGCCCACCGTTGAAGGTATCCCCCGCAGCCGTGGTATCCGTGGCCTTCACCGAAAAACCGGTGATGAGCTGTGCGCCGTCAGGACCGCTGCAATACGCACCCTGTGCGCCGAGGGTGATTATCACGGTTTCGATACCCTTTCCATGTAAAATATCAGCAGCTTGTCGGGCCGAGTCTTCGTCTGAGACAGTGACGCCCGTCAGCACTTCGGCTTCGGTTTCATTGGGGGTGATCATTGCCAGATTGAACAGCAGGTCATCAGACAGAGGCTGTGCCGGGGCCGGATTCAACACCACCTTGCCCCCTGCCGAAGCAACGGTTCTGGCCGCCAGTTCCACGGTCTCAATGGGCGATTCCAACTGCATCAGCAGCATCCCTGCGCCCCCAAGGTACTCAAGGTGCTGCTCCAGTGCTTCAACGGTCAGGGACGCATTGGCTTCGGCGGCAATGGCAATGGAATTTTCGCCATTGGCAGCCACCTGAATGAGCGCAACGCCTGTGGGCATGTCCGGGACAGCCATCACAGCCCGCGTATCCATGCCGTCATCCCTAAACGCCTTGATCATGCGAGAACCGAAATCATCATCGCCCACGCATGCCACAAAGCCCACCTCGCCCCCCAAACGGGCAGCGGCAACGGCCTGATTGGCCCCCTTGCCACCGGGAAGCACCTTGTATCCATGCCCAGTCACGGTTTCGCCGGGGCGCGGAAAGCTGTCCACCTGCAGGACATGGTCAGCGTTGACGCTGCCAAGAACAATGAGCTTCTTCGATGCCATGAGATTCTCCGGGGAAAGAGGAAAAGACGCACCGAAACACGCCGGTGCGTCCTTGATACACGTGTTACTTTACGACCATCAGGGGAACCGGAATGTACTCGTTCACCTTTTCGCCCTTGAGCACCTTGTCGGCGGTTTCCACGCCGAGGGCACCGATCAGAGCGGGCTGCTGGGCAATGGTACCGGCCATTTCGCCACGTTTTACAGCAGCAACACCGTCATCGGTGCCGTCGAAACCGACAACCACGACATCTTTACCGGCTGCCTGCAATGCACGAAGCGCACCCAGAGCCATTTCGTCGTTCTGAGCGAAGACGCCCTGCACATCACCGTGATTGGCGAGCAGGTTTTCCATGACGTTCAAGCCCTTGGTGCGGTCGAAGTCGGCAGGCTGGGAAGCCAGCACGTTGAAGCCGTTGGCCTCGACAGCCTTGGCGAATCCGGCACCGCGATCGCGGGCAGCGGAAGTACCGGCCAGACCTTCAAGCTGGATGACCTTGGCGTTCTTGCCAAGCTTTTCCGCCATGAAGTCACCAGCCATCTTGCCACCGGCAACGTTGTCGGAAGCGATGTGGGAAGCGACCTTGCCGCGAGTTGCGCCACGATCCAGAGTCAGAACCGGGATGTTCGCGCCATTGATCAGGCGAATGGCGTTGGAAACGGCATCCGAATCAGTGGGGTTGATGAGAATGGCCTTGACGCCACGCACCGTGAGGTCTTCCACGTTGGCCAACTCTTTGGACGGGTCGTTTTGGGAATCCAGCACGATGATGTCGTATCCCATCTCTTCCGCCTTCTGTACGGCACCGTCCTTGAGGGTGACGAAGAAGGGGTTGTTCAGGGTGGATACGACCAGTGCGATGGTGTCCTTGGCATGGGCGGATACGCCCAGCGCCAGAGACAGGACCAATGCCATGGCGAGAGTCATGAGTTTTTTCATCCTATACTCCTTGCGTTGTATCTACTTGCTCTTCGTATCCACCAGGACCGCTAACAGAATGACCAGCGCTTTCGCTATCATCTGATAATAGGAAGATACATCAAGCAAATTCAGTGCATTATTCAAAAATCCAATAATAAGTGCGCCAAGCAGGGTTCCCATGATGGTTCCCTTGCCTCCCATGAGCGACGTGCCGCCAAGCACGACCGCGGCAATGGCATCCAGCTCGTATCCATACCCTGCCGTTGGCTGGGCCGAAGACAGGCGCGAGGTGACGATCAGGCCCGATAGTGCGGACAGAAAACCGGCTATGGCGTAGACCGTGATCTTGATCGAGTCGACATTGATACCGGAAAGTTTGGACGCTTCCTCATTGCCACCAAGGGCATAAATGTAGCGCCCGAGGCGAGTGTGATTGAGCAGGTACCACGCCCCGCCAAAGGTGATTGCCATGATCCAGATGGGAACCGGCACACCGAGCACGTAGCCTGTGCCGATGAACGAAAACGCATCCGCCACATCGGTGAAGCCGGTGGAGATGGGACGACCATCCGTATAGACGAGCGTCAGGCCACGTACCAAAGTCATTGAGACAAGGGTGGCGATGAACGCCTGCACCTTGCCCTTTGCTATGACCACGCCCGAAGCGGCACCAAGCAGGGCTCCGGCACCAAGGGCCGCGCCCACGGCCACCACAACCGGCATCTCCGCCGCGATAAGACTGGCTCCGATGGCGCCGCACAGGGCCAGCACCGAACCGACCGAGAGGTCGATTCCGGCGGTGAGGATGACCATGGTCATGCCCACGGCCATGATGGCGTTGATGGCCGTCTGCCGCAAAATATTGAGGATATTGCCTGTGGTGAAGAAATTGGGGTTGAGAAAGGAAACCACGATGATCATCACCACGAGGGCGATGAGGGTTTTCTGCTGAATCAACCGCTGCTTGAGGGAGACACGCTGCTTCCCCATATCTGCCTTGTCTGCGCTCATGCCCGAGCCTCCTCCTGCGCCCTGCCGATAGCACAGGCCATGAGTGTTTCCTGATCGGCCTCTCCGGCCGTGAATTCACCGCGTACACGCCCTTCGTGCATAACGATTATGCGATCGCTCATGCCCAGAATTTCCGGCATTTCCGAAGAGACGAGAATGATGCTCATGCCCTCGCTCTTGAAGCGATTGATGAGCTGATAGATTTCCTTTTTGGCCCCCACATCCACCCCGCGGGTCGGTTCATCTAGGATCAGCACACGCGGGCGATCCATAAGCCCCTTGGCAATGGCGACCTTCTGCTGATTGCCGCCCGAAAGATTGCCGACCTGCTGCCGTAGGGAGGGAGTACGAATATTGAACGCCGCCACATAGCCGGATGCAGCTTCACACTCCATGGCCGCCCGAAGATGACCGGTGGGAGTGGAGAACATTTTCAGTGCAGCCAAAGTCATGTTCTTTTGCACCGACATGCCGAGAATCAGACCATCCCGCTTGCGATCTTCGCTGATGTAGGCAATCCCGGCTTCAAGGGCATCCTTGGGCGACCGGATGCGAACCGGCTCGCCAAACATGGAAACCGAGCCGGATTCAATGGGATGTGCGCCGAACACGGCCTTCATCAATTCGGTCCGCCCAGCGCCCATCAGCCCGGACACACCGAGAATCTCGCCTTCGCGCACGGCCATGGAAACCGAATCCAGACGCGGCCCGACCAGATCGGTGACCTCCAGGCTGAATCGGCCGGGAGTGACCTCGACTCGCGGGTACTGCTCCTCCAGTCGGCGTCCGACCATCATCTCGATCAACGCTTCCTCATCCATATCGGCAACCGGCGCTTCTCCGATGAAATTGCCGTCACGCAGTACGGTTACGTCGTCGCAGATTTCAAATATTTCCTTGAGCCGATGCGAAATGTACACGATGCCACGTCCCGAATCCCGCAACTCCCTGATAACGCCATGCAGCGCCTCGGTTTCGGTATCGGTCAGGGTGTCGGTGGGTTCATCCATGATGATGACCCGACTCTCGAAAGAGAGCGCCTTGGCGATTTCCACCATCTGCTGCTCACCGATGGACAGATCGCCCAGGCGTGTGCGTGATGAGCGGGAAACACCGAGCCGAGCCAGAAGCGCATCCGCCTGCTTGTACATTGCTTTCCAATGGATACGGCCCGCGAATCCTGATGGTTCGCGACCAAGGAAGATGTTTTCCGCTATGGAGAGTTCCGGGAGCAGATTCAGCTCCTGATGGATGATGGAGATACCAGCCTGCTGGGAATCACGAGGGCCAGCGAACTGTCGTTCCTTACCGAGGTAGGTGATGGTTCCGGCGTCACGTTGGTAGATGCCGGTCAGCACTTTCATGAGGGTCGATTTCCCCGCGCCATTCTCCCCGACAAGTGCCATGACGCGCCCAGCCTCGACCCGAAGATTGACGCGATCAAGCGCCTTGACGCCCGGAAAGGACTTTTCAATGCCGTCAAGCCTGAGCAGTTCCTCCATGACAGGTCTCCTAAAAGACAACGCCGGACTTGAGGGTCACATTGGCAAAAGGCGTGCACTCGCCGGTGCGCACAACGGCCAGGGATTTCTCGGTGTTGGCCTTGAATTCTTCATGGGGGATATAGGAAATCAACACTGGCTTGCCTCGTTCGTCAGCGATCGTTTCCAGAAAGACAAGCAGCTCCCGATGCAGTTCAGGGCTTTTCTCCTTGAACTCCTCGGCCATTTCAACGCCTTCGATTTCCAGCTCCGAAGCAATGGCCTTGACCGTTTCCATGAACGAGGGGATGCCACGAGTCACTGCCAGATCAATTCGCTGTGTCGAGCCTGGAATCGGCAGACCCGCATCGCAAACAGTGATCCCGTCACCATGGCCCATGGTGGAAACAATGTAGGATATGCCCGAGTTGATAAGCTTCGCTTTTTTCATGGAGTCGCTCCCTGACGCATGGCGCCCGTTACGTGATCAACTTTTTCCCGTCTAGCATACATCGAAACGTTTGCGCAAACGTTTCGATGCACGGTCATATCATGCTGAAAACCGCCATCATTTGTTCTCAGAACAACCGACAGAGATTTGCCTATTACCTTGGCACATGTTGTAAGTTTATATCAACAAAAGACAGGCATCATACGGAAGAATATCCGTCACTGATGGAACAGAAGGAAAGAGAGCTGGTATGTAGGATGAAAAGGACTGTGCTCCGTCTGAACGAAACAACGGCAGGGTCAGGAATCCAGGCCCTGCTGCATCATCATTTTGAAAATGGTTTCCATGAATTTTCCGGAAACCACATCAGGCAGGGGGAAGACCGGCATGTCATCGGCCATGGAGCCGGTGTAGGCAAACCATATTTCGGCAGAAATCTTGGACAGAGCAGGCGTGAGCAACCGCTCCCACAGGTCCCCATCCTGAGAATGGTCCTGCGCAAAGGCGCGGCACTGGAGGGGGCGATGGTCAAAGAGCAAACACTGCCCTTCTTCCAGCAGCGGACAAACGGCCCCGGCTTCGGACAGACAGAACTCGTCCCCTTCGGCATTGGTCTGCATGGCCGAGGCCGTACGGCGTTCAGCCTGCGCCGTTTCCACGGCCCGCTCGATCAGGGCCAGTCTGTTTTTGCAGGAGAGTTCGGTATTGATGCGATGACTGATGTGGACAGCCTCGACCAGTGTCAAACGGACCGGCGTGGTACAGCAGGAGGCGTTGTCCAATCCGCAGGCCAACCCCTGACGCTTGGAACCGACCTGTTCCTCCAGTCGTTCCACCAGTTCGCAATAATCATTGAAAAACGGGGCAAGGTCCACCAGCCGCTTGAACTCCAGCGAAGGCTCACGAACACTGAGCATGCCGGATTTCTTGCCGTACTTTCGCACTGTGCGCCACTGCACGAAGTTGGCCGGTTTGCTTTTCAGTTTTTTCAGGGCCTTGCCTGCAAGTTTGTGGCCCAATCCGCGACGCAGCAGGTAGGCATTGAGCACGGTGCCGGTCCGACCGATGCCGTGCCGACAGTGGATGAGCACTTTCTTTCCCAGATAAATGGCTTCGTCCAGCCATTCGAGGGCTTTCTCCAGCTCGATGAGTCCGGGCGCTTCTTCATCCTCCAAGGGGAGATAGTGGACTTCAAAACCGGCATCCTCTTCAATCTCATGCAGATCACAAAACTCACCGCAGAGATTGAGGATGGCATCCACCCCTTCAGCCCGGATGGCATCGAGCTGCGGATGGCTCATTGGGGCATGCCCAACGCCAAGCTGCTCGGTCACCCAGGTCACCTGGTAGGGCGTACTCTTTTTAGTCTTTTTCCAACCGAACATCTTTGTGCTCCGCTGCGTCCATGAACCGTTGCACTTCCTGATCCACCTGTTCCTCGTTCTGCATGCTCATGTCCATGAGTCGCGTCACAGCCATCAGGTAACCAAGTCGGGCCAACAGTCTGCGTGTGGTGTTCTCGTCTATTCTGGCGACCTTCGCATCGATCATGTCGCCCCGTGTACCAGTTTCAAAGCCATACTCATCCAGAACCTTGCGGATGAACTGCAAACGCAGCAGGCGCTGATCAAAACCGGCCCCGCCACCCTTGAAACGGAAATTGATATAGTTACGACCGGCATCCGGCCCGCAGATGGTATCAACCACCGAGAAGTGGTAGCCGAACCGGATCATCAGGTGGAGGTAGTCCTCGGAGATCAGCCCGTAGCTTGCCAGCAGCTTGGAATCAAAGCTGAAGATGCCGCCTGCCATCTTGTCAAAGGTCTCCCAGTCCATGTGGGTCAGCTTCTCGGGCCACTTGACCCGCGAATCCGCCAAACCGTACCAGAGCGCCCACATGGGACGACTTTTGATATCCTGCGGCGAAACCAGCTTGTTCTTTTCACACCCGTCGAACAGCCCCTTGCCCAGATCGAGCAGGTACATGACCAGCGGCAGATCGGTCTTGAGCCGTTTGGCTGCGTACATGCCACGCCCACGCTTATCGACGATGGAGAACATCTCGCCCACAGCCTTCTCGTGGCAAAAACGCACGACATCATGCAGCGAGCGGCACCCCTCGGGATTGAAATTATCACCCTCGGGATCAGTGAGATTGAGTTTGACCGTATAGGGAACGACCTTCTCGTATTGCTTGATGACCCGCTGTGGAATGAATTTCTCGCCCCGGGCACGGGTCAGAATCGCCTCGACACAGCCATCGTAGATGGCACCGCCGGTTCCATCGACAGTCACCACCTGTCCGGCTTCAAGCTCCTGATCCAGTTGGCCGACCAGAACCGGCACACCGGTCTCGCGGGCCACTGATGCAAAGTGGCTTGCCCGACTGCCGGTGGTCGAGATCACCGCGCTCATTTTGGAAATGAATGTCAGTAAAGAGGGTTTCAGGGACGGGGTGACGACAACGGCTCCCTCGGGTATCCGGGCAATGGATTCACCGGTGGGAGCAAAGTAGACTTCACCGCAACCTACGCCGGTGGAGGCTCGTTCAAGACCATCCTGCATGGGCTTGACTTCCAGCGGCTCATAGGTGGTCTCAGCCTCTTCTCGTTCAGCCTGAAGTGGCCTGGTCTGCAAAATATACAGCTCGCCGGTGACATCCTCGGCCCACTCGATATCCTGCGGTTTGCCGAACTCCTCTTCCAGACGCATGGCCAGACGACCAAGACGAACCAGCGTTTCTTCTCCGGGCAGGCCGTTGGTATCCGGGGTGCACTCCGGGGAAAGCGCCGGATTCTCACCGCGGCTCAGGTTCGCCTTGCCGGGAGAAACCGACCCGTCCACCAGATGCTCGCCAAGGCCACGCACACCATACACGCCAATGGTGTTGCCACCGCGACAATCCGGGTCCTTGGAGTAAACCACACCGGCATTCTCCGCATCGACCATGGGCAGCACCAGTGTTGCCATGGCCGTGTCGCGATCAGTCAAGCCGTTGGAAATTCGATACGCAATGGCGCGGGGGCAATACTTGCCCGCCAGAACACGCTTGTACGCTTCAAGGACATCGTTGGGGGGCACGTTGAGTTCACTGGCATACTGACCGGCAAAGGAAATCTCGCCATCTTCGGCCAACGCACTGGATCGAACCGCGATCAGGTCATCGCCGGAAATGATTTCGGAGACACCGAAGCGGATGCCACGGGCGATCTCTTCGGGTACCTCTCCGGCCAGGATCATCTCCTGCACCTCCAGTGTCAGTCGGGCCAACAGGTCGCGGTCGCCCACGACCATCTGTCGCAGGCACTCCTCGATACCGTCATTCAATCCGTTGTAATCGATGAAATAATTGTACGCATTGGCTGTCACCACAAACCCTTTGGGTACGGGCATGCCTTCCACCTTTGAAGCACGACCGAGGTTGGAAGCCTTGCCTCCGGCCAGTTGCGGGAACGCCCCCGCATCTTCCAAAGAAAGGATATATGGCGGCCCGACTTCAGGCTGTTCAAGCTCCAGCGACATTCGGACATAGAAATCGATCTTGCGGAAGTACTCCTGCAAATCCATGTACGCGGTGGGATTCATCTCCACCAACTGTCCGGCCATGATACTCACGGCCTCGGAGAGCTTGGCAGCAAGATGGTTAGCCCGTTGTCGATCCGCCAGCACCTCCCCATAAAACAGCTCTTCAAGATCGGCGATAAGCTCAAGGGCGATGGCGTCGTGCTTGAGCAGCGACTTGAATGCCTCGTACTTTCGACGCAACAAGGTGCCGGGTGCGAAAACCTGATAAGACCAGTGCTTGAAAAGCTGCGTTAACTGCATGCGTTAATCTCCGAGAACCTCAGCGACCTTGGCTTCGAGTTCTTCCTTGTTAATGGGCTTGACGCAATACTCCTGCGCTCCCAGACGCAAGGACTCGCGGGCGGTCTCCAGCGTGGGGTAGCCTGTGAGCATGATGGCCTTGATGTCCGGGCTGTTCTTTTTCAGTTCTTCCAGTACTTCCACGCCTGTCATCTTTTTCAGCTTGATGTCGAGAATGGCCAGATCCACCGGCTTTGAAGCGGCGTGCTTGAGGGCGTCCTCCTCTTCCGTGAACGCCGAAACAGAGTGGCCTTTTCGTTCAAGAATACGTTTTACCAGCATGCCTGCATCGGAGATATCGTCTACTACGATTATATTGGCCATGCCTCCTCCTTATGGGATATCCGCCCCGTCTGCCGGGGGCGTATCAAATGTTTCTTCCTGTTCCTTAACCGAACCATTGGTAGGGATATCTTCACTGTGGTCCAGGGGCAGCCGGACTTCAAAGACGGTCCCCGGCCCCTGATTTTCCTGACTGTTTTCAGGGAAAACAAAATTTTTCGGCACAGGACTCTCTGCATTTATATGACCGTCATGGTCTTCAATTATACCAAAGGATACGGACAACCCCAAGCCTGTCCCAACACCCACTGGCTTCGTGGAATAGAAGGGATCGAAGATCATCTTGAGTCGATCCGATGAAATTCCTTCGCCATTGTCGGCCAGCCACAGGGTGACAATGCCTCCAGGCGTGTCCAGAAGGGTTCGGATAACAATGGTGCCACCGCGGCCATTCATGGCGTCCCGGCTGTTATTGAGCAGATTGATCCATACCTGCTTGAGCTTTTCAGGGTCACCGTAAATGATGGGGAACCGATCATCGAGCTCGGTCACGATCTTCACACGGTCAAGCTGGAAGGTGTGGCGAACCAGTTGAACCGCTTCCATGACCGAGTTGTTGAAGCACATTTCCCGCTTGGTGGAATGGGTCTGTCGGGAGAAACCCAGCAGATCGGAAACGATCTTCTTGCAGACCTGCGTCTGCTTTTCGATAATCTTGAGGTCCTGATGGATTTGGCTTCCGTCTTCCACATCTTCCTGCAACAACTGGGAATATCCAAGGATGATCCCAAGAGGCGTGTTGATCTCATGAGCCACGCCACCGACCATCAATCCAAGGGATTCCATTTTCTGAGCCTGAAGTAACTGACGTTCGTATCCCTTGATATCCGTGATATCGCGGTCGGTCCGCAACAAGCCGGAGATGCTGCCGTCTTCATCGTAGACAGGAATGCAGACAACATGGAACCAACGCTCCCCTTCGTCGTTCTTGATCATGATCTGGGTGTCGAGTCGCTCGCCGGATTCCAGAATATCACGGGAGGCGAAATGGCGCTCTTCGGCCACATGTTCAGGGAACAAATCAAAGTCGGTCTTACCAATGATTTCGTGCAGTTCCCGCCCGACAAATTCGGCAAAGCTCCGGTTGGCGCCCTGATAGCGCATGGTGGTATCGACCAGCGACACGCGATCCGGGGTAACATCCAGAATGGTTCGGATGAGCCGCTGCTGATCACGCAGATTCCGCTCCGCACCGCGAAGCTCCTCGATATGTGTTTTCAGCGACAAAGCCATGACATCAAAGGTCTCGGCAAGGTCCTGCAACTCATCGCCCGACCCTTCACGGTAGACACGGCACTTCTGACAGGAATCCTGCACGCCGCGGCGGACGTCTTCATCATCGCAGTCCGGGCACATGGTTCCGGCGATATACCAGCACCGCCGTTGCCGCTCCCCATAGGCAGGACATTGCTTCAACCCGCAGTCCTGTTTTTCCCAGCAATGCACCCCGTCCAGCGGGCCGGAATGGGAATCGAGGTTACCCATCAACATGGCTTCGGCGTGCAGGCGCAAGGCAGCCAGACGGCTCGCCACCTGTTGAGCGAAAATGGACCCGAGGATGGTGGCGACAAAAAGCACGCCCGCAACAAGCATGGCCATGGTGGTCAACTGACGATTAACCGTGGCGTCGATGCGGGTTTTGGAAAGACCGATTCGGACGGTACCCAACCGGTTGTCGTCGATCTTCACCGGCGAAGCGAAATCGTAGATACGCTCCACCCCGTCAGCCAACAATTGGATATGAACCTTGTTCTCATCCCTGACCGTATTGGCCCGGATCAGATCGGTTGGGAATCCCCGATGAAACGTATGCGTGAGTACGTTGCCGAGCTTGTCCTGCACAAAAACGTACACCACATCACCCACGGCAATCTGCTCGTCGACCATGTTCTTCAGTCGGAGAAAGTCCTTTGCCAGCAAGGGGTCAACGGCACGGGCGGCCATGGATTCGGCAAGGGATGATCCTCGCTTCTTACTCTCTTCGACCAGTGTTTTGGTCGTTGTGCTGCCGACCAGCGGCAACAACAGCAACGCCATGATGATCAAGAGCCCGTAAATTCCCAGATTCAGCTTGGTGCGGAACTTGAGTTTATTGAGGAATCGCATGGTCATCATTATTCCAGCCCCAACTTATTGGCCAGTTGACGAACCGATTCGTAATCAATGTCTTTGGCCGGAATAATGCCACGCATTCCTGCGTTTCGCAGAATGCTTGCATGGTCCTCGCGGGAATTTTCCAACGCGAACATGGCTGCTGCAATACGAGTGACCACATCAGGATCAAGTCCTTTTCTGGCCGCGTAGACCCAGCCCGGGTATTGCTTTGTCTCGGCAAGAACCCGAATGGTGGACGGGTCGATTTTCCCCGAAATAACGTCCAAAGCCCCTTTGCGGATCGTGCCGATGTCATAGGCCCCGGCGTGAACGGCCAGAATGACTTTCTCCTGCTTGCCACCCGGTCCGGGTGCGAAGTCCACTTCCCTGAAATCCTTAACCATAATGCCATTGTCAAAGAAGAGTCCAAGGGGGAACAGGTAGCCGCCTGTAGACCCGGGATCAACGGCTATCCACCGTTTACCGGCACAATCGGAAATGGTCTGAATGGTCGGGTTGTCAGTGCGGCAGATGATTTGTCCCTGAAAATACGGCTCCCCACCGGGTTCGATGATACGCGCAAAGGCGGTGGCTCCAGCTTTGGCAAGCTGGATGTAAACAAACGGGTTGGAAAACGAGATATCGATTTCGCCACGTTCGACCATGGCGATATGTTCATCAAAGGTGTCAGGAAATATTTGTCGTAACGGCAGGTTGGTGGTTTCCCGCAGGTACTGAAGGAGCGCCCTGTGCCGTTGATAGGAAATCGTGTGCGAGTACTGCGGTAAATAGGCGTAGGTGATCGCTTCCTGTCGACGCGGGGCAAGAACCTTCTGCCGTTTGGTCAAATCCACGTGTACCACGGGGTCATCTTCGCCGCATCCGCCGACCACACCGATTATGATGAGACACACCAATACAACGAACGCCCGGACTCCATGTTTGAGCCAGAGGTCGGAGCGCTTTTCCCGCTGTTGTTTTATTTTTCCATGATTGATCATATATGCTTTAAACACTACAATATTTCCAGACGCTGTCCAAGAGGTTATATGACTTGGCAACAGCAGCCATACACCGTATGTATAGCCCACCAAACAACAGCTTCCACAAGGAGATTCCCCGTGGCGAAATCATACAAGGTCCCCATGAATAAAACAGTCCTGACGTTCTTTCTTTTGTGCGTCGCGGCTGTGGCCGCCACTGTGACCTGGAGCTTCAATTCCGGGCTCACCTGGACCGCCATCTGTCTCATTGCCGTAGCCGGACCATTGTCCGCTTTCTACTGGTACATGTTATACATCACGCCCAAGCGCGCGACCATCACCGTAGCCGATGAAGGCATCCTGCTCTCGGCTCCGCCTTTTGCCAGTGCCGTGATCCCCTGGGCCTCGGTCACCAAGACCATGCCGGTCAATCTGGTAACCGATGAGGACTTCCACGCGGTCAAAACCAAAAAATTCATGCACTTCGCCGGTTACCGTTCCGGGATCATCGAGATCAAGAACAACCAGGAAGCAGTGATCGTAGCCAACCGCGCCGATGTCATCTGCATCCAGACCGAAGAACGCTTCTACCTGCTCGGCCCTTCCGACATGGAAGGATTCAGCGAGTCGGTCAACGCGGGCATGAGCCAGATGGCCTGATAAGCCCACGCTCTTGGATAAGAAAGAAAAGCCGTCTTAGTAAGACGGCTTTTTTGCATTCTGAATCCAGCAACGCTGATTCCATCTTGTTCCAATGAGCCTGCACCCTGTGCAGAAGCTCAAAGCTCGCCTCTCCCTCGTCCCCCGAAAGCGTCACGACACAGTGTTTCAAAGAACAAAGCCGCCCGGAGGCGGCCTTTCAAACTGTTCAACACCAGTTAGGAGTTGTCAGGAACCGGTTCCTTCTTTTTCATGATGTCAGAGAACATCATCATTTCCTCTTCTCCCTCATTCTCCTTGATCTTCTGTCGGATCATGCGGAAGAGAGGCAGCCACGGCTTGGCCTTGCCGAACATCCAACGGGTAAAAATATACGCCGGGATGAAGATAAAGGACGGGCCGACCTGGCCGATCAGGGGAACAATGAATTCCACATCACCGAAGCGGTAGAACAACCATCCGATACCGAATGGAACGACCCACAGCGAAGATGCGAATAATGCGATGTGCGAGAAGAAATTTTTACCGAACGCATCGTTGGCGATGGAGTTGCACGCCTTCCATGCTTCCTTGTTCTTGGCGCCGAGCGCCTGGACGGAGAGGTTATGGTGGCCAACCATATCCTTGCTGATTTTCGCAAAGTGCTTGGCATTAAGGAAGTAGATGCCCGCCATGCACAGCTCGCCGATGACCGTGGCAAGAAGACAGATCCAGAAGATGCCTATGGCGAATCCGATGTAGGGATTCTCCGTCATGCGGAATGCCCATATCATCCAGGGATCGAGAAATTCGTAAATCATTTGGCCGGTCATTGTCTTTCCTGTTCTGTTTGTGAAGGGCCGCCCACTGCGGGCGGCCCCATATGTTCATGGTGTGGATTCGCGACTTAGAAGGGGGGTACCAGGGAGTAACCCAGGAAGCCCTTGGTGGTGTAGCGGATACCAACGTAGAAGGCGAGGAAGATGAAGATGTACTTCAGAACCTTCTCGGGGATGAACTTGGAGGTCTTGGGACCGATGACGGAACCGATGACGATACCGATAAGCTCGGCACCGATCAGGCCCCATGCAACCGGAGTCTGCTTGAGCAGCATGTAGGAAGCGATGGAGTTGACCATACCGATCAGAACGGCCATGGCGGAGGTACCGGCAACGAGGTACATGGGCAGACCGGCAACGGAAGTCAGGAACGGCACCAGCAGGAAGCCGCCGCCAACACCGAGGAAGGAAGCCAGAGCTGCGATGAAGAAACCACCGATAACCGGGATAACCGGGTTGAAGGAGAATTCAACACCGAAGAAGGTGAACTCACAAGCGGTCGGGGTGAACTTCTGAACCTTAACGCCCATTTCGCTCATGTCGACCTGGCCACCGGACTGCTGTTCCTTAACGGACTTCTGGAAAGCTTCAGCAGCTTTCTTGGCGGCCTTCTTGTTGGCCTGGCCCTTGGGGGTGGTTTCGTAGAAGAGGTAGCAACCGAGGAAGAGAACGAAGAGACCGAAGTAACCGAGGTATGCCTTCAGGGAGATCTTACCAGCGGTCAACCAGGGTACCAGCCAGGAACCGGAAACGGCACCGATGGCCAGAGCGATACCCAGAGGCAGCACGAGGCGACCGGCTTTGTAGTAGTTGAAGGAGGACAGTGCTGCGGAACAACCAACGAGCCACTGGTTGGACACGCGGATGGAGTCGGTGACGACCTTGTTCAGCTTCATGTCTTTTTTGAAAGACTTGGCGTAGTCACCGAGGCCGTAAATGGTGATGTGACCAACACCGGCCATGATACCACCGAATGCGCCGACGGTGGAGAAGATCCAGCCTACCCAGATCGCCCACACGAGACCGATGATGACGTTGAGTTGCGGAGCGCCGGGGATACCGAGGTAACCGGGCTCACCTTGCGGTTTGGCTTCGGCGATGGCTTCGGCCAGACGATCGGCGAAGGCGGGCTCTGCAGTGAAGCAGACCGCGGCCACCAGAGCCAGCATCAGGAGAGTTTTTTTGGAACGTAACACGTTTCCTCCTCATTTCTTGAAATGTTAACCCCAAAAGAGCACCGAGCAGCCACCCAGCCGCTCGGTAAATACCACATTATTCCGACCGCACGAACTCAAGGGCATTGGCTGTGCAGCCAGTCACGCAGGCCGGGATACCCCCGGCATCCACGCGGTCCACGCAAAAATCACACTTCATGATCTTACCTGTCGCTTCATTGTAGACAGGAACATCCCACGGACACGCTTCAATACAGGATTGACAACCGTCACACTTGTCCATGTGGATCAAAACCAGCCCATCTTCCCTTTTATAGAGGGCTTCATTGGGACATGCCGGGACACACAAGGGCTTCTTGCAGTGCAGGCAGGTCTGGTACTTGAGCTTGGCCGTGGGCTTGCCGTCCTTGTCGGCAATGGGCCCTTCGGCGGTAAGCCGGTTCAGGCTGATTCCTGCTGGCACCTTGTTCTTCACTTTGCAGTGAACGAGACAGGCGTCACAGGCGATACACCGTTTCTTGTCAAACTTGATTTTGTACGTGGCCATGTTTTTTCACCTCTGTAGCGATTTATTGCGCGCAGTTCTTACGTTAATTCACGGTGTGATGAAAAATGCGGGGCGGGTCAACGGGACTCTGGCTTGTGATGAATTTCTCAAACTTTTTCAGAAAATCAATGAGAAATTGAAAAAAATAATACCAATCCATGTGATGGATTTCACATACTGGGATATAGTTGCGAGGGCTTGACGCACATTGCTAGCGTCCATCCTACGAAAAAAGTGTCGTACATTTCATCCGTGATTTTCCGAGGAGGAGTCGATGAGTAAGGAATATGTGAACAGCATCTGCGGCATGTGCTCCGTGCGCTGCCCCATTCAGGTCGAAGTAGTAGACGGGAAAGCCGAGTATATTCAGGGCGGTAAATCCCTGAACGGCTCACTGTGTCCTCGTGGCGCTGCCGGAACAGCTCTCACCTATGATGAAGAGCGCCCGCAGTACCCCATGATTCGTGCAGGCGAACGAGGCGAAGGCAAATGGCGCAAGGTCTCCTGGGACGAAGCCCTTGATTACGTTGCCGACAAGCTGAAAGCCGTTCAGGAAGAATATGGCAAGGATGCCATCCTCTTCTCCGACCGCGGCGGCCCCTTCCGTGATTTCTATCGCGCGTTCCTGCGTGGCATAGGCACCGCCAACTACAACAACCACGACTCTGCCTGCGCCCGTAACGTCCAGAACTCCGCCCTTTCCGTATTCGGATTCGGACGCAAGGGTGTCTCCTACGATTTCAAGAACTGTAAACACATTGTCCTTCAGCAGCGCAACGTCATGGAAGCTATCAACGTGGCCGAAGTGAACAACGTGCTCTCGGGCATGGAAAACGGCGCCAAGCTGACCGTCATCGACATCCGCGCCAACGTTCCGGCAACCAAGGCCGACAACTTCTTCCTCATCCGCCCCGGCACAGACTACGCGTTCAACCTCGCAGTCCTTCATGTCCTTATTAATGAAGAGCTCTACGACAAGGAATATGTCGCCAACTGGTTCGACGGTTTCGACGCGCTCAAGGTCTTTGTCCAGCAGTACCCCCCGGAATGGGCGGAAGAGGAAACCGGCATTGCCGCCGATTCCATCCGCGACTTCTGCCGTCAACTGGCCGAAGCCGCCCCGAGCGTTATCTGGCATCCCGGCTGGATGACCGCCCGCTACTCCGATTCTTTCTACATGTCCCGCACTATCTACCTGATCAATGCCCTGCTCGGCGCCATCGGCGCAAAGGGTGGCCTGCCGTTCATGGGCAAGCCGGGCGATGCCGGAGCAAAGGGACTGCAATCGTTCATGAATCTCTATCCGAAGCCCGAAGGCAAACGTGCCGACGGCATCGGCTGGATGGAAGGCCGCAAGCACTACGATGCCGGTCCCGGACTGGTGAACCTCGCCTACGACGCCATCGTCGAAGGCAAGCCCTACCCGATCAAGGCGTACATTGCCCAGCGCCACGACCCTCTCATGGCTTTCCCGGACATGAAAGACGTCAAGGCCATGTGGGACAATCTGGACCTGCTCGTTGCCGTGACCTTCTCCTGGTCCGACACCGCGTGGTACTCGGACGTGGTTCTGCCCATCTCGCCGTTCCTTGAGCGCGACGACACCATCATGACCAAGAACGGTCCCAAGCCTTCCTTTGTCATGCGCAAGCGCGCCATCGAGCCTCTCTACGACACCAAGGCGATCTGGGAGATTTATTCCGGCCTCGCCAAACGGTTCGGACTGGATGATCTGGTATATGAAAACATCGAAGATATCTGGAAATTCCAGTTGGAAGGCACCGGATATACTATCGAGGACTTTGCAGAAACCGGCGCAGTCGGCCTCGCTTCCGCCCCCATCTACAAGCCCGTAACCGAGAACTCTTTCAAGACACCGTCCGGAAAGATCCAGATTATCGATGCCAAGCTTGAAGAAGACGGGCTTCCCTCGCTGAAGCCCTACGAGTCTCCCGAACGCCCCCCGGAAGACAAGTTCCGCATCACCTTTGGCCGTTGTGCCCTGCATACACAGGGCCACACGGTCAATAACAAGCTCCTGTTCGAGCGCATGCCCGAGAACACGCTCTGGATTCACACCGATCGAGCCAAGGCCCTCGGCATTGAGAACGACGAATACGTCAGCGTCGGCAACAACGGTTACTCGGCCAAGATCCGCGCCTTTGTCACCGACTTCATCCACCCCGAGTGCGTCTTCATGATCCACGGTTTCGGTCACACCCTGCCGTGCGAATCCCGCGCCATAGGCAAGGGAGCCGCAGACAATGAACTGATGCCCAAGGGTATCCGCAAGTATGACAAGGGCGGCGGCGCCATCTCCATGCAGGAGCATTTCGTCACCGTTTCCAAAGCATAGAGCATCCTACTCCTTACCAACCCCCATTGAGAGAGGCCCGCACTACCAGGATGCGGGCCTCTCTCTTTTTGCTAGTACTTGCATCTGCCCGCAAACGACTTATATTTTACGTATATCCTTTGAAACGGAATGAAGAAAAAGGAGGACACATGACCTTCATCACTGCTGCCCGGTTTGACAAGGATACCTTTGAAAAGCACGAAGAAGTGCGCACCAAGGCAGATGCGGTACAGAAGCATCTGGAAGATATCGCCCTTGATGTCGGCCTCGATCCCGAGCGCAACGTCACTCGGACCGACACCGGCGATGAAATCCGCATCGGTGTGAGCGAATACATGGATCAATACTACCGCGAGGCCCCCGGTGCCTGGCGTCACTACTGACCTGAAAAGTACGGCCCGTCCTCATATGAGGACGGGCCGCTTCTCATTTCATATTTACAACGGACTTACTCGACCGGACCAATGGTACGGACCGATGCAATGCGCTCCCAATCGTAATAGGTATTCAAGGCTGCTCCGTCCTTGGCACATGTCACCCGGACGAACTCTTCACCCAGAAACAGGGTTGCACCTTCGTACACTTCGCCTTCATTGACCTGAATTTTGACATCCTTTCGCAGTTTGCGGGACATGGTCCCCTGCACCGGCTTGGATGCATACTCGAAAACTTTTTCCAGTGTTTCCTTTTTCATCGGTCTCTCCTTGATATAGGTGTTTTATGACAGTGACATGATTAGCCGCAGCCGCCACCGCCACCCGAACAGGCCGAGCCGATGCCGCTACGTCGCACCTTGAGTGCATTGATGTCGCCGCCTTCATAGACAAACCGCAGCGCATCCTCGATGAACCCGTCCACGACATAGGATTTCACCCCATGCTCTTCCAGCAACATCTTCGGTGTTTCACCGATTGCCGCACACAATACAGCGCGACAGTCGCTCAAGGTGTTGGCAAGGTCAGCCCAACGCTGGGGACCACACCCGGATTTCGGCGCCTGACGTTCCTCCACCATCCGGAAGGTTCCGGCATCTGATTCGCCCCATATCTGGAATGATCCGGCCTCACCGAGGTGCTGATTCACCAGCATGCCTTCACGGGTGGCAACCGCCACGTAAGGGCGGGCCATTTCCACTTCCAGCGGCTTGAGCTTGGAGCAAGCCTGCAAGGTGCCGCACAGGGCCATAGACTTGTCTTCGTTCAGCAGGCCGACAGCATCGGCACGACACCGCTTGCAGTGGGTCATCTGCTCGATGTATTCGCCCGCCTCCTTGCGCAGGGGAACAACGGTCTCCCTACCGGGTTCGGTGATTCCCGAGAACGGGGTATCCTGCGTCGGCTTGAGTGGAATCATGTTCTGGATGTCGGCCCCGAGTTCTGCGGCAACCTTGGCAACTTCTACAATGTGCTCATCGTTGATGCCCGGAATGACGATGGAGTTCACCTTAACCACAACGCCCCGCTCCTTGAGGCCCTTGATGGCTGCCAACTGCCGGTCCAGCAGGATTTTGGCCCCCTGCTCGCCGCGATAGACGACATTGCCATCCTTGACCCAGGAGTAGATTTTCGCGCCAATGGCCGGGTCCACCGCCGAAATGGTGATGGTCACATGGGACACGCCCAGCTCGGCTATATCATCCAGATACGGCAGGATTCCCATGCCATTGGACGACAGGCAGAACAGGAGCTGTGGATGCTTCTGATTGAGCAGACGCATGGTCTCAATGGTTTCGGCAGGGTTGGCAAACGGATCGCCCGGACCGGCAATGCCTGCCACCGTGATACGCGGTTCCTTTTCCAATACCTTATCCATGTACTCCGCAGCCTGATACGGTTTGAGAACGCCGCTGGTCACACCGGGGCGGGACTCGTTCACACAGTCATACTTGCGATTGCAGTAGTTGCACTGAATGTTGCATTTGGGGGCCACGGGCAGATGTACACGGCCGCAGGAGCCAGCTTTTTCCTTATTGAAACACGGGTGCTTGGTGGTATCCTTGTGCATGATTCTCTCCTGTGGTTGCCGCCTGTCACTCTCTCTCTCGAAGCCGTTGAAGGCGTTCTGCGGCAGGCCTTGTTGCGAAACACGATATATTATTTCAAAGTATCCTAGATGTATCCGTAGCCGACCAAGCTATCAGCCTGCTTTTTCTCGATAACGACGTTGACGATCTGATCAAACAGATTGAGCGCGCCCTTGTAGCCGAGGTGCAGCATGCGCTGCCCGCCGAAGCGGTCATGGATGGGGAATCCGACACGAACCAGCGGAACGCCCCATGCCTTGGCATAGCGGTACCCCTTGGAGTGACCGACAAGCAGATCGGGCGCGAGGGTCTCGGCTTCTTCGGCAATGTCGTGAAAATCGACACCTTCACGGACCTGCGGCGCCATCCGGGCCACACCATCCGTCACTGCGGCAATGGCGTCTTCCAGTCCCTTGTTGCGGGAGCCGGTTCCGGCCAGGACGACATCAATGCCGATCTCGGACAGAAACGCGCACAGCCCGACCACCAGATCTTCCTCGCCGTAGACAACGGCCCGCTTGCCAAACACGTACTTGTGTCCGTCCACGTAAGCATCCACGAGGCGGCCACGCTCCAGTTCGTATCGACGGGGAATGTCGGTGCCGGACAGTTCGACCAGCGTGTCGTAGAGTCGATCCGACTCGCGTAACCCCATGGGCAGGCCAATGCGGTGATTGGTGACACCGAAGGAGGATTCCAGCGAGGTGCCGCCAGTTTTCTTGGGCAGGCACCGGCCAAACTCGATGGTGCCGCGAGCACCGGACATCTCCTTGATCTCCTCAATGGGCGTGCCGCCGGAGGGGATTTTCACGTAATCCTCCAGGGCCGGACCATCGAGGGTTTCGGAAATGTCGGGCAGAATGGTGGCTCCGATACCGAAATCGCGGCAGATGTCCTGCAAATGGCGGATATCTTCGCAGGAGACCATGTTGGGAAGAATGTTGATTTTTCCTGTATCCTCTACTTTAGAAACGCAAAGCTGCTCGACCAGCGAACGGACCGCGCCGTGCCATCCATCGGTGTGGGTCCCGCTGTAGCTGGGCGTTGAGACCTGCACGATCTCCGGCAGTTCCAGATCACCAAACTCGGCATGGAACTCCTTCATGATCATGGGCACGTCATCGCCGATGGTCTCGGTGAGGCAGGTGGTGGCAACGCCGATGAGCTTCGGCTCATACTTTTTCATGACGTTGAGGCACCCCTTCTTCAGGTTGGGACCACCACCGTAGATGGCGTTCTTTTCACCAAGTGCCGAAGAAGCGATATCCACCGGCTCACGAAAATGAGAGATGATGTACCGACGCATGTAGGTGGCACACCCCTGCGATCCATGCAGGAACGGGATGGCGCCTTCCACACCGCGGAATGCCATGGATGCGCCAAGGGGCGTACACAGCTTGCAGGCGTTGGTGGTGGAAACATAGTTGGGCTTTGCAGGCATTTTGACCTTACTCATTGACGGCCTCCTTTCCCTGTTCGGATGGGCGATTGGCCCGGCGCGGCGCGAACTGCCACACAGGTGACATGGCCGAGGCATGAATCTCGCGGGCGAAATTAAGCATCCCTTCAAAGCCTTCCAGCGCTTCCTTGCGCTCGTGGTTGTGGTCACAGAAACCAACACCCAATTTGTAAGCAATGGGGCGTTCCTTGACCCCGCCCACAAAGATGTCCACATCCTTTTCCTTGATGAAATGGGACAACTCAAGCGGGTTGGCATCATCAACAATGACCGTGCCTGGATCAGTGATCTGTTCCAGCTCGGCGTAGTCTTCCTTGGTCCCGGTCTGGGAGCCGACCATGACCACCTTCATGCCGAGATGCCGGAACGCCTTGACCAAAGAGAAGGCCTTGAACGATCCGCCCACGTACATGGCGACCTTTTTGCCTTCCAGATCGCGGCGGTACTGCGCCAGCTCGGGCATGAGCTTCTGCAACTCATCCCGAACCAGAGTGCGGGTGCGCTCCACGATCTCCGGGTCCTTGTCCTTGAAGAAATCGGCCACCTTGTAGAGTGAGTCAGCCATATCCTCGATACCGAGGTAGGAGACCCGCTCGTAGGGTGTTCCGAAGGATTCCTCCATCATCTTGGCAAGGTCGAGAGTTGCGCCCGAGCACTGCACCAGATTGAGAGCTGCGCCGTGGCATCGGCCGATATCGTTAACGCGGCCGTCTCCTGTCACGTTGGCAACTACCTGCACACCCATCTTCTCGAAGTATTCACGGATGATCCAAATCTCACCGGCGAGGTTGAAATCACCAAAAATATTAATGGAAATATCGGATATGCCTTCGGTTGGACGGGTGCCGATGAGCTTGAACATCGCCTTGCAGGCAGCCAGATATCCGGCCCGCTTGTTGCCCTTGAACCCTTCGGACATGACCGGAAGAACCGGTATTCCCTTGGCTTCGGACATCTTACGACAAACCGCTTCCAGGTCATCGCCGATCAGCCCCACGATGCAGGTGGAATAGACAAAAGCGGCCTTTGGGTTATGCCGGTCAATGAGTTCATCCAGAGCGGCTTCCAGTTTTTTCTCACCACCAAAAATGACATCGGTCTCCTGAAGATCGGTGGAAAAGGACAGCCTATGCAGTTCCGGGCCGCTTGAGAGCGCCCCTCTGATATCCCAGGTGTAGACGGCACAACCGATGGGACCGTGCACAAGGTGCAGGGCATCGGCTATGGGATACAGGACCACGCGGGAGCCGCAGAACACACAGGCCCGCTGGCTGACCGCACCCGCCAGAGACTCACGGTTGCAGGCGATATCGATAGCGCCTTCACCGGTCCGGTGGATCTGATCCTTTCTTTCTTCCAAGATGGTACTCATTGTTCTTCCCCTAATGAGTTATTGGCCTGATACGTTGTTACATTCGATTACGAAGGCAGATGAGTTGCGTCTTTCGCCAGCCAAGGTGAGCGTAGAAATCAAGTGCTGCGCTGTTGTCGACATCGGCCAGAAGCTGAAGGCGCTGCGCCCTGTTCTCCTGCGCCCACTGGCTGATTTCATTCATGAGCCGGGCCCCAATGCCCTGGCCCCGCCAGTCCTTGTGGACGACCACGTCCTCTATAAGGACGGCGGGACCGCCTTCTGCCGTGGATATTGTCAACTGTCCCGAGCACATGCCAACCACAGTCCCGTTGGCATTACAGGCAGTCAGGATGCGTCCCCGACCATTGTTCAGCATCATCTCCAGCCCACGCCGCTGCTTGGCAGGGTTGAAGCGGAAGTCCTCCTCCAGTGAGAACAGCGCTTCAAGCAGACAGACGAGACCAGAAAGGTCAGCATACTCGGCGGGTCGGATGACAACGGCTTCAGGCATGGGGATTTCTCACCTAGGCAGCAAGGTAGTCGGCACAGGGTTCGCCCTCTTCCAGCGCATCAAGGATTTCGTCGATGGCTTCTTCGCTATCCACGCCCTTGAACCACCAGTTGTCGGGCTGAACGACCATGATCGGGCCGGATTCACATTGCTTGAGGCATGTGGTGGCAACGACCAGCGCGTCCAGGCCACGGTCGAGAATTTCTTCTTCGATGTACTGCAGGAATCCATCAGTCTGCTTGTGGCAGATGCCTTTTGGGTCGCCCGCGGCACGAAAACTCTGACAACAAATAATCATTCTCTCAGGTACAGCCATTGTTTATCTCCTCATTTATATGGTGTTCTTTTTCTTGCCTTTCTTTCCGCCGCCATACAGCACGTCCACGGTTCCTTCGATGCCGCCGTCCGTGATCAGCACGGAAATGCCGTTTCGACTGAGCACATCGCGGGGCCGTTCTCCGGCGCTGGCCGCAAGCAGAACAAAACAATCGGACAGCATACTCGACAACTGTTTCCAGCGGTTGACGCCGGAACCGGGTTCCGGTGCGTCACGCACTTCCAACAGACAGGCCAGCCCATCCTCGCGGGGGCCGTAAATCATGACCTGCGCCGCATGCCCCAGATGGAGGTCGACATCCATTCCATTGGATGAGACCACCGCCACATTGGGGCGCTCCGGGGTCGGCTTGGGCAGGACGGTGACGCCGCCCATCGAAGGCTTTTTCATTTCAGTGCCGACAATGGATTCGCCACACTCATCCCAGGCAGGCATGAGATTGATATGTGCAGCCGCACATTCGCGGACAGTGGACAGCAGCCCCTGATCGGTGCGGGAAATTTCATGGTTTTCTTCGGTCGGGATGTACGGCACCACCGCCATCATCGAAGCGCCGAGCTCGGACACGGTTTTGGCCACCGATTCAACATGACCGGCATTGATGGAGGGATAGACCGTGGTGTTGACCTTGACGGTGATCCCTGCTTTGGAAAAAGCCGAAACCGCAGCAGCCTGCTCATCAAGCAGCTTGCGGACCCCTTCTTCGAGGGACACGGTTTTGGTGGACGGACGAACCCATGCGTAAAGCTTTTCGGCAACAGCGGGATCAACGGCATCCACCAGCAGCGTGATGTGTGACAGGCCGATATCCGCCAGTTCCGGAGCGTGCATGGCGCCGTTCAGACCGATGGAGGTCAGGCACAGCTTCATGTCGGGATAGGTCTCCCGAACCATGCGAAGAGTACGGATGACCGGCTCGGGCGAGGCCAGCGGATCACCGGGACCGGTGATGCCCACAATGTCGATATCCATGCCGTTATCAATGACCTGTTCCATCCAGCTCAACGCCTCTTCAGGCATCATGGCAGGCTGCGGACGGGCATTTGACGTAAAGCGAACCTTGGCATTGGAGCGTGGAGCCACCGGCAGGTGCAGGCGACCGAACTGTTTCCGGGCTGCTATGCCGAAACAGGGGTGATTGGTGTATTCGGTGGTTGTCGTTTCCATGTCTGCCTACTTTTGTTGCTTTTCATTTCGACGATTCATTGCGGCTATTCAGAAAAGTGCGAGTGCGTCGCCATCGGACCTTTCTCAATAGCCGCGGCGGAGGGGGAAGCTCTCCGCCGCGGAGGTACTGGAGTGCTACAGAACGAGCTCGAAGACCTGTTCAGGATCGTCGCGGTCCTTGCGATCCAGGAAGAGGTTCAGGATTTTTTCGAGTAGCCTGAGCCCACCCTTGTAGCCGACTGTCGGGAAGTACTGGTGGCCCTGACGGTCCACGATGGGGAAGCCCCAGCGCATGAACGGAATGTCTTCGTCACGGGCGATGTACTTGCCGTAGGTGTTGCCGATAAGCAGGTCGACAGGTTCATTCTTGATCCACTGGTGCATCAGGAACATGTCGCCCTTGGCCTTGACCTTCACTTCAAAAGGCTGGTCTGCGCAGATTTCCTGAATGCGCTTTTCGAACTTCTTGCCCGGGGTACCGGTCACGACGTACACGGGCTGCATGTCGAGGGAGACCAGGAATTCGCACATGGAGATCAACTGATCAGGGTCGCCCCACAGGGCCACGCGCTTACCGTAGAAGTACTGGTGCATGTCGGAAATCATATCCACGAGCTGACCGCGCTCGTAGGCGACGCTATCCGGTACCGAGACACCGGCCACCGTCCGCAGGACGTCGATGAAACGATCAGTGGCAGCGAGGCCGAACGGCATATCCAGCACGGTGCAGGGAACCTTGCACTTGGAATCGAGCCAGCGGGCGGCATCGGCCGAGCACCACTCGCCAAGGGCCAGGGTACCGGTCGCGTCACCGGCATGCTTCAATTCCTCGACGGTCACTCCGCCTTCAGGGAACATCTTGTATTCGCCGGTCAACGGGGCATCGAGTACGCCCGAGGTATCCGGGAACAGCGTGATATCCACACCGACCATGGTTGCCAGGCGTTTGATTTCCGCCATGTCTGCCGGTTCAACCCAGCCCGGGATCACGTTGACCTTGCCGGATTTCTTGCCGGAGGGTTCCGCCAGTTGAGCCATGGCCTTGACCATGTTCGAAAAACCGGTGACATGGGAGCCGACGTAGCTCGGAGTCGGTGCGCCGATGACGGTCTTGCCTTCGGGGATTTTGCCGGTCTTCTGGGCCTTGTCGCGAATCTGATTCAGATCATCGCCAATGGTTTCCGACAGGCAGGTGGTGTGCACCGCGATGACTTCGGGCTCGTACACGGTGAAGATGTTGTTGATGGCCTGGACAAGGTTGGCCTGACCACCGAAAACCGATGCGCCTTCAGTGAACGAGCTGGTGGCAGCGGATACAGGTTCCTTGTAGTGCCGGGTCAGCATGGAGCGGTGGTAGGCACAGCAGCCCTGCGAACCATGCGAGTGCGGCAGGCAGCCGTGGATACCCAGCGCCGCGTACATGGCGCCGATAGGCTGACAGGTTTTGGCCGGGTTGATGGTGAGCGCCTTGCGCTCTTTGACTTCAGCCGGGGTATGTCTGAGTAATGCCATTATACTATCCTTTTCCTTCAATTTGCGTCTGGACCGGACATGCGAAGTCCAATTCGAGGTTACGTTCCGATGAGGCTGACGGTTCCCCCTCAGGACAACGCAGCCGGTGGTTTCGACAAATTGCTATTCCCAGACAAAGGTGCCTGTGAGTTCCGGGTTCTCCTGCCAGGGAGCTTTCATGTAGCTCCAGACCTTGCTTCCGACGAGGCGGTCGATTTCCTTGTAGAAATTGACGGCGCCCTGGAATCCGGCATAGGGACCGCCGGAGTCGTAGCTATGCAGCTGCTTCATGGGCACACCGGTCTTCTGGATGGAGTATTTTTCCTTGATGCCCGCGCAGAAGATGTCGGGCTTCATGATTTCCACCAGCTTTTCGGCTTCGTACTGGTTGAGGTCGTCGATGATCAGGGTTCCCTTGTCCATGTCGGGGTTCATTCCGGCGTAGTGCTTGAACTGATAGCCAGCCTCTTCCAGCGCCTTGAGTTCTTCGGGCGTCTTGCGCGGGTTGTAGAGTTCCGGGTCAGCTTCGACGGTGATCTCTTCGATGTTGCGGGAGTCGGCGTCGACCTTCAGATCAGGAATGACTTCACGGCCTTCGTAGTCGTCACGGTGAGCGAACTCGTAACCGGCGGACAGGGTTTTCATGCCCATCTCGGCAAAGAGATCCTGATAGTGGTGCGCACGGGAGCCACCCACGAAGAGCATGGCGGTCTTGCCGTCGGTCCGGGTGCGGACGTCGGTGGCGACCTTGTCCACTTCCATCATTTCCTCGGCGATCACTGCCTCGACCTTGTCGATGAGCTTCTTGTCGCCGAAGTATTCAGCGATCTTGCGCAGGGACTTGGCCGTGGACTTGGCACCGATGAAGTTCACCTTGATCCACGGGATGCCGTATTTGGTCTCCAGCATATCGGCCACGTAGTTGATGGACCGGTGACACATGACGGCGCTCAGGTCGGCATACTGGGCCGAAGCGAACTGGTCGTAGGTCGAGTTGCCCGAGAAGGTGGCGATATTGGTGATGCCGCACTTCTTGAGAATACGATCAATCTCGAACCCGTCACCGCCGATGTTGTATTCGCCGAGCAGGTTGATCTTGTATTCGCCCTCTTTGGGTTCCTCGTTTTCGCCCACGAGGTGTGTGAAGACCTGGTTGTTGGCGATGTGGTGACCGGCAGACTGGGACACGCCCTTGTATCCTTCACATGAGAAGGCGAAGACGTTGCAATCGCCGAACTTGGCTTTCATCTTTTTGGCAACGGCGTGGATGTCATCACCGATGAGTCCGACAGGACAGGTGGCGAAAATGCATATTCCCTTGGGGTGGAACAGGTCATAGGCTTC
Source organism: Pseudodesulfovibrio profundus (assembly GCF_900217235.1). Lineage (NCBI taxonomy): Bacteria > Pseudomonadati > Thermodesulfobacteriota > Desulfovibrionia > Desulfovibrionales > Desulfovibrionaceae > Pseudodesulfovibrio > Pseudodesulfovibrio profundus. Next base: position 3,540,874 of record NZ_LT907975.1, on the reverse strand, counting down.
CTGAATCGATGCTTCGAGCTTCTTCTCACCACCGAAGATGATGTCCTGATCCTGCATGTCTGTTGAGAAACAGTAGGTCATGTAGTTCTCGCCATCTTCACCGGCATCGGTCTGGTTACGGCGGGTCAGCCACGAGTAGAAGGCGCAGCCGATGGGACCGTGGGTGATATTCACGATATCGCGGGTGGGCCCCATGATGACGCCCTTGCAGCCTGCGTAGGTGCAACCGCGCATGGTGATGATGCCGGGGATGGTGCGGACGTTCGCCAGGATCTCTGACGGAGCCTCGCTTTCCGTGGCTTCATTGATCATTATCTGTTTTGCGCGCTTCCGGGCCACCTTGGGAGGATACTTCGCAAGGAGTTCCTCTTTGATGTCGGTGGGCATGAGCTGCACAACCTTTTTCGTCTTGGCCATGTATTTACTCTCCTTCTGCGGCGGCTACAGGATGGCCTGTTCGCCGGCTTCAGAGGTTCTGACGCGAACAGCGTCGCCGATGGGAAGGACAAAAATCTTGCCGTCGCCGGGCTTTCCGGTCTGGTTGACCTTGGTGATGGCTTCGACAACTTCCTCGACCTGGTCGTCGGTAACGACCGCCGTCAACATGCGCTTGGGATAGAGCTTGCCTTTTTCGCCGAGCACTTCAGCGGCTTCTTCGTAGCCACTCTCCGCGCCTTCGACGACTGCGGCATTGACGAACCCCTTGCCTCGACCCTGTGCTTCATGAGCGAAGAAGGCATCGACGCCCGCTTCAGTCAGCGCGGTCTTGGTCTTGTTCATCATGTTCATGCGCACAACTGCGATGACTTCCTTCATTACGCGGCCTCCTCGCTGGCTGCGGCGGTCTCGTTGACGCCGGAGCTGATGGTGTAGACATCTTCCACTTCGGTGACGAAAATCTTACCGTCGCCGAAAGCGCCCTTGGCACCGGAGCGGGCCGCATCCATGATGGTGGTGATGACGAAATCCTTGTCCGCAGCATTGACGACACTCATGAGCATGGTCTTGGGAATTTCATCGTAGGTGACTTCACCGATCTTGATGCCGCGCTGCTTGCCTCGACCTGCGACCGAGTATTTAGTGACAGCGGGGAAACCGTTGTCCATGAGCGCTGCCAGGACATCGTCGGCTTTTTCGGGACGGACAATAGCTCTTACCATGATCATCATTTTCACTCTCTCCTATCAACTTGATATTACTATACTTTGATTACAATTACCCATACACCAACCCTGATAAGGGAGAGAGGCTAGGCAGCTTCCATGATGCCGTAGTCCAGCAGCAGCTGTTCCAGGTCTTCGATTTCCAACGGGGTAGGAATGACAAACATTTCGTTTTCGTCGATGGCTTTGGCCAGACCGCGGTACTCATTGGCCTGATTCACGGAACCATCCCATTCGATGACGGTTTTACGGTTGATCTCTGCGCGCTGGACGTCGTTGTCACGGGGCACGAAGTAGATCATCTGGGTGCCGAGTTTAGAGGCAAGCTCGGTGATCAGGTCCGCTTCACGGTCGGTATTACGGGAGTTACAGATCAGACCACCAAGGCGGACGCCACCGGATTCGGCATATTTCATGATACCTTTGCAGATGTTGTTGGCCGCATACATGGCCATCATCTCGCCGGAACAGACGATGTAGATCTCCTGGGCCTTGCCATCACGAATCGGCATGGCAAACCCACCGCAGACAACGTCACCGAGGACGTCGTAGAAGGCGTAATCAAGGCCTTCGGACTCTTCGTAGGCGCCGAGGGATTCGAGCATGTTGATGGAAGTGATGATTCCGCGACCGGCACAACCGACACCGGGTTCCGGGCCACCGGACTCAACACACCAGGTTCCACCGAATCCGGGCTTACGGATATCTTCGAGTTCCACATCCTCGCCCTCTTCACGAAGGGTATCGAGAACGGACTTCTGAGCCAGACCACCGAGCAACAGGCGGGTGGAGTCGGCCTTGGGGTCACAGCCGACGACCATGACCTTGCGGCCCATTTCCGCCAAACCGGCAACAGTGTTCTGAGTGGTGGTGGACTTTCCAATGCCGCCTTTTCCGTAAATTGCTACTTTTCTCATGATTTCTCCTCCATGGTTATTTGTGGCGTAGTTGTTTCTCCTATTGGCAAGTGACGTGCCAAACCTGTAAAAACAACACAAACAACAGTAATAACAGGAGAAAAACTAAAAGAGCGGCGAGAAAAACCACCTACCAAAAATGTAGGAAACCACACTTTCAAATGACATCATTGTAGGAAACTACAAAAGTGTAGGTAGATTTTAGACAAGAAGGTAAACAGACAAGTTCAATAATTTCAAACACTTAGCAAATCTGTCGTTTTTGGCACCGTTCCTGCTTTATATGCATATCAATGTAACGAACGACAGGAGCGATGATCATGCTGATCGACACAACACTCAGGGAAGGAGCCCAGCTTTTCGGCGCCTACTTCTCAGTAGATATGAGGGAGAAGATCGCCAACGGCCTTCTGGCTCTCGGCGTCGAGGAGTTGGAGATCGGCTGGATTGGTCAGGAAGGACTGGAAGAATTGATCCGTCGGCTACGCCCGGTTGCCGGACAAACGAAACTGTCTGTCTGGACGCCGTGCCGGGATGCGGACATCCGACTTGCCGCAGAACTCGACGTTGACCGAATCAATGTCGGGGTCCCCGTATCTGACAGCCATATTGCCGCTCGGCTCAAGACCAATCGCGAAGGGCTTAGGGAACGAGTCGCCCGTACCCTGCTCACAGCGGGGCTGCTTGGCATCAAGTACCTCTCCGTAGGACTGGAGGATGTATCCCGGGCCGATGCGGCCTTTGCCCTTTCACTGGCTCAGATTGCCGAAGAAACCGGTGCAGCGCGCATCCGCCTCTCCGATTCCCTTGGCGTGCTGACGCCCCCGGAGACACAGCGGCTTGTGACCGCATTTCGCAACAGCCTTTCCATCGATCTGGCCGTCCATTGTCATAATGACTTCGGCATGGCCACGGGCAATGCGATCAGCGCACTGTCTGCCGGGAGTGATTATGCAGATGTTTCGGTCCTCGGCATCGGAGAACGATCCGGTATCGCCGCCACGGAAGAGGTGGCAGCCTATCTCAGCATAAAGGAGACAACCCATGATTATGAAACTGCACACCTTCGCCCGCTCTGCCATACGGTCGCTCAAGCTGCCGGCATATCTGTCCCGCGCACAAAGCCCATTGCCGGTAAGGACATATTCTCCTGCGAATCCGGTATCCATGCGCATGCTCTCAGCAAATCCACTGACCTTTTCGAGCCGTACTCACCACAAGCAATCGGTGCAGAGCGCGTTGTCGCGGTTGGCGGCAAAAGCGGGCGGGCCGCCGTTGCCCAGGCTCTCGGCCATCACGAGATACCCTGGCAGACTCAGGAAATCCCCGCGCTCGTTTCGGCTGTAAGAAAACTGTCCTGGGAATTGAAGCGCCCTCTTTCGGATTCCGAATTCACTGAACTGGCTAAACGTCACTAGGAGGTCCCCCATGAAAAAATTCATCTATGCCATGCTCTGGATATGCATGCTGTCCACTCCGCTCCAAGCCGATGGATCAGCCCATAATACAAAAGACAATACGGAAACCGTTCTGACAGCTTCCGTATCCATGCCCCACTCCGCGCATGCCTTCAATCCAGCCAAAGGAGAAACACGATGACAACCATCACTACCAGATACGGCGAACTGACACCGCAGACCACAGCCACCGAATTGCGACGAAAAGACATCGAACCCATCACCTATCATGCGAACGGTCAGGTGAAGTCCATCCCGCTGGAAACGCAGACACCAATTGTAACGCCTGCCGGGGCTATCCCTGCCGAGCTGGTTTCCTTTCATGAGAATGGCACCATCAACCGCATTTTTCCGCTCAACGGCAAGCTGTCCGGCTACTGGACGCAGGAAGATGAGGAAAGCCTGGCTGCCCCCGTCCGCCTGCTAACCCCACTGGGAAAAAGAGAAGCGCGGGTCATCAGCGTATCATTTTATGACAATGAAGCCATCCGCAGCATTACCCTGTGGCCGGGCGAGACCATTCCCGTATCCACTGCATCGGGATTTATCCAAGCCCGCATCGGTATCAGCTTCACTCGTGATGGTGTCATTGAATCCCTGGAGCCTGCCGCCCCTTCCACCATCCAGACACTCGCAGGCGAAATAACCGCCTTTGACCCGGACGCTGTCGGGGTAAACGGTGATGCCAATTCACTGGTGTTTGACGAGGACGGCAATGTCATCCGGGTCACGACCACACTGAGTAAGCTCAAGGCCGTCCATCCCAACGGGACCATCTCGCATTTTGTACCTGGCACACGCGAAAGTCTGTGCAGTGAGTCGGAGGAGGAAATCGTTCCCATGGTCGTGAGTATCGGAAAACAAACCATAACCATTCAGACTACAGCCACAGCTCCCGCCCGCAAGCTGCCGCTGGATCAGCATTTGTTCTTTACCGAACCCTACCTGCCGCAACTGGCTAATTCGCTGGAGAGGATGCATTGTTCCATCTGACCCTGCTCACTGTGTCATGCCCACAAAAAAGCCCTCGCGACAGATTCGCGAGGGCTTTTGCATTGGTTAGGCAGTGAGGTCGCTACCCCGTTCCGGTAGCGAGGGGTCCCACTCGTAGTCCTTGAAGGACTGCTTGTAGAAGATCGAGTACAGGACCGGGCACAGGACCAGTGTCAGGATGGTGGCAAAGGCCAGTCCCGACATGATCAGGTTGGCCATGGGCCGCCACATCTCCCCGCCCTGCAAGGAGAGCGGAATCATGCCGATGATGGTCGTGGTGGCGGTCATGATGATCGGGCGTGCACGTTCCATGGTCGAAATGACGATGGAGTCCGCAAGGGACAGGCCGCGCCCGCGTTGTATTTCGATGCGATCAATAAGCATGATCGCATTATTGACGATGATACCAAGCAGGGAAATCATGCCGAGCATGGGCATGAAACCGAACGGCGCGTTGGTTGCCAACATTCCAGCCGTGATACCTACAAGCATGGGAGGCAGAGTCAGCAGGATGATCAACGGGCGACGCAGGGAGTTGAACTGGAAAACCAGCACAAGAATCAGCAGGCCCATAGCCAACGGCATGTTGGCGTTGATGGCTTCCTGGGATTCCACCGACTTCTCGAACTCACCACCGTACTCGACCGTATAGCCCAGCGGCCATTCATCGGTCTTTTGCAACGCCTCCACTTCAGGACGGACATTGTTCAGAATGGAGAGCGCATAGTAACCATCGGCCACGTCCGCCTTGACGGTCATGGTCCGTGTCTGGTCCCGGCGTCTGATATCCGAGGGCTGCCAGGCCATCTGAGTAGTCGCAACCTGACTGAGCGGAACCGCCTTGCCACTGTCGTATGAATAAACATTGAGGGATTCGAGCTTGTCCAGACGATCGCGAAATCCTTCGTCATTACGCAGGATGATCGGGATGATCGTATCACCCTCGCGGTACTCCGAGGCCTTGAGACCGCTCATGGATGTCTGCAAAGATACTGCGACATCGAAACTGGACAGCCCGGCTTCGCGAGCCTTGTCCTGATCCACTTCGACCTGCATCTTCTTGGTCCACTGACCCCAGTCGTCCCATACGCGGGTGATACCTGCATTGGATTCGATAATGTTGGCGACCTGATCTCGCAGGCTATAGAGCGTCTTGATATCGGGGCCGGAGATTCGGACCTGCAATGGCGCACCCACCGGAGGGCCGTTCATTAACTTCTTCAGGCTGAAATCCGCATCCGGGAAGGCATTGTTCAATTCATCGCGAGTTCGATCGATAACGCGGTCCACGGATTCAACGGACACGGTGTTGACGATGAGCGTGGCGAGGTTGTCATTTCGCTGCTCCAGATTGAGGGGGAGATACCAGCGAGGACCGCCATGGCCGACGAACGTACCGACACTGTTCACCTCTTCATCCGCAAGCAGGAACTCTTCCAGCTCCTGCACACGGTCATTGGTGGCCGTGATATCCCGGCCATAAGGCTGCCAGAAATCAATGGTGAACTGCGCCCGCTCGTTGGGCGGGAAGAACATCTTGGGTACGAACTGGAATCCCCAGCCAGCCACAACGCACAAAAGCACGACCGCTGCGACGAAAACAGTCCGGTTGCGCAGGCAGAACAGCAGGAACGCCCTGTAGCCACGGTACATCCGGCTGGTGAATGTCTGAATCTGCACCTTTGGCTTGAGGACGTAGTAGCACATCATCGGCACCATGGACATGGAGAGCCCCCATGAACAGAGCAGTGCCAAAGAGACAACCACGAACAACGAGAAACAAAACTCACCCGTGGCGTTCTCTGCCAACGGAATCGGTAAAAACGCGAATATCGTGGTCAGGGAAGCGGCGAGCAGCGGCATCCAGAGTTCTGAGACCGCTTCTTTCACGGCCTTCATGCGCTCTTCGCCCGAGGCAAGTCGCACAAGAATAGCCTCGGAAACCACGACGCCGTTATCCACCAGAATACCCAGTGAAATGATCAGCGAGGCAATGGAGATTCGCTGCAGGCCCACGTCAAAGAACGGCATCAATCCGATGCAGCCGAGCATTGCCATGGGAACCAGCGAACCGGCCACGAGTCCGGTCTTGAATCCGGCAAAGACCAGAATGACCACAACCACGAAAATGAATGCCTCGAACAGGTTGATCATGAAGTCGTTGATGGCGGTATCCACGTAATCGGGCTGAAAAACCACGATATCGGTTTCAAGGCCGTGGAACATCCGCTCTTTCAACTCATCCAGTCGCTTGGTGATGCGATCACCCAGTTCGGTAATGTTGCCGCCTTCGGCCATGGACACAGCCAACATGAGGCCGGGTTTCCCGTTGAAACGGGTCATGGTGGACGGCGGATCAGCAAAACCGCGGGTGATGGTAGTCACGTCAGCGAGCCGGATGGAGCTTTTCTGCCCGGGGGGCCGGATAGCCAAGGAATACAGGTCGTCCACACTGCTGAACTCACCGGTCGGTTCGATGACGATACGCTCGGCACCGACCTTGGATGAACCGGAGGGTTGAATGGTATTTTGATGATCGATGATCTGGCTCAGGGCAAATGGGCTGATGCCTGCCGCAGCCATGCGGGAGTTGGTGAAATCAACGAAAATCCGTTCATCCTGAACACCCCAGCGCTCGACCTTGCCCACACCGTCCACCTTGAGCAGTTGGTCACGCATGTCATCTGCGGCGTCCTTGAGCTCGCGGTAGGAAAACCCATCGCCCGTGATGGCGATAAGAATACCGAAGACATCACCGAACTCGTCGTTGACCATGGGCTTGTGAGCTTCGGGAGGCAGGGTTGGTTCGGCGTCCGTAATCTTGTTGCGGAGCTTTTGCCAGACCGGTTCCATGTCCTTCAGGGCATCCACGAACTCCACTTCAATGATCGAAACACCGGTCATGGACTGGGAACGAACGTTTTTGAGCCCGTCCATTTCACGGATTTTTTCCTCAAGCTTGTCAGTCACCAGTTCTTCGACCCGCTGGGGGGAAGCGCCGGGAAACTGCGTGGAGACCAGCGCCACCCTAATGGTGAAGTCGGGGTCTTCATCCTTGGGGATGCTGAAGAACGTCATCACACCACCCACGGCGATGATCAGGAAGAGGACCAGCGAGGTCCGATTGTTTTCAATGCACCATTTGGCGAGATTCACAGCTAACCCTCCAGACCGTTCTTGGAGAAGCGAACCTTGAGCCCTTCCTTGAGGCTGTGCACGCCACGGGTCACGACGATATCGCCGGAGGAAACACCGCCAAGCACTTCAAGGCCAAGGGCGGACAATTCACCCACAGTGACCGTGCGGGGCTTAACGGTGGAAGTCTCAGGATCGACGACCCACACGATGCGAGAACCGTCCGGCTTGCCGACCACGGCTACGGGCGGAACGAACAAGCGGTCTTTTCCCGATCCCTGATGCAGGAAGTTGACATGCCCTGACATGCCGCTGCGGATCAGCTTTTCTTTATTGTCGAGATACACTTTCACGGGATAAGCGGAACCGGATGCGGAATCCACGCTCACTTCCATCACCTTGCCGGTCATGGTTTTGCCGGGGATGGCGTCAAAGACCACTTCCACTTCATCCCCTTCCTGGACCTGCGTAATGAGCACGTCAGGCACGGCAACATACATCTTCATCTGGCGACCAGCATTGAACGAAACCACGGGTTGCCCGGCGTTCACGTTCTGGTGAATCTTGGTTTCCACCTTGCCGATCCAGCCGTTGAAAGGCGCATGGAGAACGGTATAGAGCAAATGTTTCTGCGCAATTTCCAGTTGCTTGGCAGAGGCCTTGAGCTGGGCGTCATAGGACTTGAATTCCGCTTCAATCTGATCCAGCTCGCCAAGGGAAATGACATTGCGTTCATACAGCTGACGATTACGCTTCAAATCAGCCTCGGCGCGAACAAATTTGGCCCTGACCTGCTCAAGGTTGGCCTTGGCCTGCCGGACCTCCAGCTCGTAATCAGCGGGATCGAGCCGCGCGATGATGTCTCCCTCAGCAAATTTGCGACCGATCTGATCACCCGGAAAATGAACGATCTTGCCATTGACGCGGAAGGAAAGGTCGGTTTCGAGCGCATCTTCCGCCGTACCCGAAAACGTCCAGCGACGCCCTTCGTCGTTGCTCTTCACCACCATGGTCTTGACCGGACGAACCGGTGTCTTGACCTCTTCCGGCGACTGGTTGCATGCCTGCAAGGAAACAAGGCACAGCAAGAGGGCAAAAGGAATAAAACGGTTCATTATATATTCTCCATGGGGAGGCCAAAAAAGCCTCGCATGCGTTTGCCGAGGACCTCGGCTATTTTTTCGGTTCCACGTCCCTTGTAGCTTTCCCACTCAAGACGGCGATTGATAAGTTCGGCACCTTCAAGAAATTTGACGACCATGCCGATCATGCAGTGCGCTGCAATGATCTGCTCTTCCCTATCCGTATCCTTGGGCAGCACGGCACAGACAAGAGTCATCAGGGACTCGAAGACAGGATCGAAAAACTCCTGCTCCAGAGCCTTGAACTGAGCTGTGGGCTGGGCGAACTCACGAGAAATGAGGAATGCGGGCCAAAAGTTCTCTTCACAATCAAGCAGCCCGTTCACCATCCGGTGTACATACCAGGAGACAACATCCCCCAGTCGCTTGGGGTCAGTGCCGGCCTTGGCAACCTGCTCTCTGGTCTCTTGAGCGGAAGGGAACAAGTTGTCGCGGACATCGAATATTTCACGCAGGATCGCCTCATACAATCCCGCCTTGCCGCCAAAGTGGTAGCCCACAGTCGCCAGATTGACCTCTGACTCCGAAGCCAGTTTCCGCATGGACACACCATGAAATCCGTGCAGGGCGAACAACTTGGCACCCACTGCAATCAGCGTGGCCCGAGTCTCTTCCCCTTGAGCCTTTTTATTCAATGATTTCGGCGCATCACTCATGTAAAAAACTTCCTTTCACTCAATATTTTGCAACATCACTCCACAATTCAGAGAACAGTTACTACGCTTACACATGTTCTATGTCAAACGTTTGTTCAACACAAAAAATGACAATGTAATACGGCGAATCCAGCGAGATGATCTATCTGGATTCAGCAGTCAGCCAGCAAAGTATATTCAGGGATATTGAAGCCCGACGGATCATGGCGCCGAACGAACAGGGTTTCACTTGAAACAGCTACGCAGACAGCGGAACGAGTTGGCTCGACAGTCAGGCAAAAGGAAATCTATTGGGGAATCGTAGACGCAGAGGATTCAACAACTCTCGTCCCTATTCAGCTAGAAAGCGCCACGCATCAGGTCATGAGGGAGGTCTTTGAGCCACGGTTTTTCACCCATGGCTTTGGAGCGGCCTATTTCAAACAGCTTCTTCATATATTCCGGGCTGAACATCTCGTCGGATTTCTGGTCCACCTCGGGTGGAATGACCGCCAGATGAAAGGAAACATCGTCCCGTTTGGCCGTGTAATATATCCGGTACAGATCGCCGATGCCCTGATTGCGAATCAATCCCATTAGTGATCGTGAAGCAATGTCAGCAATACGCGGCGCCACGATGGTTCGCTTGGAGCGCAAGGCGTCATTGCGGATGACATAGAGTTCAACGTCACGCTCTTCACCCATTTTTTTCAATTCATCACGAAGCCGTATGCTCGGAGGATACGAAAAAACCTGATTGGTCACACCGCCATCCACATGCATTTCATCGTATTCATAGCCATTGTTGCGGACCTTGATGTAGACCGGGGGGAAAGCCACCGGAATGGCTGCTGATGCCAGAATGACATCGCGTACCAATTGGTATGCCTCTGGAGTTCCATACTCGGCGATGGCACCGATATCCCAGTACACGGGGCGCATCTCGTCCAGATTGGTGGTGCCGATGATGAGCATGCGCCCTTTGCGATGCTCTTCGGCAATGGCATCGATAAGCTTGTCGCTGTAGAATGTCTCCATGACCTGTCGCATGAGGCGCGTGCTGTAGATGGAGTCACCGGACAATGCGTAGCCGATGGAACGTCGCTCGACGAGCATGTCGGTGGAATAGCTGGTGTAAAGCAGCTTGATGACTGCATCGTACCCCGGACCAAGGAATGCAAAAGGGGCAAAGAGTGCGCCGGTGGACACGCCGGTGACCATATCGAACTGCGGCCGCGTCATGGTGGAAGTCCATCCTACGAGGAATCCTGCGCCGAAGGCACCATTGGCCCCACCACCGGAAAGGCTGAGCATGGTAATTTTCTTGCCATGTGTTGCCTTGCTGTACCGTTCATACCAGCGCTCCAGGGAATCCTTGAGATTCTCCGGGGCCGTATCGCCATAGTAACGGATCGCTTCAAAATCCATTACCTTGACCTCACCCTCGGCATCGACAGGCAAGCCGTATCGTTTTACGCCACAGCCCGAGAGAGTCGCCAGCATCACCACAAGCACACAGATGACAACAGCGATCCGTCCCTTGGCATACAAGGGGGAACACGAATTTCGAAATTTCATGGTCGCGACCATAAGGGAAAGCCGCACCCGGCGTCCACTGGAAACCAACAGGCTATGCGCCCTGCTCTTCCAGACTCTCAATATAGTCGATGATGGTTTGGGCCGAACGCTTGGATTGGTTCACGGCCTCGGCCACGGTTTTGGCTCCGGTGACCACATCGCCCGATGCAAACACGCCATCCCGGGTGGTACGCCCGTCCTCGTCGGTTATGACAAGCCCTGTCTTTCCAACCTCCAAACCAGACAGATTGCTGCGGGGGGCCTGGCTCACCGCAATGAACACGGAATCGGCCTCGAACAACTTCTCACTCCCTTCAACAGCCTGCAAACGCGAACCGTCCTCGGTCTCCACCACCTCGGTATCAGCACAGATCACGCCGCCATCAGTGATCTCCACAGGCGACTTGTAGAAATTGAACTGCACGCCATCAAGCTTGGCGTAGTCGTACTCGTACTTGGTGGCCGAGATATCCCCTTCCCCGCGACGATACAGGACGGTCACTTCTTCCGCGCCCTTGCGAAGGGCCGTACGGGCCACGTCCATGGCCACGTTTCCGGCACCGATTACCGCCACTTTCTTGCCCAGGGCATACACGTCCGGGTTCTTGAGATAGTGGATGGCGTAATGCACATGGCCCAGTGTCTCCCCTTTGAGGCGCAGAGGCCGCGGGTTCCAGACACCCGTGCCGATGAAAATGGCCTTGTAATCGTCGCGGAACAGATCATCGATACTGACCACGGGACCAATGAGCATATTGGGACGAATCTTGACGCCCAGCCCCAAAAGCTTCTGTTTGAGCTGTTCGAGAATATCCTTGGGAAGACGGAAATCCGGAATACCGTATTGCAGCACGCCACCGATGCGCTCCTTGGATTCAAACAGGGTCACATCGAACCCCTTTGCAGCCAGGATGAAAGCAACGGTCAACCCGGCAGGGCCGGAGCCGACAATGGCGACGCGCTTGTCGTTATTCTCGTTCTCCGGGCGCAACGGCTGGAACTGTGCAAGGTAGTACCGTGAAATATAATTCTCGATGGCGCTGACATGCACGGGCGAGCCTTTCTTGCCCAGAATACAGTGCCCTTCGCAAAAATTCTCATGCGGGCAAATCAACGAACATATCGCTGTCAGCGGATTGTTCTGAAACAGCATGGCTCCCGCCTTATGCATATCACCGTCCTGCAGGGCCTCGACCATCTGGTTGATCGGTGTGCTCACAGGGCACCCTTTGCTACACAAAGGTTTCTTGCATTTCAGACAACGGGACGCTTCTTCCAGGATATGTTTGCCCATTCCTTTCCTCTCAAAAGTTATATTTTCGGGATACCGGTATTGGAATCGGTGGTCCTACCTCATGCAGCGGCAACACGCAAATGCAAAGACCTCTTTCACACGATATGAACCTAGACGCACCAACGATTTCCAGCCTTTTTTCTCATTACAAAAGGCGAGCAACAGACCCATATTTTTACGGATATTCTTCTATCCGAATGTATCGCAGCGGAATGTTCGGGAAATGATGGCGTAACCGAATGATCCGAACTTCGGTCCGTTTCCATCGACGATGGCCTTGCATCGAGGAGAATCACTCTTCGCGAACGGCCCAGACATGGAAATCAAGGTTGGATTTATAGCCGACGCCGACAGCCCCTTTATGAAAATACAAACAGAAGGCCCAATCCGCATCGTAGCCACTGGTGGTTGCGGACCAGTAGGCCTCATTGACATCCGTGAAGGGATGTCCTTGGGGAAGTGCCGGATCAGCGTGATCGCAATCGGTCAGGGATTCCAACTCCATAATGGTCGGCATCCGCCATGCCATCCCCGTCTGATCGGCCATACCGGTGATGATATCCTGCGCTGAACGCCAATCCGTCATGCCTTCTGCGAGATCCGCCGACTCGGTCCAGATGAGGCCTGTCATGGCGTCAAGGATACCGTCATCCTGCGGGATGAAACGAGGTTCAGGCCAAGGAAGTCCGGCTTGGATCGCTCCGTCCTGCTTCAGCCCATCACATTGGACCTCTTCGCCAGCAACGTTGTAACAAGCCGTCTGCCCCGTAGCATGCAGTGTCTCACTCGTTCCACAAACCGGCCAGACCATACAGTCATCACTTTTATTACCAAAGAACATGCGACCGCCGCTCAGTTGAACCCACCAGGCGTACGCCTTGGACCGTGCCGATGTTGTGGATGTCCAGTACTTACCGGCCCATACATTGATGAATGGATGATCCTTCGACAGGGCCGGTTCGCGCATGGAGTGATCGACCAGAGAGTACAATTCCCGTCGGTTGGGGAGCCGCCAATCTGAACGATCCGCAACCTTCTTCCTGTTCATCTCATCAATGAAATCGAAAGTCTCAGGCCACGATAGGCCAGTCTCTGCCGAAAGCGCATCCTTTAACCACACCAGCCCTGTCGCGTTATCGACAATCAATGATTCCTGCTCAGAAAATCGCACTGCCATCCCTCTCTTTTCTCGCTCCAAAAACGTGCTGACCATTGCGGATTCTCTCTGCACGATCAATAACGCCATCAAATATCAAGTTACAAATTATAATCCGTAAGTCCTCTTTCCCGTGATATGGGAGAAAAACGTTCCCAGTGAACACAAAGGCGGATTTCTCATGGCACCATTTCATAAATCGTTGGACCTGAAAAGTTTCCTCATTATCACGCTCCTGCTCTCAGCGCTGGCAGGTGGCGTGCTTTTCAGCATGTACAACAAGGAAGTGAAAGCCCTGAAGGAAACCCGCCACATAACAGACCGACTGCACACCAACCTGACTACCAGAGCGGTTACTCTCGATCTCAAGGACGTTTTTATCAACCTTCAGTTCATAGCCAACATGATAGATGTCCGCTCTTTCATGACGGAAACCGAAACACGTGTCAGGAAGGATATCGAGGAGGAGTTCATCCGACTGTGTGAGTTCAGCAAGGATTACGATCAGATAAGACTTCTGGACAAGTCGGGCATGGAGATACTTCGGGTCAACAACAACGACGGCTCTCCGGCGGCGGTTCCACCCAACAAGCTTCAGGATAAGGGCAGCCGGTACTATTTCCAGGAAGCCATCGTTGTCGAACCCGGCGAGATTTATGTTTCTCCATTTGATCTGAACATCGAGAACGGAAAAATTGAACTACCACTCAAGCCCATGATCCGCTTTGCAACCCCTGTATACAATGCGGACGGTCAACTGCTGGGACTGGTTATACTGAACTACCTGGGTCAGGAAGTGCTCGACTCCATCATGACGAGTCAGAAACAGCACGACGACTTCGGATCAACCATGCTCCTCAACAACAAGGGGTACTGGCTTCTTCATCCAGACAAGAAAAAAGAATGGGGATTCATGTACGATGACAGGCAATCGCTCACATTCCAAAATGAATACCCCATTATCTGGAAAACGGTGAAGAACGCCACCACCGGGCAGATCAAGGACGATTATGCAACGTATACGTTTTCGACCATCGTTTTGACACCGCAGGAAACAGACTGCGATCAAGCTAACCGGCGGGTCTGGAAACTGATTCGAGACCTCTGCACGGCAAATCCCACACTTTTACTCTTTAACTATTTGATTTATTATGCTATTATTTCTCCATCCAAAGGAGGAAGGCATGGCTATTCGGCAGAAAGGACCTCGGTTGGGTGATTACTTCCTGGGGCACCGCAGAACCAAGACCACATTTCTGGATGAGATCAACGAACTCATCGACTGGCAGCCCATCAACGCCTTTCTGTGCAAGAAGATCAGGCGCAAGGCCAACGCCGTGGGCAATCCCGCCTATCCGCCTCTGGCGATGTTCAAGATTCTGCTCTTGCAGCGTTGGTACAACCTGAGTGATCCGGGCGTGGAGCAGGCGCTGCTCGACCGGCTCTCCTTTGTCAGATTTACCGGTTTTTCCATCGAGGACGACGTGCCGGACGAGACCACCATATGCCGTTTCCGTAACGGTTTGATCCGCCTGAAGGTGCTGGACTCCTTGCTCGACATGCTTAACCGCCAGCTTGAAGGACAAGGGCTTCTTGTCCGTGAGGGAGCCGTGGTGGACGCCTCGGTAGTCGAGTCGCAGCGGCGGCCGCGCAAGGTTATCGACGTGATGCCTGAGGACCGTTCCGAGGACGCCGAAGAACAGGATGGGCCGGTGGACTGCCGGGTCAGCTATTCGGATGACGAGGAGGCGGCCTGGCTCCGCAAGAGAAATCGGGCCTATTACGGCTACAAGCTCCATGCCGCGACGGACAGTCGAGACGGGTTTCTGCTCTGTGGTCACATCACTCCCGCGAACCATTCGGACACGGGCGAATTCGAGCGGCTCGTGAATGGCGTCGGCCTTGATCCCGGCGCACGGGTTTATGCGGACAAGGGCTATTGCAGCGGGAAGAACCGGGACATTCTGTTTGATCGCGATTTGGAGGACGGAACCATGGACAAGACGCCTCGTGGCGGCAGGCTGACAGACTTCGAAAAGACCCGCAACCGTGACATCAGCAGCATTCGGCAAATAGTCGAGCGGGCCTTCGGCACACTCAAACGTGGCTACGCATTCTTTCGGTCCCGATACGTGGGTCGTGAGAAGGTGGAGGGAGAGTTCCACATCCTCGCCATGGCGTTCAATTTGAAAAAAGCTGTTCGACTGGCGCGAGCCTGAAGGGAGAGGTGCGTCCAAAATCCGGCATTTCGGCCAGAAATGGCAGGAAAAGGCCGGGAATGAGCCCAAGCTGGGGTGCGGTCAGAACATCAAATTGGGTGCGGAGCGCAAGGCACGGACGCGAAAAGGGGATGCGCAGAGGTCTCTAGGTATGAAGGGCTTTCACAGTTTTTTTCAAACTGAAGTCGGGGCATTTCGCCCCGGGAAAAGCGAAAAAAACGAAATATTAAGCCCTGTTATACAAGTGAACGTATAGCTCAAGCAAAGAATGGGAGGAGTTTCTGAAAAAAATCAACACGGACAACATTACGAAATGTATAGACAATGGGTATAAATTTATCGCACCATGGATGAGTGAACAATCTTTCCCTGCTAATTCTGGCACATACATTGTAAGCACGCAGCCCCCGTGCGTCAGCACTCAACACCGAACCGGAAACAGATAATGGCATGAGCAGCAAATCCGCTAAATACAGCACCTCCGTCATCCTCAGGGCTATTGCGACCAAGCTGTGGACATCCTTCAAGGATCTTCTGCCGATTATTCTGGTCATCGCTTTTTTCCAGGCTGTCGTTCTTCAGCAACCCCTTCCCAATCTGGGCGATGTCGTCTTCGGCGGCATTCTCGTTGTACTGGGCCTGACTTTATTCATTCAGGGCCTTGAAATGGGGCTGTTCCCCATTGGTGAAAACATGGCCCACGCCCTTGCCAGAAAGGGAAGTATTTTCTGGTTGCTCACCTTTGCGTTTTCCCTTGGCTTTGCAACCACCGTTGCCGAACCGGCGCTCATCGCGGTCTCGGCCGAAGCAGCCAGTATCGCGGCGCAGGGCAACCTCATCGCTCCTGGCGCGGAGTCCATGTCCAGCTATGCGCTCGGGTTGCGGATGTCGGTGGCGTTTTCCGTCGGCATCGCCATTCTGATCGGCGTACTGCGCATCCTGAAAGGATGGCCGGTTCATTATCTGATCATCGGCGGCTATATCATCGTCATGCTGATGACCCTTGTCGCGCCCAAGGAAATCGTGGGTATCGCCTACGATGCTGGTGGCGTGACAACTTCTACTGTCACAGTACCGCTGGTGGCAGCCCTTGGCGTCGGCCTTGCCTCGATCATCAAAGGACGCAGCCCGCTCCTTGATGGATTCGGGCTCATCGCCTTCGCTTCACTACTCCCCATGATTTTCGTCATGGGATACGGCCTGATTGTATTCGGGTAATAGAAAGGCAGGTACGACATGACAGTTTTTTTCTACGAATTCATGGGCACGTTATTAGCCACCTTTCGTGATATCCTGCCCATCCTCGGACTGATTGTCTGTTTTCAACTTTTCGTTCTGCGCCAACCCATTCCGCACCTGCGCCGCCTCATTGTCGGCGGCATTTACGTTGTTCTCGGGCTGGCCCTGTTCCTCATCGGCCTGGAAAAAGCCCTGTTCCCGGTGGGCAAGATCATGGCAGCCCAGCTGTCTGACCCGATGTTCCTGACCAACGGAGCTTCCAATGTCGCCCCCACCGACTGGACGGCGTACGGGTGGATCTACCTGTTTGCGGCCATGATCGGGTTCTCAACGACCATTGCTGAACCGTCCCTGCTCGCAGTTGCCCTGAAGGCGACCGAGGTATCCGGTGGCGTCATCAGCCAATGGGGACTGCGTATCACGGTGGCCCTCGGCGTAGCGCTTGGCATTTCGCTGGGAGCTTACCGCATCGTCACCGGCACCCCCCTGTACGTATACATCATGATCGGGTATGTGATCGTGGTATTGCAGACGTTCATGGCGCCCAAAAAGATCATCGCCCTGGCCTATGACTCCGGCGGTGTTACGACATCAACAGTCACGGTGCCCCTTGTGGCGGCCCTTGGGCTGGGCTTGTCCGAGGCGGTCCCCGGACGCAACCCTGCGCTGGACGGATTCGGACTGATCGCATTCGCCAGCCTGTTTCCAATAATTACCGTCATGGGTTACGCTCAGTTCACCCAGTGGGCGGCAAACAGAAAAGCTGCGGCAAAAATGAATTTCAAGGAGACAGTCAATGAAGTTTAAGCTTGTACTCGCACCGGTAAAAACGCACAAAACCGACCCCATCGTCGATGCCGCCAAGGCCGCCGGGGCCACTGGTGCGACCATTATCTCCGCACGTGGTACCGGCATGCACGAGGCAAAGACTTTTTTCGGCCTGACCCTTGAGGATCAGACTGATATCGTCATGTTCATTCTCGAAGAACATCTCGTCAAAAAAGTCCTGGAAGCCATTGAGGTAGCCGGTGAATTTGATAAGCCGGGCACGGGCATCGCCTTTGTCGTCCCGGTGGAGAATGTCATCGGCCTGGAAAGCCAGATGGAAAAATTCAAGGAACGAATCCGCGACCAGTATTTCTAGACCATCGCTCGGATCAAGGACGGCATATCTGCCGAATCAATATTTGAAGGAGTCACCATGACCAAACCGATCACACGTGTTAGAGATATCATGCAAACGGAAGTGCTGTGCATTGACGGTATGGCTACATCCAAGGAAGCAGCAGAAATGATGCGCACATACGGCGTATCCGAACTGCTGGTCGATAAGCGCAGCGAAGATGACGCCTGGGCGATTGTCTCGATCATGGACCTGGTTCAGGGAGTCATTGTCCCTGACAAGAAAGGCGAAGACGTCTGCGTATACGAAATCATGACCAAGCCGATCATTACTGTCCCGGCAGAAATGGATATCCGCTATGCCATTCGCCTCATTCACCGCATCGGCCTGCACAGAGCACCTGTGGAGCACATGGGGGAAATCGTGGGCATGGTAACCCTTGAATCCTTGATCCACGAACACGATCTGCTATAATAGGCATCCCTTTGGACAAAGCCCGAAGGGAAAGGACAGGTTACAATGTGGTATTTTTATGCATCGCTGAAGGCGGCGCTTGATCTCAAGCGCACGTGCCCGAAGTGCAAGCACAGTCAGACGACCAAGCTGCACTTGCGAGGCAAGACCGTTTCGTGCAAGCGGTGTGGAGCCGACATCCCGCCTCCCAAGCCCAACTACAAGACCTGATACAAAGCGGCCCGGAAGAGTTATCCTCCGGGCCGCTTTGCGTCGATAATAATGGCAAACAGCTATTGCCAGGCTTGTTCAATACAATCGATCATGGACCGCACCCTTCTCTCCTCTGCTCGGCGCATCAACATGAGCAGGTGAAGAACGAGCTTTTTCTCTAGGGTCATCACCGTGAACAGGCCGTGACTATCTGCCACGGTTTCCGCCTTGAGCGCAGGCATGATCCCAAGCCCCACTTCATCAGCGACCAAACGCAGGATGGCCGATTCCTGATCCACCACAACGGCCTTGATAGGCGTTTCCCCGATCTCGTCAAACAGGCTGGACAGCACCAAACTCATGGGGCAGTGGTCACTGGTCCAGACCCATGGCATTGTGGCGAGTTCTTTTAACCCAGCACCCTCGATCCGGTCTCTCCACGCTTCAGGAGCCACAACAGCCAGATCGATTTCCCCAAGGGAATGAGTCGCTATTCTGCTGTCGTCAGGGACAGTATAGGAAAAACCCAGATCAATGGTCTTGGCGTGCAGCGCATCCACAACATCCCAACTCATGGTTTCTTTCACCACGAGCGACATCTCAGGGTGCCTCTGTGCCAATTGTGAATAGATCGCTTTCAACCGCAGGAGGTGCGCATCGGTATTGACGCCGAGAACGATGGTGCCGTGCTCGGTTCCCCGAAGCTGCTCCGCTTCATTTCTGAAGGCATCCACGTCCTGTAAAATCGTATCTGCCCGCGCTTTCAGGCGCTCCCCTTCCGGGGTCAGCTCCATGCCTTTATGCGTCCGCCGGAAAAGCCTGATTTCCAGCTCGTCCTCCAACGCCCTGATCTGAGCGCTCACAGCCGGCTGACTCGTGTTCAAAAGCTCTGCCGCCCTTGTCATATTTCCTTCATCGGCAATGACCACAAAAGACACCAATTGATACAATTCCACGTTAACGACTCCGGTAATCCACGGCGTTTATCAATCAAATCCAATCATGCGATTGGACTGGAAACCATCTACCCACTACCTTTTCCATTCAATATGGAACTCTAACAATCAGGAACCCCGATGGTCTCACTTCTCACTGCTATGTGCGTATTCTCGCTCACAATGTCCATTTCCCCAGGTCCAGTCAACATGACGATCGTCGCTTCCAGCGCAGCCTACGGATTTCGTAGAACCTTCCCTTTTGTCTCGGGCGCAACCATCGGGTTCATTCTGCTCCTGTTATCGCTGGGACTCGGACTGATGCAAATCGTGACCGCCTATCCCGCACTCCTCAAATTCCTCTCGCTGGCAGGCGCAGCATTCATCATCTATGTCGGCTACAAGATAGCCTCTGCCGCCCCGGACCTCACCCTGGATGAAACTCCGTGTCACGGTTTCAGGCACGGCTTTCTCATGCAATGGCTCAACCCCAAGGCATGGCTGGCATGCATTGCCGGTATTTCCATGTTCGCAGAAGCAAACACCTACACGCCGCTAGTCATCTTTTCCGCCCTCTATTTCATTATCTGTTACGCCTCTCTTGCTGTCTGGGCGATGATGGGAGCGCAACTGCGCACTTTTCTGACTACTCCAAGCAAGGTAAAGATCTTCAATGTGATCATGGGCTCCATCCTGTGCGCTTGCGCCGCATATCTGCTGCTGACCTCATTGTAACTTCTCTACGGCCAACCGAAAAAGACCTCGGATGCGAATTGATCCGAGGTCTTTTGATTGTCTGCGAGGGGTCAGGGCGTGGCCTCACCGTTGGTACAGTACACTCAGATCATGAGGCACTGTCGCCCATAGACCGTTTGGCCTCTGCGTAGAAATCGGTGAACACGCCGTCCACCTTCATGTTCAGCATATCCTTCCATTCTGCAAGGGTGTTGACCGTATACACGAATACTGCCAGCCCCCGAGCATGTGCTTTGGCCACAAAATCAGCCGAAGTGGTTTTGTACCAGAGATTGACGGATGCCGCCTGCATCTCCACGGCGGTCTCCAGCAATTCATCCGTATAGTACTGCCCTTCAAGGCACGCCTGTATCTCCTGAATCAGAATTCGTGACAATTCCTGATCGGAACACGCTTTTTCGACCAATGCCCGGTTACCGGCAAGGTCCGGAAAGCGAGGGAGCATGTAATCTTCATTACCGTAAGCAAAGACTTCACCGAAGAGGGCTTCACCTTGGGGGCCGGTCTTCTCGACCAACCGGTCACGCCGAATGGCTCCGTCGAGCAGGGCAATACCCGCCGTGGGGCAGACCTCGCGAAAAGCTCTTAGCTCATCCCAATTGAATGAGCTGGCGAGCATATCGTTCACATCCAGTTTTCCGGCGTGGACATACGCATTGAAGAGTTCTCCGGCCTTGGTTCCGGTATTCTTCCCCTTGAGTTCCATATGGATGACGGGACGTGCTCCCGGCTCCTTGGAGGCAAAGAAGTCGAACACCTCTTCAAGGAATGGAATCCGATCTTTCCCCCGCTCGGGATTACCGGCATAGAGCGACTTCAGGGTTGCCGAGTCCGTGTTCGATACTTCCCCTGTACCGGTGGAGACCTCTTCAAGGTCCAGATTGTGCACCACAACCAGCCTGCCATCAGCACAGAGTTGAACATCGAACTCAATGGCCGGGACGCCTTCGGAAGTGACTTTCTCGAAGGAACGGATGGTGTTCTGGTTATACCCGGGATATGCGCAGCCGCGATGGCCTATCAACAACATGATGTACCCCTATCAACTAAAGAAGGTTGGGGAGGAACATGACCACGGAGGGCATGTAGGTAACAATCACCAGCACGACCAGGAGCGCAAAGATAAACGGCATGATTTCCTTGACGAAATCGCCGACCGTTGCCCCGGTAATGGCGCACGTGGTGAACATCATTGAGCCGAATGGCGGCGTTATCCCTCCTATCATGATGTTGACGATCATGATCAGACCGAAGTGGATCAAATCCACGTTGAGTGTCTTCATGATCGGCACCAGCAGCGGTGCGACAATGATAAGGAGCGCCCCGCCCTCAAGGAACATGCCGAGGACGAGAAGCAGAATATTGATAACCACCAGAATGGCCCAGGGATCAGACGAGAAGGCCAGGATGCTCTTGGTCAGCTCGTGCGGGATGCGCTCCCAGCTCATGTACTGACCAAAGACAGAAGCGGCGATGATGATCAGCATGACCGAGCTGGTGCCCAGCAGGGTATTCTTCAGAATAATGGGGAAATGCTCCCACTTGAGCTTCTTGTAGAAGAACACGCCGATGATGATGCAGAACAGGACGGCCATGGCCCCGGCTTCCGTGGGGGTAAACACGCCGAAACGAATACCGACGATAATACCGAGAGGAAGCAACAGGCCCCAGATGGACTCCTTGGCCTGCAGGAGGATTTCCTTGGGCGAAGCCATCTTCTCACGGGATGGTTTATAGTCCCGCTTCCTTGAAATAAAAAGGACGGTCAGCATCAGGCCCAGGCACATGAGAATACCCGGGGTGTAACCGCCGATGAACATTTTCGCCACCGAGACCTGCGCAATGAGCGCGTAAATGATCAGGTTGATGCCCGGCGGAATAACCGGAGCAATGGCGGAAGAAGCGGCCGTGGTTGCCGTGGCAAAGGCCCTGCTGTAGCCGCGTTTGGTCATCTGCGGCACAATGATCTTGGACTGCATGGCGGCGTCGGCATTGGCCGAGCCGGAGATGCCGCCCATGAGCGTGGAAAGCAGAACGTTGACCTGTGCCAGTCCGCCGCGCAGGTGACCGGTGAGCACATCCGCCATCTTCATGAGGCTGGAGCTGATACCGGAAAAGTTCATGATCTCCCCTGCCATGATGAAAAACGGAATGGCGAGGAGCGGGAAGGAGGCCGTGGAAGTAACGAATTTCTGCAGGATCAGATCCGGCGGCGTTCCCACGTCCCCAAAGGTGAAATAGGCAAGTCCCGCTGCCAGCAGTGCGTAGGCAATGGGAATACTGGTGAAGTACAGCACCATGACGATAGATACAGGAAATGTGAGCATTATACTTCTCCTATCCCTTCTTCTTCACTGCGGAACAGCTTGCGTACGTCCCGGTATAAGAAAAACAGTGCATACGCGGCCATCAGCGAGAAGCCGACCGTCAATGCAAAATTCACATAGATGGCAGGAATATCGAGCACCGGGGTTCGCTTCAGCTCATTGGCCCTGATGTAGAGCACGCTGAGATAAACGATGTACGCATTGATGACGAACATCATGATATCAACGAATACGGCAACCAGCTTGCGCCAGATCGGTGGCCCGATTCTCGATACCATATCGATGCCGATGTGCATTTTGTAACGGTATGCAGCGGCGGAACCGACAAAAACGCTCCAGATAAAGGAGGTCGTTGCCACTTCTTCGGCCCAGAAAAGGCCGCCCTGAAAAAGGTAGCGAAGCCCGACATTGACGATGACCACCAGCACGGTAATGCTCAGGAAAAAACCACTGATGATCAGGTCGAGATTCTTAAGGATCGTCTTGGGTGTTACAGACATGGATTCACCAATAGCGGTGCATGGGAGTGAGACTCCCATGCACCACCGGTTTGTTTATCTCATTGCGTCGAGCTCAGAGAAGATGGATTTGAAGATGCCGGGAGTCATGCCTTCCTGCTCTTCGTAGAGAGGGGCAAGGGCTGCGCGGAAAGCATCGCCATCCACTTCGTTGAACTTCACGCCGTAGGATTCGAGTTCCTTCACGACACCGCCGTGCTGGGACTTGAGCAGTTCGACCATGTGGTTAGCACCCTTGGTGAACTCTTCTTCGATGATGGCGCGGTACTCGGCCGGGATGTCATTCCACACTTTGGTGGAGATGTAGACACCGCAGGTACCGAGAATGTGACGGGTATTGGCAACGTTCTTGGTCGGGCCTTCGTAGACCTTGGTGCCGATGTTGGTGAACTCGGAACCTTCCAGACCGTCAACAACGCCCTGCTGGACTGCGGAGAGGGTTTCGCCCCAAGGCAGCGGAGTGGCAACAGCGCCCATTGCGTTCAGAGTGTCGATGTAGGACTTGGAACCGGGGGTACGGATCTTCATGCCTTCGAGGTCAGCAGGAGTCTTGATGACCTTCTGGGTGATCAGGTTACGGAAGCCGTAGATGTAGTCCAGAGCCAGGATCTTGATGCCCTGGGCCTCGGCCTTGGCTTTCATGTCGGCAACCAGCTCGGTCTGGGTCAGCTTCACGTATTCGTCGAAGCTGCGGTACAGCATCGGAGCATAGAGAGCCTTGAAATCGGGAACATAGTCACCGATGAAAGACGGATCTTCAACGGAGATGAACTTGGCGCCGCGAACGACCTGCTCAACGCCTTCCTTGTAGGCGGGGAGCTGTGCCTGCGGGAAAGTCTGGATGTTGATGGCCCCATCGGTCCTTTCGTGGATGGACTCGGCAACGGCATCCATGGACTTGGAAAGCTGTTCTGCCGGGCTGAAAACATGACTCAGTTTCAGAGTGAGTTTGTAGTCCCCAGCCATGGACTGGGTGCCGACTGCCAGTGTCAGGACCAGGCCTGCACACAGAACGGCGAGAGTTTTCTTGAAGTTCATACTGTTTCCTCCAGTGTGGTTTTCGTTAGACGTTTCAGTCGCAACGGTTTTCAATCCCCAAATACCAGTTATTTACTATCTTTATCCACATCATGCGATGCGGAGATTGTCGATTCCCGAATCACCAGTTTGGTGTCCATCATATCCTGAACAGGGTTGCCCGGCTCCTCGATGAGTTGCAAAAGCAACTCCCCAGCCCGACGCCCCATCTCGTAAGCGGGCTGACGAACAGTGGTCAGGGCCGGAACCATGTAGGACGCAGTCTGCATGTCGTCGAAGCCGACGATGGACAGATCATCCGGCAGGCGCAGCCCCATCTCGCGAGCACCCTTCATGGCGCCGAGGGCGATATAGTCGTTTGAACAGAAAACAGCGGTGGGCGGTTCAGACAATTCCAGCAGGGTTTTAATGGATTTGCTGCCACCGCTCAGGGAGTATTCGGTCTGGACCAACAGGTTCTCGTCATACTCGATACCATGATCGCGCAGACATCCTCTGTAACCGCACCAGCGATGATACCCCCTGTCAGTTACCGAGAAGTTACCGGAAATAATGCCGATACGCTTGTGGCCCAGTGAAACGAGATGTTCCGTAGCCACATAGCCGCCTCGATAGTTATCGACACCAACAGCGGAGATCGGTCCGCCCTTGATGGTGCTGAACAGGAGTACGAAGGGAAACCCTTCGTCAACAAGGGCCTGCACAAGTGGCCCTGTGGGATCGGTACTTGTTATGATGAGACCATCCACCTGGCTCTCCCGCAAAACCTTGACCAGTTTCTCCTCCTGGGAGGGCCGGTACGAGGTATTGCCGAGAATGACCTTGATGTTCTTTTCCTCGACATATTCCTGCACGCCCAGTGTGGACTCGGCAAAAACAGGGTTGTCGATGTTGGGGATGATCAAACCGATCGTATTGGATTTCTTGGTGACAAAGCCTCGTGCAAGGGCATTGTATTTGTAGTTGCACGTTTTCATGGCACGCTGGACTTTCTTGCGCGTTTCCTCACGCACGGCATCAGGAGAATTGATCACCCGTGACACCGTGGCAGTCGATACGCCTGCCAAACGCGCAACATCAAGAATTGTACTCACAGTCCCTCCATGTAAACGATTACATTCCTCTATCAGCGAGGATGAATTTGTGTCAACAAACACATGACGATTTTGTTAACATATTGAAAAAATATAATATAGCAAACCGTGCACACCCCCTGAGAATGCTTGAATTAGCCGTTTCAATACGGTAAAAAGCGCAAACGATGTAAACACATACATCACTGCCAAGGACACACAATGAGAACTAGCCGGTTAACCACTCTGTCGGAGCACGTACAGCGCATAGAGTACGGTGGCATGCATGTGGACATCGTCCGAACCGCACGCAATGTGGTTCGCATTGGCAGCATGCCCGACATAGTGAAGTTTCTGGGCGATCACGACATCCATGACGACATCGTAGTCGTGCCGGATTGGGAAGTCTCCATGGCCGGCGACAACAGAACCGGCGAAGAGTTTGTCCTGTGGAGCGCGGAAAAAAAGAACGCCCCGCCCAAAACCTATGTGGGGACACGGCAAAATGTCGCACAACTCCACGCTCACCTTGAGCACATCTTCCCTTATTTCTTTGATGAAAAACGTCTTTCAATAGTGAAGACCGATTGGCTCGACCGATGGTTCCATCTCCGGGTCGCCGAACCGGACTACACAACGGGCGCACTCTCCATCCGTTGTGAAGATGGCAATATCACTGTTTCCGACAACGGCGTCGTCATTTATTCCGGCCATGAGTTGAAACCCGGCACTGATATCGACGCAGAAACAAACTCCCTGCTGCGCACCATCCAACGGGACAACGCACCCAGAACCTGCTTGGAAGTGATGCCCATAGGCTGCGGCAATGGACTCTACGACACGCCGGCTAATACCATCGTTCGTTTTGATGATCACGTCGTATGGATCGACCCGTGCGGTTATCCGGCCCACACCCTTGCCCGTCACGACATCCATTGGGACGACATCACCCACTTCCTGTTCACGCACAACCACGAGGATCATGTCCAGGGGGTCACAGCCTGCCTGGCCCGCGCCCGAAAAACGGGTCGCCCCCTGAATCTGCTCATGGCGGAGAATGCCTACGATTTGCTTGTGGAGTTGTACACACCTCTGTTTCCTGACCTCATAGATCATGTGAACATCCAGTATTTGCAACCGGGTGTCCCCCTTGCTCTGGATTCCCTGACCATCGAAAGCCGCTGGAATCACCACATACTCCCCTACGGAACCATTGGCCTCAAATTCACCGCAGGCGGAAAGGGTTTCGGATACTCCGGGGACACCAAGTATGACGAAACGCTCAACTCCATATTGAAACAATCGGAACTGAGCGCACAGTGGTTCGCCCCCTGCGACTTGGTATTTCATGAAATAGACTTCGAGAATCCTGACAGTGTCCACACCCACTGGAAGCAGGTGGAAGCTTTGCAGCGAGCAATTCCTGGAAAAGTACTTGGCTACCACACTTCCCCGCAGCAAAGCTCCCCTTTCCCTCTGGCACAGGAAGGGAAACGCTACATACTGGACAAGACGTTCTGATCCAGAGGCACTACAGGAGGCATCATTGAATTAGGTGCATCCAAGCCTCTTTGCTTTCTCAGCAGGTCACGACCTTGTTTCGTCCGGTGCTTTTTGCCTGGTAGAGCGCGACATCTGCCTTGGAAAGCATTGATTCACAATCAGACAGTGTGGATTCATTCGATACGTTGAAGATACCAATGGAAACAGTCAGTGGAACCGTTTCTTCCGGTGTGATAAGCGGTGAAGCCTCAATATTGTGACGGATCCGCTCACCAATCATTTCCGCTGTCTCCGGCTCGACACAACGCACCAGCATGGCGAATTCCTCGCCTCCGATCCGTGCGACGAAATCGCCATCGCGCATGGTCTTTTGCAGAATCTGCGAGACATGTTTGAGTGCCATGTCACCAATGCCATGCCCCCATGTGTCATTGACCGCTTTGAAATGATCCACATCCATCAAAAGCAGACTGAACAGGATGCCGTCCTCTGCAAACATGCGGATCATCTGCTTCAGGTGGTTATCGAATGCCCCGCGATTGGCGACTCCGGTCAAGGTATCCAGGTTAGCTTCCCGGAATAGCTGCTCTTCTTTCTCCTTGCGCTCCGGGATATCAATGGCAATGCCAGCCATTTTCTGCAGCCGACCTATGGCATCAACACTGATTTTCGCGATCACTTCGCTCCACACAAACTCGTTGTCGCGGAGGATACGCATGTCCTGACGAAAGGTCAGTTCACCGCGTTTGAGCTGATTGCGCAGGTAATAAAAGAGGCCGCCCCGATCCTCGGGATGAATGCGCCGCAAAACCTGCAGAATGGACAGGTGCACATTATCACTCAGACCGCTGACTCCGGAAATGATCCTTGCATCGCACCAGCAGTAACCGCTGTTGATATCAAGCTCCCACGCATTGGATTCCGTCAGGTTTGATAATATCTCGAACTGTCTGTTGGCGGAGTTCAGTCGATCAAGAATAACCGCACTGGAGATGAGATGCGCCGCCATACGCACCAAAGAAATTTCCTCATCTTTCCATTGATATGGACGCGTGCTGTCGTCCAGACCGAGCAGCCCCCACCACTCTCCCTGCACATACACGGGAACGCTCAACGTCGACTGGACACCCTGATCCATCTGATAGTCCTTGAAATCACTCTCGTCCAACTCATGGATGATGGCCGTCTGCCATTCTTTCCGTCTGCGGCTTGCCACCAGCGTCCGATAAGTGACCGAACACGTTTCAAAATTCCAGTGTTTGGTGTCGTACCGGCCCATTTTCTTTAGCGCGTGCGTACTCTCATCCACCCATTCAAACGGAAAGTTCATCAGCATGTGCTTATCGGTCAACTCCAGCACCTGAAACAACCACACACGGCTGACACCCGTGGTCTGCCCCAGATCAGCGATCAGCTCAGACACGCCATCAGGCCAGCCCTTGCTGCTGCTGAGCGCTTCGGCACCACGAGCGAGTGCGACAAGAAGATGGCTGTGTTTGCCCGAGTCCAGCGGACTTAGCTCAGAAATCTTTCCGGTACGTACGCCGGGTACGCTTCCTCGTATATCCATTTGATCGCCTGCTCATTTGCCTGGGAGTTGAAAGTATGCGGAATGTTCGGCACACCTCCAATAAACGAGTATCTGCGTAACTTCAATTTGTTTTGCCGGGGTGGGGAGCCTTGGTGAACTGCCCTGGCGTTCGAATCTCAATGGATGGACGAAGCCGTTGGAAGGATAACATTATGATTGAGGGACTACTGTCAGAAGTTACGAGCCAAAAAAGATACAATCATATCTGCAATCAATGCGTGAATGCGAACACGTTCCTCGGGAGAAGTACCACACAGAGCAGCATCGCCCTCCTCCTCAAGCAAGATTTGAGGTCCAGACTCGGTGCACACAGCAAACGCATCTAAGCGATTTGCCTCGTCGATTGCTTTTTTCTCAACATGAGGAAGTCTGAGCGTCTTCATCTCCTGGCTACCAAGTGAAATCAACAGCGTTGGAGCCAATGCCATTCCACTCTCAATCGAAAATGCCTCCAGATACTCGGGGGCTATCAACACTGCAGAGGTAAAACGACGATCATGTCTGGATTGCTCAAACTCGTCCTGATCGACCTGATTCAAAGCAACGTTATGGGACGAAAACCACGTACAATCGGCTCCTATTGAGCCCGCATCAGCACATGATTCATAATACCTTTCAGCGTCAAGCTCTGCACCCGCAAGAGACAAAGCCGCTGTGCCGCCAAGGGCAAAACCGATAACGGCAACTTTTTTCTCATCAATATGATCCGCCCAAGCTGCGTTGTCTAAAATCACACTGAGAGCCCGGCTGATATCGCGTGGGCGTTGCCATATCTCGTCTACTGCCATTGCCGGATTTTCTGGACGTGGCGCATTGACTTCAATGACTATGAAGCCTGCCTTCGCCAAAGCAGCACTAAGCCACGCGCCGGAATCCTTTGTAGACCGCAAGCCGCCATGAGAGAGTACGATAAGCGGGTGTTTGCCTACTACCTTTGCATCGAGAGCAGCGTACTCTCCTCGAAATACAGCATTACCTCCAATAATATCAGACTGATCCCCATCAGATGGATACCATATGGATAGCATAAGAGGGCGAGCTGCTTCGGAAGCATCCACTATCGATGTAAAACCGATCGAACCATATGCAAGATTTGGCATAAGCACCAAGGCCACAACCAATAAACACCACTTATTCATAATCACCATCCGAAAACTAGATGCTTAAGAATCGACACGAAACTAAATTAATCCTACCGATATCAGATGTCCACCTATCAAAAAACACAATGGCAAAGTGGATGCTGTATCTTTCAAATGATCATGAAGAGTCAATGATACTGACTGAAAAGAGGTTATCCAAGAAACTGGACAACAGAAGTGGGTTCACTTCCTTGGACCAGTCAGCGGCGAATTTAAGGTGGACAGTTTCATAGGCTACGCCGCCTTGTGGGGCCAAGCCAGAGGGGGTACCCCCTCTGGCTTGGGGCCTTCCTGATATATCTCCATCGGCTTTCTGCCGTCAAACGCCTTGTGTGGGCGGCGGTTGTTGTAGAAATCGATCCACCAGGCCAGGGCCTGCCGCAACTCGCTTCCCGTTTCCAATTCCCGCAGATACACGCATTCGTATTTCAGTGATCGCCACAGGCGTTCGATCATGACGTTGTCCATCCAGCGGCCGCGGCCGTCCATGGAGATGCGGGCTCCGGCTTCCCGGAGCGTCCGTGTGAACTCGTAGCTCGTAAACTGCGAGCCTTGGTCCGTGTTGAAGATTTCGGGCACGCCGTAGCGGTTCAGGGCCTCCTCCAGGGCGGACACGCAGAAGTCCGCTTCCATGGTGTTCGACAGCCGCCAGGAGAGCACCGCGCGGCTGTGCCAGTCCATGATCGCCACGAGGTACAGGAAGCCCCGCTTCATCGGGATGTACGTGATGTCGGCGCACCACACCTGGTTCGGCCTCGTGATCGCCTTGCCGCGCAGCAGATACGGATACGTCTTGTGCTGCGGATGAGGCTGGCTGGTTCGCGGCTTCTGATAGACCGCCATCAACCCCATCTTGCGCATGAGCCGCCGGACGCGATTGCGCCCGAGTTGATGGCCCTCATCGCGCAGGATGTTGCGCATCTGCCGGGAGCCGAAGAACGGCAACTCCAGGAACAACTCGTCGATGCGCTTCATGAGCGCCAAGTTGGACGCGGACTCGCCGATCGGCTGGTAATAGTACGTTGAGCGGTGCAGCTTGAGGATTTCGCACTGCCGTCGAACACTGAGCATCGGATGCCCCTTGTCGACGATGTCTCGCCTTCGCTCGCAGCTCATATCTTTGCGAAGGCTTGTTGCAAAAAATCCTTCTCCACCGTGAGCTGGCCGATCTTGGCGTGAAGCTCTTTTATCCGGGCCTCATCGCTTTGTTGGGTCTTTTGGGCCTTGCCCGCAAAGCCAGCTACGATCTGCTCCTTGGCCTGCTTCTTCCACTGGGAAACCTGGTTGGGATGCACGCCGTACCTGCTGGCGAGCTCGGACAGGGTGTGTTCGCCGGACAAGGCATCCAACGCGACACGGGTCTTGAATTCGGCGGTAAAGTTCCTTCTTTTCCTGGACATCAAAAGCCTCCTTTGGGCTTCTTACGTCCACCTTAGCTCGTGGTCCAGTTTCCTGAACCCACTTCTAACCTCTTTATAATTCTGTGGTGGAGTTGGTGGGGGATTTACCCCACGACCTTTTTGAATGCCATTCAAGGCGTGGGCTTTTATAATCTGAAATTATTAGTTATTTATCAAAAATAACAACAGATTTTGGCAAAAAGCGATGATTTTGTGCTGAAGATGGTTATCCACCATCCGCCTCTGAAAGATAAGACTTCACTTTTTCCGGACAAAAATTCAATCCCTCATTCAAAGCTTCTTCAGGGGTAGAACGAATAATGCTAAACCAAGATCCATTGGTTGATATATCTGTGAGGTGAATTCTCGTCTTGAATTTATGCCCCACAATTGAAATGGTTTGATCAGGACAATCCTCAAGGGCTTTTTGCAAAACAGTCTGTGAAGCATTCAAATAAACACATGCCACGTAGACAATTTCCTCCCTCCCTGCTGACAAATGAATGATGCCTCGTGAAACGGCAATTTCCCTTACGCTTTCGCATGGCAAATCAATTTCACATGCAACCGACTGATCAAAGCAAACAAACAAAACAGCTGTAGCCCAAACGACTACCAAACTCTGTCTAATCATCCCAATCCTCATATATAATCGTATAATTAACTGCAGTGTTATTGCCGACAGCAATCAACGAAATCCTCCAAGGGACAGGGGATGTTTGATCTACTGTGAGCGTTGTCGCATTGCTTGAATGCGGCATGCAAGCAACCTGTTCAGAATGTCCATGGTTGCTCTGTACATGAACACCAGATAAGAGCCCACCCGACACACCGTCAAACGAAATATCAACCTGCTTCCCACCAGTAAATAAATGCCAAGCATGGCCCAATAAATATCCATTAATATATCGTTTTGGTCTCCGCAACGGATGCTTCTTAATCTCACACTTGCAATTGGGATGAGGACGTTCAGGTTTTTCTATAAACTCCCTCCCTTCCAAAGCCTTGCACTTCTCACATGCTTTCGGCTTAGGATGGACGGTCCAGTAGTAATTGTCTTTCGGATCTTTGGGCGGTTTTTCATTCTTACTCTCATAGCCTGCTTCTGCCCTCTTGAACTTTACCAAACTCTCTTGTGTAGAGACTCCAACCATATGTTTGGGCATCCCGTAAGCCAACTGGTCGTCACCAATGTGCTGTACATTTCTTTTAGCCATATCACCTTCTCCTTTCTGTCCCAGCTTGAGACTACTTTGGATTTGGCAGAAAGCCTAACACGGGTTTTCTGTTCTGAATGATAGCGGGTGAGGATGGCATAAGAATGGGCGAAAAAAGGTTAAAACAGGGTGTTGACATGTTTTTTGAAAGACCGTTTTCCAAAGTTCAAAAGGCCATTGCTAGCCATCCCCGAACAACCATTGAAGGAAGTGAAGAACCGAACTTATTATCAGGATAATACCACAACAAAAAAGAGGTTATCCAAATACTGGACAACCTCTTTAAAATTCATTGGTGGAGCTGGAGGGAATTGAACCCACGACCTCTTGAATGCCATTCTTGTGGACAGTAAACACGTAAAACCAAACAACAACTTGATAACACTGGACTTTATTGCCGCCAAGCTCTTTCGTAGTTTGATGTGCAGGGCGTGCAGAAAGCGCGAAATGTTGTCGATATTGCATGGCACCGAGAGAAAAGCGGACATATAGCGGACACGAAGACACACAAGAAGGCTTAATTCTCACCACGAAAACTGTAAGTCATAAAAGTTCGCATGTCTTTCGTTGAAGAGGGGGTGGGAAACCAAAAACTACCCACCGCGTTTCAGAAAAGCTGCCATCTAGAAGAATCTCTCCATACGGAGAATTAGGAGCGGATGCGCATGAAGCAGTCTGATTTCATTACAGTTGTGCAACATATACTCTCCTGCGCTCTCAATATGAGAC